>JANODX010000287.1:0-18941 GCA_031412915.1 Vicinamibacteria bacterium | reverse complement strand
TCTCCGACTACATCGACGGGCACAACGACAGCCCTCGACCATTTGTCTGGAAGGCGAAGGCCGAAACGATCATCGAGAAAGTACGTCGCGCACGCCTCGCCCTGGATAAGACTCCAACAGCGTGAAACACATGACTAGCGGGCGTCCGGGGTCGCGGGCGCCTTCGCTTCGACCGCGTTACGTCTGGGAGTCAGGTCGATTGAGTAGAGGCGCGCGTCGAACGTCCGCGGGTTCACGGGCTCGACGCGAGCGCGGATCTCGTTTCTGCCTTCCCGGAAGAGCGGCGATCCCACAATGCCTTCGCAACGCTCCGGCCGCTGGGCCAGCGGACAGTTCAAGGCGACGCGGCCATTGATCTCCAGCACCAGGGTCTGGCCTTCGCTTCCCGCGACCTGCAACCCGACAACGTAGTCCTCCGCGCGATGAAGGGCCATGGCGATGCGTCCGTCTCGGGTCGACCGATGAAGGTCGTCGCCCTGACTCTGCGGCACCGAAAAGCCCTTCCCGAGGTAGGGAAGGTCGCCGTCACCGAAGCGAAGGGTGAAACGCGAGAACGTGCGGCGGAAGAGCGCCGACTCATACTCCGAAAGGGGCTGGCGGTTCTTCACGCTCTCGACCAGCGCGCCGGGAATCGCGAAAGGTGAGCCGACGCTGCGATCCACGAGATCCGCGCTGACCCGCGCCATCTGAGAGAAGCTCACCGGCCCGTCCCACACCCAGGCACCCTGGCGCTGGCCTTCGGCGAGCAGGAGATTCCAGGTGGTGAACGCGGCCACGATCGAGACGGGGGCTACGAGGGGATGCCTCTTCAGCAGGCGATTCAGGGCGTCGAACGTAATCGCCAGACCCACGGCGAGCAAGGGAAGAACGGTGCAGAACCGCCGCGCTCCGAAGCCCGAGCCCGCCCACCAGTGCGCACGCGCGTTCGTCACATAGACGAGGACCAGAGCGACCCACGAACCCACTGCGAAGCGCCAGCCCAGCCGCCTTGCCGCGAGCAGGCCCGGTATCGCCAGATACAGGAGAGGCGACCAGGTGAAGAGGCCGGATTGCGGTGAGAACAGCACGTCCACTGCCGAGGTGGCGTGATAGAGGAAGTCGTTTCCATGCGGAATCACGAGAGGCCGCCCAAAGATCTGCTGCCACGCATACATCTGCGGGGCAAAGCCGACGACCACTCCCGCGATCAGTGACAGCGCATCCTTGACCATGTCACGCGCCGCGCGGGGCGAGGCGGGGGCGAAGATGAAGGGGAGCGCGAAAGCGCCGATGAGGATATCCGCGAAGCGGATCGAAGCGGTGAAGCCGATGACCAGGCCCGAGACGAACCAGCGGTGCCTGTGGCCTTCGGCCCGAGCCATCAGCACGAACGCCAGAGCGGACGCGGCGAACGACAGGTTGTGGGACATGGTCGGCTCGACCGTCATGTACCACGAGAGGAACGTCCCCCAGGCCACGCCGAATATCGCGACCAAGGCGGGGCCGCGGGGCGCGAACCGGAGGGCCAGGCGGTAGGCCGCGACCAGCCCCCAGGCACTCGCCATCATGCTTGTCAGCGTGCAGGCGGCAAGGTAAGGACGGCTGGCTCCATTGCAGCTTTGCCCTATGGTTCCGCAAAGCAGATCGGCCACCACGTACATGGGCGTCCAGAGAATGGCCGGACCCACGCCGTGCATGTTGATCTGGGAAGGGTCGATCCGGCTCGCCTCGCCGCCGAAGACGGCGTCGTCGTTGCGGACATCGAGGTCGTGATCGAACACCACGCTGCGGACAAACTCCAGATGGTCGATGGCGTCGACACCGTGATGGGCGCCGACCACGAAGTAGGACAGCGCCCAAAGCGGAAAGTTCGCGAGGAGGAGGAAGGTCGCGGGATCCCGCAACACCCCATCACTCGGCGACCGTCGAAGCCGCCAGGCGGGAACCAGGCAGGCGCCGAGGGCCAGAACCTCGAGGATCAGGATGGACTTCCAGCCCCCGAAGCTCGCCACGGGGGCGAGCCCGCGGATGGAGAGAGCCAGCCAGGCCGCCACGATCCATGGAAACGGGCTGCTCACGACGCGGACCTTATATGGTGGCGCGTGGGCCGAGCAATGCACTCCATTCAGGGGAACGCGCAAGCCTTCCTGCACTGCGTGGCCATCGTGGTTAAGATCGCGGCGTGCCCATCCAATGCGGAACGCGTTTGGGGCCGTACGAGGTCGTGGCTCAGATCGGGGCCGGCGGCATGGGCGAGGTTTACAGGGCGCATGATGCACGCCTGCAACGCGACGTCGCGGTCAAGGTGCTGCCGGAGAGCGTCGCGCTCGATCCGGTCCAACGCGCCCGCTTCGAGCGCGAGGCGAAGGCCGTCGCCGCGCTGTCCCATCCGAACGTCCTCGCGATCTTCGACACGGGCTCGCACGACGGCCGGCTCTATGCCGTAACCGAGCTGCTCGAAGGCGAGACGCTGCGCGAGCGGCTGAGACAGGGCCCACTGCCGATCCGCAAGGCGATCGACTGGGCGGTTCAGATCGCGCATGGCCTGGCCGCGGCCCACGACAAGCACCTCGTCCATCGCGACTTGAAGCCGGAGAACATCTTCCTTCTCGCCGACGGCCCGGTGAAGATTCTCGATTTCGGCCTCGCGCGCCACACGCCGGATCCCGAGGCCGCAACGGAAACGTATCAGGCGGTGACCCACGCGGGCGCCGTCCTCGGCACCGTCGGCTACATGGCGCCCGAGCAGGTGCGGGGCCAGGGGGTCGACACCCGCGCGGACTTGTTCGCGTTCGGCGCGGTTCTCTACGAAATGCTGACCGGCCAGCGGGCGTTTCGCCGCGACACGCCCGCGGAGACGATGACCGCGATTCTGCGCGAGGATCCGCCCGCGCTGGGCGCGCTCCGCGTCGACCTGCCCCCGGCTCTCGAGCGCATCGTCCGGCACTGCCTCGAGAAGAATGTCAACGAGCGATTTCAGACCGCGCGCGACATCGCCTTCGCGCTCGAAGCACTCTCCGGATCGGGACCGGCGGACACCAAGCAGACCGACGCGATGCCGACCGGTGCCTCGGCGGCGCGGCGCCCTGGGCGCGGGCTTATCGGCGCGGCGATGGTGGTCGCGGCACTTGTCCTCGTCGGGCTCGCGATGTGGAGATGGAATTCGTCGCGGGAGGCCGAGCGCGGCAACGCGTCGCGAATCGCCATCGGCACAGTGACGCAGGTGACGGAGGACGACGGGCTCGAGATCGGTGCGGCTCTGTCTCCGGACGGGAAGCTGCTCGCCTACGCCTCGGGCCAGCCCACACACATGCGCATCTTCATCCGGCCGGTGGCGGGCGGCCGGACGCTTACGCTGTCGGAAACCGGCGCCGCGTTCGAGTATGCGCCCCGGTGGTCGCCCGACGGCAGCCAGATTCTGTTTCTGACTCCCGCGGGTGCTTACGTCGCATCGGCGCTCGGCGGCGCGGCGCGGCGTGTCGCGGCGGGGCCGCTCGGCGGCGCGGGGCTGCGCGCCGTGCCAGGGCCGCTCAGCGCGGCCGCCTGGTCACCCGACGGCAAGCGGGTGCTCCTGGCCCGGGTGGGGCGACTCTCCGCTGATTCGCTTTCGATCGTCGCGCTCAATGGGGGCGGCGAGCATTCCATCGCGAGTGGCCCGTCGGACCTGGACCTGCACTCCTGCGATTGGTCTCCCCGCAATGACTGGGTGGCTTGCGTCTCGGGTAATTCTGACGGCCCGTGGCCGAACCCGGGGTTCGGGAACATCGCCCCGAGCGCCATCGTGCTCGCGCCGGTCACGGGCGGCGCGTTCGTCACGGTCATCGAGGCCACGGCGTCCAACCTCAGCCCCGCCTGGTCTTCGGACGGCCGACAGTTGTACTTCGTGTCGAGCCGGGACGGGCCGCGCGACATCTACGTCGCGGATATCGCCCCCGACGGACGGGTGAAGGGCTCGCCGCAGCGGATCACCACCGGCCTCGGCGTGCTCTCCGTCTCCTTTGCCGCCGCGAGCCAGCGACTCGTCTACGTCACCTATGCCTCGCGCGCGAACATCTGGTCGCTGCCCATACCGTCGGGTGCCGCCATCGACACCTCCCGCGCCCTGGCCTTGACCAGCTCCAACCAGGTCGTGGAAGCCATGCGTGTGTCACGCGACGGTCAATGGCTTCTCTACGATTCAACCCTGCACGGCAACGCCGAGATCTTCCGGATTCCGATCGACGGCGGGCCTCCGGAGCGGCTGACCACCGACCCGGCCGACGATTTCGCCCCGGACCTCTCACCGGATGGCCGCGCGATCGTCTACCACTCATGGCGATCGGGGTCGCGGGACATCTATGTGAAGCCCCTCGACGGCGAACCACTGCAGACGATCACCGCCACAGCCGCGCAAGAGCAGTATCCGGTGTGGTCGCCAGAGGGCGGTGCCATCGCCTTCCACGACCAAGACACCCAAACGCTGTTCGTGGTCCGCCGCAACGCGGCGGGGACCTGGGGCGCACCGACGCTCCTTCGCCAGGGCCTCCAGCAACCTGGAAGAGGATCATGGTTGCCCGATGGGCGCGCGCTGGCCTACCCTCGTCGCGACGGCGCGATCGAAGTGATTCCGGCCGAGCCCGGACGGCCGCGCGTGGTGTACGCGCCGACGACCTCTTCGGATCCACGGTCACGGAGCGTCGTCCCGTCCGACGATGGCCGAACGCTCTTTTTCAAGAGCACAGACCCCGAGGGGCGGTCGGCGATCTGGTCCGTGCCGACGCAAGGCGGAAAGCCGCGGCTGCTCGTCCGGTTCAGCGACCCGGCGCGACCGTCCATCCGTCCGGACTTCGCGGCCGGCGCCGGACGATTCTTCTTCACCCTGGAAGAGCGTCAGGCCGACATCTGGGTCGCAGAGATCACACACCGATGACGACGCTGGCCGCGGCGATCCGTCGCTCGCGCATCGGCACGCTCAGCGCGCCGCCACCGCCGGGTTGACTCGCACCGGGAGATCGTACAACACGCTCGCCTCTCCGAGCTGCGCGATCTTCGCGTCGAAGTACCGGACGATCGCGTCCCGCCGGGCCAGCAAGCCCTCGATCTGCGAACGAACCAAGAGGTCTTTCATGGCGACATCGAGGGTGGGGCGGTCGAGGCGCCGCAGACCGGCCAGCAGCTCGCGCGCGCATCGATCACCTAGGTTCTTCGGGGTCTTGATCTCCTTGAACATCTTGAAGGCCCGCGAGTGGTCGATCATCCAGATCCGCCAATCCCGGTCGATCAGGAGGTTGCCGAGGTTGCGGTCGAAGTTGTAGATCAACTGGTCGAAGACGCGGACCACGTACATCTGGCGATTCCATGCATCGACGTCGGGCGTCGCGACCTTCTTCGCCAGGCGCGCGCTCTCGTCCATCAACACGTCATCCACCCACCACATGAAGGACGCCCGGCGGTCCCGGTCGCTTCTCGCCACCGTCACGGGCGCCATGCCCAGCCCGAGAAGGCGGTCGAGGCGGTAGGCGGCCACGTTGTTCCGATAGCTGTCGCGGAAGTCGAGCTCGGAGCCGAAGACAAGTTCCTTCTGCTGCTGTTGCTCGTCGATCGTCTGGATGTGAGCGTCGTGCTCCTGGCCCTGAAGTCGCAAGGTGACGCGCTCGGTGCCGGTGCGGCCGCCGGAGGCCGAGCGTCGGCGCACGATCTCGCCTTCGAGCAGGAAGCGCTCCTGCTCGGGGTCGCTGAGGGTGAGTTTCGCCGGCGCAGGCGTGGGAGTGGGCGTGGCCTCTTGAGCGACCGCCGCGCTCGTGGCCGCCAGCAGGGTTACGAGGACGATTCGACGCCGTATCTTCATCTCTTTCGTTCCTTTCTTTCCATTTTCAGTATAGGCCGTCACGGGTCAGACGCTCGCGGGCGGCTCGGCCGAGAGCCGGAGCTTGGCCTGCCGGGCGGTCTCCCGCAGGAGCGGGTCTTCGTGCTCGAGGCAACGATCGAGCTCAGATTCCAGCTGGCGCAGGTCGAGCCTCCCGACGGCATAAGCGCCGCAGGACTTGAGCCACGGCTCTTCGCTCGCCAAAAGCGCGGCCACGGCCTGTTCGCGGCTCTCGATCTTCGTGCCGACGAGAGTGTGAGCCAGCCGAACCCGCTCGGCGACGCTGACGCCGGAGTCGAGCAGCGGCACGAGCACGCTGCGGAGCTGTGGCCGCAGGATGTTATCGAGGAACTCCAGCGCGTTGTCGTGGACCACCGGGTCGGAAGACTGGAGGCCGAAATAGGCACTGTGGAGGTCGTAACGCGGGTACAGGAGCCCCAGCAGTCGAAAGATTCTCTCGAGCTCCAGATCCATCGATTCGCGAGGGGCGCGCGTGATCGGGTCGTCGCCGGGGAAGCTCTCGCCCAGGCTGCCGAGGATCTGGTACGAGCGGTAATGTCCGAGGATCTCGGCGGCCAGCACCGTCTCGATCATCTGGGTGTCGCGCTCGGCCCCGGGGTGAGCCTTGTAAATCTTGTTGAGCGCCTGGATTGAGCGGAAGCGAAGCTCGGTATCCGGTTCCAGCAGGGCCTCCCGGAGCGCGCGCGCCGCATCGTTGGTACCGATGGCGGCGAGGACGCCGGGGATCTCGCGCCGCGTCCGCATCGAAACCGACGGGTCCGTGAGGTGGTCTCGCAGTGTGCCCACCACCGAATCACCGAAGCGGGCGAGGGCGCCCGCCACCACTGCCGTCAGCGGCGGCTCGGCGATGCGGTCCAGCAGCGGAGCCACCAAGGGCCGACTGCGCAACTCTCCGGCGGCCCGCACGGCTTCGGCGGCCACCTCCGGATCGCTGTCATCGATCAGGCGGCGCAACGCGTCGGGGAACAGCTTCGGGAGCCGAGCGACCAGCCGGGCCGCCTCCATCCGGAGGCGCCGGGCCTCGGGCCCCGACTCGTTGACCATCTTCTCCAGCAAAAGCTCCGCGGCGGGCAGGTTCTGCGCGGGGCCGGGATGCGCCAGGAAAGCCACCAGGGAGGCGCCGATGGAGAAATCGGCGAAATCGCCCAGCTCCTCGATGCGCGTGAGGGGATCGAGGTGGGCGTGGCGTGAGAGGTAGAGCAACGCCTCCGTGCGGACCTCCAGATGAGGGTCGCGCAGCAGCTCCTCGACCCGGCCGCGCACGGACAGGTCGCCGAACCCGCCGAGGATGACGATCGCCTTCTGGCGCACTTCCGGGGAGGGATGGTCGAGCAGGCCGCGCACCGCGGGATGCGCCTGTCCGCTTCCGATCTCGAGGAGGCCCAGGGCGTAGAGGATCTCCTGGGGGTCGGTGGCTTCGAGACGGTCGACCAGCAGCTCCGTGGCGGTACGGCCCAACTCCGGGGCGGAGACACGCTTGGCGTCCAGGCGGTGCTGCAGGATGGACTCGCGCAGGGTATTGACGTACTCGCGACGGGCCAAGAGCGCCACCGAGATCCAGCCCAGAATGAAGACCAGGTTCACCCCACTCACCTGGCGGGCGGAGAGGCCGCCCCAGGTCGCGACCAGCAGCAGTGCTATGCCCGCGAGCCCGTCGCCCAGGCGCCACACCACGGTATCGATGAACGACTTCACCGCGAGCTTGATGCTCGGCGCGACCGGCAGGTACAGCAACTCGACACTGGACTTGTCGATCGAGTAGCGCAGGACCTGGTCGCTGCCCCGGAGCAGGATCGCGGCCCAAAGCGCCCCGAAGATCCCGAGCACCGACGTGCCCAGGAGCAACGCCAGCGGCACCAGGAAGAGCCCGGGGCCGATGCCGAAACGGCGCAGCAGTCGCGACGTCAACAGCAGTTGCACCAGCAGACAGGCGATGCCGGCGTAGAAATAGAAGTCGCCGAGGAATCGCCCGATGGCGTTCTTGTCCATCGTGAAATGGGCCTGCGTCAACGCCTCGAACTGCCAATTGGCGATGGTGGTGGCGATCGAGGAGAGGCAAATCAACGCGGCGATAGCGCGCAGGTAGGGAGACGAGCCCACGAGCCGCAGGCTTTCCAGAAAATAGGGCCCGAGGCCTTGCCTGGTATCGGCGACGGCCAGCTGTCCCTCGGCGGCGCTCGCCGGCTCGACGGGGACGGCGTTTCCCGGGCGCAGGAGCAAGGTGACCGGGATGACGCAGGCGCCCGTCAGGAGCGCCATCCCCAACAGGACGCTCTCCGCACCGAAGCGCCCGACCAGTTGCCCGGTCAGGAAGCCGCCAAAGATGAAGCCTGAGATCGCGCCGCTTCCCACCAGCCCGAAGAGCCGTCTCGCCTCGCGCGTGCTCAGCGAGTGGTTCGCCAGGGTCCACACCTGGGTTGGCGCCAGCACGCCATAGATGCCGACCCAGATGTAGAACGCCGGGTAGAGCCAGGCGCTCTTGTAGTGGCGGGCGCCGTACCAGAATCCGAGGGCATTCAATGCGAAGAAGACCAGGCTGCCGACCAGAAGATTGTGCAGCGTGGTGGCGCGGGAGATCCGCACATAAATGGCCACCACCAGCCCCACCCCGATGGCGATGGCGATCGTCACGTACGGAAGGTTCACGGCCGCGTACTTGCCCAGGAACAGCGCCGACCGCCCCGCCTTCCCCACGACGTAACTCGAGATGACGAGGAAGAGGTAGACGAAGAGCAGCCCGCCGCGGCCTAGATCTTCTCGTTGCAGGTTGAGCACCCGCTGGATCAGGCGGGTCATGGCGGATCGCAGCCTCGGCGCGACAGCGTTGGGATTTCGGCGGAGAAGCTACCGTTCGGCGGACATGCGGTCAAAATGATGGCGAAGGGTGTAAGGGCCAAGTGAGATTGTCCACCCTCTGCCAAGTAGATAAGATCCTGCTTCACCGATAGGGGCCGGAGCGGATGGACCACTCTAGTCTGTCCCGGAGCCTTCCGTGACGCGCACCTGGAGGAACTCCCGCGAAAGGGCCGGTCTCCGTGAAGACGGCCACGTCCGTGACCACTGGGAATCAGTCCGGCGAGGGCATGAACGTCTCGCCCGATGGTCAGCGTGGGACGGGCACGGCCGTGGAAGCCGACTGGAGCTGCCGTAGCAACGCCTGGAGCTTGGCGGACTCGGGCTCCAGCGTCGACACCTCCCGCACATAGGCCAAGAGCGGCTCGCCCTCGGCCTCGGGAAGCGGCAACTTGCGCCCGCGGTGGAGGGCGAAGGCCCGGCCCTCTTCGAGCACCAGGGCCGCGGGCGGGCCGCCGTAGACCTTGGCGAGCCCTACGTCGATGAGGATCACCCGGCCGCCGAACCGCGGGAGCACGAGCCCCTCGGTAGTGGTATGGCCGATCACGATCCGTTTCGCGCGATGACGCGCGAGGACCGCCTCCACGTGCGGGAGCAGATCGGGCCCGCCCTGCGCAAGGCCGCGGAACCACAGCGGCCCCTCGGGGTCCCGTGAGACCACGGCGGTCATCGGATCGGGGTCCCCCATCTCGCGCCGCACGCGCTCGTTCAGGTCGTTCAGGGAGAAGTCGGCGTACTTCGGCGACAGGCCGCCGTGCAGAAACAGCGAGTCGCCGACCTTGACCACGGCGTTGGCGCGGGCGATCCAGCCACCATAGGTACCCTCCGGGGCGAAGGCGCGACGGTGCTCCACCCAGCCGAGAGGATGCTGCGCCTCGAAGAGCCGGCGGTCGGCCTCGGTCGGCGGCGTCTCACCCCGGTCGCGTCGGCCCCTGACCATCCTCTCGAAGAACTCGTCCTGGTAGCGGGCAGACGCGGGACCCTTGAAGGCCGCGAACTCCTCGGGCACCGTGTAGCGGAGGTCGCCCAGCATGTTCATGGTCTCGTGGTTGCCGGTGAGCGCGTGCACGCGGCCCAAGGCCTTGCCGGCCTCCTTCTCCAGGCGGATCAAGAGGTCCATGACCTTGCGCGAGTCCCCGCCCCGGTCGAGGCGGTCGCCGACCTGCACCAGGTGCGTTCGCCCGCCCGTCCACTTCAGGCTCTCATCCACGAGCGAAGCGGCCTGCAGGATGGTAACGAAGGCCTCGAAATCGCCGTGCACGTCGCCCACGGCCACCACTCGCGCGGGAGCGGGCCAGCGGTCGTCGGGAATCGCGAAGCTCCCCGGGATGCTCGCGCAGAGAGCCGCCAGGACGACAAAGCAAACCGAGTTCACGGCGCCCCTCTTGCTCACCGACGCTCCCTCCTCAGATCCATTCGCAATGATAGGTGATTGCCTCTCCCCGCTCCGGGGACGGCGCCTCGCGGCCACCCGCCACGTGAGTTGAACGGACTCACCCCCCATACGCCCGGGATGCTGCGTTTGCGGCGCAGGTCACGAGACCCAGTCTCGCTTCCACGAAGGCCGGAAGCACACCCCGGGCCGGTCCGACGACGGATGATTGTCGTCATTCTCTCTGAGCAGGTGTTGGACAGTTTTCGAATATACTCGAGCGGTTCCGTAGACTCGAACTCAAGCATCAATAGACATGGGGAAAGCCAACCTCGTCCTGTTCTGGGCCATCCAGTCGACGGCTCTGCTCGCCTTTGCGTATCCACCGACGGGCGCTCTCATCGCCCTGGCCGTGTTCTCCCACTACGCGCGAATGATCGGCATCACCTTGTGCTTCCATCGGCACATGGCTCACCGAGCCTTCGAACTCTCGCGACCCGTCCGCCTGCTCTTCGCCTGGCTCGGCACCGCCGCACTTCAGAAGGGTCCGCTGTGGTGGGCGGGCAACCATGTGTACCACCACAAATTCGCGGACCGTGAAGGCGATCCTCACTCGCCCGTGATCTCCGGTTTCTTCCATTCCCACATGGGCTGGTTCACCAACGACCTCCGCTGGGACAAGGTCGATCCAGGAAACCCCATCGTCCGGGACTTTTCGAAGTACCCCGAACTTCGGTGGCTCGATCGTTACTACGCGGTTCCCCCGATCCTGCTCGCTCTCGGCCTCTACCTTGCCGGCGGGTGGCCCTTCCTGGTCTACGGCTTCTGCGTACCGACCTTCACCCTCGCCCACTGCACCTTCGCCATCAACTCCATCAACCATCTGTTCGGCTCGCGACGCTTCGATACGCCGGACAACTCCCGAAACAATTTCTGGACCACTCTGGTGACCCTGGGCGAAGGCTGGCACAACAACCACCACCGCTTTCAGCGCGCGGCCCGAAACGGCTTCTACTGGTGGGAGCTCGATCCCACTTACTGGACGGTGAAAGCCCTGGCCGCCATGGGATTCGCGACCGACGTGGTCCCGGTCCCCGCCCGGGTCTACGCAGAGGCCCGAAGGCCGGCTCGCGGGCCCGCGCCTGTCCTCCGGTCTGGCGAGAAGGGCCTTCCCGCCTAGCCGGGGAACTCCACATGCGGATCGCCATTGTCGGCTCCGGAATCGCGGGACTCTCGTGCGCCTGGATTCTCCGCAATCGGCACGACGTCACCCTCTTCGAATCGGCGGACCGTTTCGGTGGCCATGCTCATTCCCACCAGATCTCGCATGGCGACGATCGGCTGGTCCTCGACTCCGGTTTCATCGTCTTCAACCCTCGCACGTATCCGAATCTGATCAAGCTGTTCAAGGAGATCGGGATACAAGCGCGGCCCAGCGACATGTCCTTCGGTGTGCGCTGCCGCGGTTGCGGCATCGAATACTCGAGTCGAGGCCTCTCGGGTCTTTTCGCAACCCCATCTCTTCTCGCGAGCCCAGGCCACTACCGGCTTCTGATCGACATCGCGCGCTTCGGATGGCGAGGGAAGAAGTTCCTGAAAGCGCCCCAGGAATCCCTGGCCCTGGGAGAGTTCCTGCGCCGCGGCCGATTCTCGGAGACCTTTGCGCGCCACTTCATGCTCCCCATGGCGGGCGCCGTGTGGTCCGCGTCCTTCTCGCGCGTGCTCGACTTCGATACCGCGGCCTTCCTGCGTTTCTTCGACAACCACGGGTGGCTCACCCTGGATGGCGCGCCGCCATGGCTCACCGTGCAGGGTGGATCGCGAGAGTACGTGACTCGTCTGGTTGCTGACCTCGGAACCCGCGCCCGAAACAACGCTCCGGTTGCCGCAGTTTCGCGGGCGGGCGCCTTCGCAAAAGTGGAACTCGTCGGAGGAGACCCGGTCGAGACCTTCGATCAGGTCATCCTCGCCTGCCACGCCGATGACGCGCTGCGGCTGCTCACCACCCGGACCGAAGCGGAAACTACCGCTTTGTCCTCTTTCACTTACTCCAGCAACCGAACTCTCCTGCACGCCGACCGCGAGGTTCTCCCCCGAAGGACCGCGGCCTGGGCGTCCTGGAACTGCGATGTCGCCGACTGCCGCGACGATCAGGCCCCGGTCTCAATGACGTACCACCTGAATCGCCTGCAGAATTTCGAGAGCGCCAACCAATACGGCGTGACTCTCAACCCCGACCGATCCGTCCGTCCGGTCTTCGCCGAGATGACTTACACCCATCCGGTGATGGACCGGGCGGCGGTCCGGGCGCAAGCGGAACTGCGCGAGCTCTCCGGCCGGGACCGCATCCACTTCGCCGGCGCGCATCTCTACAACGGCTTTCACGAAGACGGCATCCGATCGGCCGTGGATGTCGCCCGGACTCTGGGGGTGGCGTTTTGAACTCCGCGCTCTATCGCGGCCACGTGATGCACCAGCGAGTGGCGCTTCTCAAACACGGGTTCCGCTATCCCCTCTTCATGCCCCTGCTCGACCTCGACCGGCTTCGCGCCCTCGACGGTTCGCTGCGCCTCTTCGCCTACAACCGGGCCGCGGTCGTCTCCTACTGGGACGCGGATCATCTGAAGAACTACTCGGGCGATACCCGGGAACGCCTGGCCGCCCTGTTCCGGGCCCACGGCGAGAGCCTGCCCGAGGGGCAGGTGCTGCTTCTCACCCACGCCCGGATCTTCGGCTACGTCTTCAATCCGGTCAGCTTCTTCTACTGCTTCGATCGGGGCGAGGACCTTCGCTTCGTCGTGGCCGAAGTAAACAACACCTTCGGCGACACCCATCCGTACCTGCTTTCGGCCGACGGTTCAGATCACTGGAAAACGAAGAAGTTGCTTCACGTTTCGCCGTTTTTCGACATGACCGGCAGCTACGAATGGCGACTGCCCCCACCGGGTGAAGCGCTGGTCGCCCGATGCGACCTCTACCACGGCGGCTCGCTTTCGCTGGCCGCGCGCTTATCCATGGAGCGCGAGCCCCTCTCGGACCGGACCCTTGCCCTGAACCTGCTCCGCCTCCCTTTCATGACCCTGCGCGTGATGTTCGGCATTCACTGGCAGGCCCTGAAGCTGTGGTTCAAGGGAGCCCGGTTTCACAAAGCCCCCAAGTACGACCCATCTCGTGCGGCCGAGGAGTCCGCCTGAACCATGCTTAAGAACCTCTTGAAGCAGCAAGTGCTGGCCGCCCTCCAGAAGTTCGGGGGCGGTGTCATCGACCTCACCCTGCCCGACGGGACCACGCGCGCCCTGGGCCGAGGCGACCGTCGATTCGCAGTTCGAGTATCCAAGGACGACTTCTTTCGGAAGTTCGCGATGGGCGGCGACATGGGCCTGGGCGAGTCGTACATGGACGGCGACTGGTCGACTGACGACCTGCCCGGTCTCCTTAGGGCGGCCCTTCTGGCCCGCGAAACCCTTCCCCTCGACACTCCACTATCGATGCTAATCAACCTCACCAGCGACGCGTGGCACTGGACGCGCCGAAACACGCGTCCGGGGGCCAGGCGAAACATCGAAGCCCACTACGACCTGTCCAACGATTTCTTCGAAACCTTCCTCGATCGGTCGATGACGTACTCATGTGGCTACTTCGAGGACGAGCACACGTCTCTGGAGGTCGCGCAGGAGGCCAAACTCCGCAGGCTCGCGGACAAACTGGGGATCAGGCCCGGCATGAGTGTCCTCGAAATCGGCTGCGGCTGGGGCAGTTTCAGTCTGCTTCTGGCCCGCGAATACGGCTGCCAGGTGAAGGGTCTCACCCTTTCGAGGCGCCAGCATGAACGGGCCCGGCAGAGCGTAGTGAACGCCGGTCTGCAGGGCCGGGTCGAAATCGCGCTCGAGGACTTCCGGGATACCGAGGGCTCGTTCGACCGGATCGTCTCGGTCGAGATGTTCGAGGCGCTGGGTTACGAGAACTGGGGCGTCTTCTTCTCTAAGTGCCACGGACTCCTGGCCCGAAACGGCACGATCGGCCTTCAGGTCATCACCATCCCCGACCATCGTTTCGCTCAGTATCGCAAGCACTGCGACTGGCTCCAGCGATACATCTTCCCCGGCAGTCTCCTCGGATCGATCCACCACATGACCGGCGCGATGATCGAGGGTACCCCGCTTCTCGTCCACCACCTCGAAGACATCGGCGTCCATTACGAGCGAACCCTGCTGATGTGGCGCGACCGCTTCTTTCAACGCCTCGGAACCGTGCACCAACTCGGTTTCGACGAACGCTTCGTCAGGATGTGGGACTACTACCTCGCGGTGTGCGCGGCCGCATTCGGCACTCGGACGCTCTCGACAGTCCAGATGGTGCTGACCCGACCGGGCAACCTGGCCCTCCCGGATATTGCGGTGGTCCAGGGGCGGGCGGCGTGAGCACGGACTTCCTCGTCGGATCCGGGCTCCTGCCCGACCGGTTGGCCCGGTTCGGCATAAGACGCCTCCTCAAGGAGCGAAAGCACTCGCTTTACGCGGGCTCTCTCGAGGCGCGGCGAAGGCGCGAGGAGGAATTCATCCAGGCGATTCGCTCGTCGCCCATCGCCATCCACCAGGACGCGGCAAATGCTCAGCACTACGAAGTTCCCGCCCGTTTCTTCGAGCTGGTCCTCGGCCAGCGACTTAAGTACAGCTCCGGGTTCTGGGACGAAGGCGCCGCCACCCTCGACCAGGCCGAGGAGAAGATGCTGGCCCTCACCTGCCAGCGCGCGCAAGTGGGCCCGGGGCAGGACATCCTAGAACTCGGCTGCGGATGGGGTTCGCTCACCCTCTTCATGGCCCAGAACTTCCCGACCTCCCGGATCTTCGCGGTCTCGAATTCGCGGCCCCAGCGCGAGTTCATCATGAACAGGGCGAGGGCGCTGCGGCTCCCTAACATCGAGATCGAGACTTCTGATGTCTCTCACTGGAGCCCGAGCCGGCTTTTCGACCGGGTGGTCTCGGTGGAGATGTTCGAGCACCTCCGGAACTGGCCGGAGATGTTTCGTCGCGTGGCTTCCTGGCTCGAACCCGACGGCCGTTTCTTCATGCACGTCTTTACCCATCGTGATTACTCGTATCCCTTCGAGGACGCAGGCGACACCGACTTCATGGCCCGCCACTTCTTCACCGGCGGCATGATGCCGGCAGACGGCCTCGCCCTGGCCGTGGACGCGGATCTCAAGGTCGAAGATCACTGGAAGATGGAAGGCTCCCACTACGCGCGCACCGCCGCGGCCTGGCTCGCCAACATGGATGCTCACCGGCCGGAAATCGAAGCGTTGTTCCGCGCGACCTACGGGAATCGGGCGAAGAAGTTCTGGCACTTCTGGCGCGCGTTCCTCATGGCCTGTGAAGAGCTGTGGGCCTTCGACGCGGGCCGTGAGTGGATGGTCTCCCACTACCGCTTCAAGCGCGGGTAGACCGCGGCACCCACGAGCGTGAAGCTTCGCCCGTTCAGGAAGACCGGCCGGCCGATGACGCCGGGATCGCCGCCAAACTGTCGCTGCCACAACTCGTAGCCGATGACCACGACCGGACTCTTGAGCGGCGTTTCGTCCTCGGACGCGAGGAAGCCCCGGCCATGGGCAAGCTTCACGCCAAGCATCTCGAAATAGCTGCCCGACACTATTTCTCTGAAGACGCGCGCGGGCTTCCCCCCTCCGCCAAGCCCAACCGCCGTGGCCCGGGTCGCGATCAAACCATCCAGGGTCTTCGTCCGCGCCTTGATGTCTCGGAAATCAGGGTAAGAGGTGCTGATGACGCCCTGATTCTTGTCCGTGATGTTCACGGACACAAGTCACGGCGACGCTGAAGCCGCCGGAAACGGATTGAAGAGAAGCGCCCTGGCCCAGGTGTACATCGTGGTGTTGGCGCCGATCCCGAGGCCGAATGACAGGATGGCGAGACCGGTGAAGAGCGGTGTGTTGGCAAGCTGCCGTGCGGCGTAGCGCAGGTCGCGGAGCAGCGTCATCATGATGTCATCCTCATTCTTTGGCACACAATCCGGAGTCGTCTACTCATCGCGCAGGGCCCGGGCGGGGTCGATATCACAGGCACGAGCCGCCGGACCGACCGCGGCGAGGGCTGCGACTAACAACAGAAAGGCTCCCGCGGCGATGAAGCTTGGGGGATCCAGCGGTGTGACGCCGTAGAGAAGTCCCTCGACGAGCCTCGCGGAGGCTGCCGCGGCCGCCAGTCCCGCGAGAACCCCCATCACGCTCATAGCCACCGCTTCGCCCGCGACGAGCGTGACGACCTCGCGGCTCGAGGCCCCGAGGGCGCGGCGAATTCCGATTTCGCGGCGGCGCTCTTCGACCATGGCGGCGAGCGCTCCATAGACGCCAATGGCGCACAGCAACAGCGCCAGGCCGCCAAAAGAGAAGAGCAGTGCGCGCGCGAATCGCGGATTGGCGGTGGCGACACCCACCACATCGCTCAGCGGTCGAACCCGGGCCAGAGGGACCAAGGGATCGAGGCGGCGGGTCAGAGCCTGCAACGACCCGGCCAGGCTCATCGGATCGCCTCCCGTCCTCACCAGCAAAACCAGGTTCCGCGCCGGGTTGCGGGAAGACAGGTGGAACTGAGCGTAGGGGCGATAGAACTTCGCTTTGACGGGCGCGAGCAGGCCGTTGTGCTTCACATCGCCCACCACTCCTACAACGCTCGCCCAGGGGCGCGGATCTCCGCCCATACGAAACCGCCGTCCGATGGGGTCGAGGCCAGGCCAGTATTTTCGGGCCATCGCTTCGTTGACGAGCGCCACCTGAGGAGCCATCTCCACATCGCTCGGCAGAAACTCACGGCCGGCCTTGAGCCGCTCGCCCAGGGTAAGGACGGTTCCATCCGACGACGCCTGCCAATCGGCCTGGCCGCGCTCCTGGCCATTGGGGCCCTCCACCGTCACTCCATAGTCGCCGATCGACTCGCCCAGGGGCAGGTTACGCAGGAGGCCCGCAGACCTCACCCCGGGCAACGCGCGGACTTCATCGAGCAAGCGTCGGTAATAGGCGTTGACGCTCCCTGCGTCCGGGTAGGTGGCAGCGGGCAGGCGAAGTCGCGCGGTGAGAACGCCCTCGGGTTCAAAACCGATGTCGATCCTGCCCAGCTCTCGTACCGTGACCGCGATCAGCAACCCTCCCACGCAGAGCAAGGACGCAAAAGCGAGTTGGGCGGCCACCAGACCTCGACGAACACGTCGCTGTCTTGGCGACCCTCCCGTTCTCAGGCCGGCGCGGGAGAGGCCTTCGAGCAGGCGGCAACGTAAGAGGCTGAGACCGGGCAGAACTGCGAAGGCGACGGCGGTCAGGGTGGCCAGCAGAATCGTTACGGCCAGCGCGCGAACATCGACGTGCGCCAGCCCACCGCGAGCCAAGGCCAGCGGGAAGGCGTTGCGCACCATGGCCAAAGCACCCGCAGCCAAAGCTGCGCCTAGAACACTCGCGGCCAGGGCCAGCACGAGACCCTCGGCGAACAGCTGCATCCCGACTCGAAAAGCGCTCGCCCCCAGGGCCATGCGGACGGACATCTCGGCTTGTCGCGCATCCGCCCGGCCCAGGAGCAGATGAGCCACGTTGGCGCAGGCAATGAGAAGAAGGAAGAGTGAACTGCCGGCGAGAAGTCCAAGGGTGAGACGGTGCGGCCCTTCAATCTCATCGGCCACCCCGATCGCGAAAGTCCTGAAGTTCGATGCCGGCTCATGCTGCCCCGCCACGGTCTGCAGGTCCACCACGGTCTTGATCTCCGTGTTCAGGGCGGCCAGGGTCGCGGCGGACTTGATCCGCACCGCACCGTTGTCGCCGTGGCTGTCGTCGATCGTCACCAGTTCCTCGGCATCCGCGGCGCGTGGAACATAGATTGCGGTTGGGTCGGCCGCATCGTCGGTGAAGTCGGTGGGCAGCCGGAAGCCGGGGGGCATGACCCCGATGACCATGAACGGCAGCCCGTCGATCCGCACCGGCTTCCCCAGGATCGAGGCGTCTCCTTGGAACTGGCCTTCGAAGATCTCGTGGGAGAGCACCACCAAAGCCGGGCCCCCCTCGACGTCTTCTTCCTTCGTGAACGTCCGCCCCAGTGCTGGTTTCACGCCCAGAACGGAGAAAGTCGAGGCTGACACCTGGCCGACCCCCACCCGCGCGGAGTCTTCACCGTTGGACAGATTCCGAAAGTCCACTCCCCAGTAAGCCACATCCTCGATGGAAGGCGCACCTCGCTTGAGCGCGAGCATCTCCCCTGGATTCACCCACGTCTTCTCGAAGCCGCGCCAGGCGTTGAACACTGATGCGGTTCGCTCAGGCTCGGGGTAAGGCAGTGGCGCCAGCAACACCGCGTGGACGAGGCTCCAGATCGCGGTCGCGGAGCCAAGGCCCAGGGAGAGGGTCACGATAGCGGCCAGGGCAAGGCCCGGCCGATGCGCCCAGGTCCGAACCGCGAGTCGGAGTTCACGAAGAAAGTGGCGCATGGTCTTCGTCAGTTTTTCTTGTCTAGTCGTGGCGGAGGGCGTCGATGGGATTGACCAGCGCGGCCCGACGCGCGGGGGCCCAGTGAGCCAGGACGGCGGCAAACCCCAGTGTGCCCAAAGTGGCGAGAACGGTCAGGGGATCCCAGGGCTTGACCTCGAACAGAATGCTCGACATGCCGCGGCCCAGCAGAAGACCGAGGGCGAGACCCACGGCGAGGCCGGTCAGGGTCAGCTTTGCCCCCTGAGACACGACCAGATTCAGCACGTCGCGAACGGAGGCGCCCAGGGCCATGCGCACGCCGATCTCACGGGAGCGCTGGGCGACCAGAAAGGCGGTCAGTCCGTACAGCCCGACCGCGGCGAGGACCAACGCCACGGCGCCGAGGGCCA
>JANODX010000286.1:0-72539 GCA_031412915.1 Vicinamibacteria bacterium | reverse complement strand
CGCGTCCGAAAGCGTGCCCCAGAAGGCTCTACAGGCTTAGTTCCGCCTGGGATTTCGCGCTGCGCGTGAAGGCGGAACAAAACCGCACGGCGCTAGTCCGATTGGATCTCGCTTTCCTCCCCCGGACCGAGAGATCGAAGCCAGCCCGCATTGATGACGCTCATGACCCCCGCCGCGGACGAGCTGAGATCGGAGCGTGGTTACCTTTTAGGCAGCCAAAGCCAAGTTTTCGTTGGCACTTCTAGTTTTCCACCGCGTTGTCGAGCCGGTAGACACGCTCGGCCTGCTCCTTGCTGAAGTCAAACGCTCCCGTCGAAACCGGTGCGCCCCCTCATTCAACGAACAAGGACAGTGTATCAGTCGCGTCCTGCCGGGCGAGAGCCCGATCCGGACTTGAAGCCGCCCCAACACAGCCAGGCGACCGGCGCGAGAATGACCATCTCTATCGCGACGGCCACGAGGTTGTGCCGAATCGCGGCGGCGCTGAACGAGCGCGGTATGTCGTAGAAGACCGAGACCGGGGAGGCATAGAAGGCGGCGGAGAAGGGCCAGAGGGCCATCTCGCCAACGGGCGGGGACGTGTCCAGGCCGAAGTAGTCCAACACCACGTGCGAGCTCCAGGCCGCACCCATGAGGGCGGCGCTCGGCAGGCCCACGCCCGCGCGGCGCAAGAATACGGTGGCGAGAGCAACCAGAGCGGCCGCGGCAAAGCTGTGCGACGCCCCTCGATGGTGGTTCTGGCCATCGACGAGACGGAGGACCAGATCGAGGTCGGGAGCAGCCGCGCAGACGGCAAGGACCGCGAGATGAGAGGTGGGTGGCCGCTTCGAGCCCCCTGAGGCTCCAGCGATTGCGAGTCCGGCTAGAGCGTGGCCGATGGGCGTCGGCATGGACGCCGGCTACGTCCTGCTACAGACGACGGTCGTAGATCTTGAAGTCGCTCTTCTCGGCTTCGACGATCTCGTCAAGGAGTCCATAGATCGCGGCGATCTTCCGATCCTTGTGGAACTTGTCGTCGAAGGCGGTGAACTCGGCCTCGTCGCGGAACCGGAAGATCTCCATGAAGTAGTTGACCCGGCTGCGGTCTTCGTAGAGCGTGAAGTCGGTGCCGCCAATCGAGATCAGGAGCGGTTTCAGGTCGGAAATCAGGTTCAGGAAGTCCGCCCGGCGGCCGTCGCGAATCGAGTAGGAGATCACGAGGACCACTCCGCCCGCCTCGAAGTCCGCGGGTAGTGGCGCCGATGGTCGCGGCGGCGCGAAAGGAATGATGACCTCTTCCCGGGGCGGCATGGAACGCGCGGGAGCCACGATCGTCGGCTGGGGAGCGGCCACATGCTGTTGGGGCAGTGGAGAGGGTACGGGGGTGCGAAGGACGGGCCGCCTCGCCAACTCCCGCGACCGTTTCTTGGAAGCCGGTCCCTTTGGCGCCACGAGCTTCTTCTTGGCTTTGTCCTTGGCGGCTTTACCCTTTAGGGCGCCGGCCTTGAGGACTCGCCCCTGGGTCGGGACTTTGGCTTTCCCCGCCTTCACCTTCTTCTTGGCGACCTTCCCGCCTTTCGGCTTGGGGCTAGAAGTTTTCTTTTTTCTTAGACTTGAGGGCTTGTTCTTGACCTTCTTCAACGCTTCTCCTGCCTCGTGTGACCAGGGCCTGGCCTCCGGTCTGAGCCTCGGAACGCGGTCGCCGACGACGCTCCGATCCGTCCGATTCGTTGGGATGATACCGAAAATGGCGCATTTTCAACACCTTTTTGTCGGGGAGATCCAAAGAGTGATTTTCGCCTTATGTTTGCTTTCAAGTGGGCGCGGGGGCTAGAATCGCCAGGCCGAGCCAGCCTCTGGACCCTCGGGGGCGGGACCGCCACCGCCGCCACTTCCGACCCGTTCGACACTCCCCAAAAAGAACTTCCTCGATCTCGGGACCCGATCTGGCACGTTCGGGCTTCACACTTCGCGTGCTCTCCAAAAGATCAACAACCCACTACCCATTTTAAGGAGTCGTAATGCCGGAAGAACGCACAGACCGAACCACCGCCGTGGCCAATGCCCTGCTCCAGATCGAAAAGCAATTCGGCAAGGGCTCGATCATGAAGCTCGGCGGCCGAGAGAAGATCGAGGTCCAGTCCATCCCCACGGGTTCGATCTCCCTGGACGCGGCACTCGGGGTCGGCGGCTTCCCGAAGGGCCGGGTCATCGAGATCTACGGGCCCGAGTCGTCCGGGAAAACCACCCTGGCTCTGCATGTGATCGCGGAATCGCAGCGGCGCGGCGGCATGGCCGCCTTCATCGACGCCGAGCACGCTCTCGACGCCAAGTACGCGGGCAAACTGGGCGTCGACATCGACAACCTCCTGGTGTCCCAACCCGACAACGGCGAGCAGGCTCTGGAGATCGCGGAAGTTTTGATTCGCTCCAACGCGTGCGACGTTCTTGTCATCGACTCCGTCGCGGCACTCGTGCCCAGGGCCGAGATCGAGGGCGAGATGGGCGACGCGCAAATGGGCCTTCAAGCGCGTTTGATGAGCCAGGCGCTGCGCAAGCTCACTTCGGTCGTGTCCAAGAGCGGCACCTGCCTCATCTTCATCAACCAGCTGCGAGAGAAGATCGGCGTCATGTTCGGGAGCCCCGAAACCACCACGGGTGGCCGGGCCCTGAAGTTCTACGCTTCCATCCGCCTCGACATCCGGCGCATCGCATCCCTCAAGGAAGGCGATGATGTGATCGGCTCGCGTGCTCGAGTCAAGGTCGTGAAGAACAAGGTGGCGCCCCCGTTCCGAGAGGCCGAGTTCGACATCCTCTACGGCGTCGGCATTTCCAAAGAGGGCGACCTGATCGATCTTGGCGTCGAACACAAAGTCATCGAGAAGTCCGGCGCCTGGTTCGCCTACAAGGGCGAGCGCCTCGGGCAGGGTCGCGAGAACGTCCGGCAGTTCCTGCTGGCGAACCGCGACATCCGCAACGAGATCGACATGAAGCTTCGCGCCGCACTGGGCCTGCCTGCGGCCGAGGCCGGAACCGACAAGGCCGAGAAGACTGAAAAGCCCAAGACCGAGGTGGCAGAGGCCGGCAAGAAGAAGCCCTGACCTCCAGCCGTGCGTTCCTCCGGACCGAGCGCATGGCCAAGGGTTAGCGAGTCGAAAATTGACTCGCACTCGCGCGGCGTGATTGAATCCCCGTCCCCGTTGTACTCTGCTAGGGTCGCCTCGTGCGACGGGCCAACGACGGATGTGGCGTGGTAGCTCAGTTGGTAGAGCAGTGGACTGAAAATCCACGTGTCGGGGGTTCAATTCCCTCCCACGCCACCATTCGGGCTTTGCCCGAATGGTTGGCCTGGGAGTGAATCAGTAGGGCACCCACGCTTCCACAATGGTCCCTGAGCTTGTCGAAGGGACCATCAGTGGCTTCGACAAGCTCAGCCACCGCCACAACGGACGGTCGCGCCTTGTTTCAGGACCGGCGCCAGCCTGTTCTTTCGAACCAGCGCGCTATGTCTTCCTTCGGGACGCGATGCCGCGTAGGCCGGCCGTGGGGGCAGTAATCCTGGAATTCCGCCGATAGCAGGCCCGAGACGATTTCCTGCATCGTCGGGTGATTGATCTTCTGACCGGCTCGCACCGCCGAATGGCAAGCCAGGCTCGCGGCCAGCCGGTGGGTTCGGCCTTCGACGGCCCAATGCGAATCAGGGCCGTCCTCCAACTGGCGCAGGACCCGGGTAATGGAGACGGCGGGGTCTCGGCCCGAGAGGAGGTGCGGAATGGCGCGCACCAGCAAAGAACCTGCGCCGAAGGACTCGATATCGAAACCCAGGGCGAGGAGGTCCGTCCTGCATTCCTCCGCCAGCAGGGCCAGGCTGGGCGAGATCTCAACCACGGCGGGCGCGAGCAGGCCCTGGCTCTCCGCGCGTTCGCCGGCTTTGCGTTTCTCGATCCGTTCGAAACGGGCACGCTCGTGCGAGGTGTGCTGGTCGAAGAGCCACAAATCGCCATCGACCACGGCCACGATGTAGGTGTCCCGGAACTGACCGAGGACAAGGGCCTCCGGGGGAGCCGGTGCGCCGAACGGCGACGCGCCTTCGGCCGCGGGTGAATCCAGCCAGATTGGAGGGGTCGGCGAAGCCCCGGCGACGTGCCGCGGATCCGGGTTCCGGTCGAAGGCGGCTGAAGTCTCTCGCGTGCTCTGCTCGTCTGGTCCAGTGGACAGCGCCTTCCGCACCGCCCGCACCACGGCTTGAAAGACACGCGCAGGTTCGCGAAATCTGACCTCCGTTTTTGCCGGATGCACGTTCACATCGACCATGTCGAAACCCAGATCGACGAAGAGAACCGCGACGGGTTTGGGATCGAAGTGGCCGAGGGCGCGATAGGCCTCGCTCAGCGCTTTCGACAGGCCTCGGTCCTTGACGGGCCGGCCGTTCACGAAGGCGCGGACGTCCGCACGGGCCCCTCCTCCGGACGGATCCCGCGAGACGAATCCTGAGACCGAAATCCCCTGCTCCTCGAAATCCACGTTCACAAGCCCAGCCGCGAGTTCGCGGCCCAGCACCGACGCGACCCGCTCCTCCATCGTCGACGCGGGCGGAAAGACCATGACCTCGCGTCCGTCCGCGCGCATCGTAAAGCCCACGTCCGGGCGCGCCAGGGCCAACGAAGACGCGACTTCGACTACGTGTCTCAGTTCCGTCGATTCGGCGCGCAGGAACTTGCGGCGGGCGGGGATCTCCGCGAAGAGGTTCCGCACCTCGACCGTGGTGCCGGTGGGGTGAGCGGCCGGTTTCGCGGGGACGGTGCGAGAGAAGGACACGGAAACCATGGCCCCCTCCGCGGCCTCCCGGGCGCGGCTGCTGATCACGAGTTCGGCGACGCTGCCAATGGAGGGAAGGGCCTCTCCCCGGAATCCACTGGAGGCGATCTGCTCGAGATCCGAAGCGGTCCGAAGCTTGGACGTGGCGTGCCGCTCGAGGGCGAGGGCCAGATCCGCTTCCATGATCCCAAGGCCGTCGTCCCTCACCCGAATCAGACGCTTTCCCCCTTGCTCAATGTCTATGGCGATCCGCGTCGCTTCCGCATCGAGCGCGTTCTCGACCAGTTCCTTGACCACGGAGGCCGGGCGTTCCACGACCTCCCCGGCGGCGATCTGGTTGACCACGTCGTCGGGGAGGCGAACGATCCTCTGCATGGGCCGGCCCGCGCCTAGATCCAGCCGCGACGCTTGAAGTAGTAGAGCAGACCGCCCGAAGCGGCGAACATAAGGGCGATCGGAAGAACGGGACCCCACTCGAGAGCGAGCTCAGGCATGTGCTGAAAGTTCATGCCCCAATAACCCGTGATCACGGTCAGAGGAGCGAGGAGCGCGCTGATCATGGTCAACCGCTTCATCGTCTCGTTCAGCTGATTGCTCACGCCGGTGAGGTACGCGTCGAGCGTGCTCTGGGCCTGATCCTGATGCGCGTACGAGGCTTCCACGATTCGATACAGGTTGTCGTGAATGTCCCGGAAGTAGATCGAGGCCTTGGGCGAGACGACCTTGACCTCGCTCCTCGCCAGCCGGTGAACGATCTCGCGTTGGGGCATGCAGAAGCGCCGAAGATTCGAGATGTCGCGCTTGAGGGCGAAGATCTTGTCGAGCGTCTCTTTCTCGGGGGTCTTGAACACCTCCTCCTGGAGGGCGTCGATTCGCGCGTCGATGGCGTCCACCACCGGAAAGTAGTGCTCGAAGAGCTGGTCCAGAATCTGGTGGAGAAGGAAGTCCACACCCTTCGACATCGAGGTCATCCAGTTCTTGTCACACTGTTCCTGGGCGGCCCGGATCGAGCGCATCCGCCCCTCGTGGTGGGTGATCAGGTAGTTGGGGCCGAGGAAGATGTCGAGTTCGCGAGTGACGAAGGTGTCCTTGGGCGAGTCATAACGAACCCCGTGAACCACCAGGAAAGCGTAGTCCCCGTAGTCGTCGACCTTGGGATGCTGGATGTCGGCGATCGTGTCCTCGATGGCCAGGGGATGGAAATGGAAGACCTCCTCGAGGATCTTCACCTCTTCCGCACCCGGGTCTTCGAGGTCGATCCAATGCGTGGCCTGCGGGAAATCGGACAGATCGGCCGCGGAGAAGCCGGGCCGTCGCTCGATCTTCCCTTCCAGGCACCGGAAGTAGGTCAGCACGGCCGCCCTCCTGCCGGACGACCCGCGCCCCGGCGTCCCACGCCGCCGGTCGTGAAGACCCGCCGGCTTCCCGCATCGGCGGGATGAAGCGTGGCGCGAGGGAGAGAGCGCGGCATCGGTCTAATCCGCGATCGGCTTTTCGAGCTGAGCCTGGGCGGCGGCGAGACGCGCGATGGGAATCCGGAAAGGCGAGGCCGACACATAGTTGAGACCGGCGTTGTGGAAGAACCGGATGGACGACGGGTCGCCGCCATGTTCGCCGCAGACGCCGATCTTGAGATCGGGCTTCGCGGCCCGGCCCTTCTTCACCGCTATGTCGACGAGTTGCCCGATCCCAGGGACGTCGATGGAGACGAACGGGTCCTTCTCAAGGATGCCCATCTCCACGTAGGGGCCGAGGAACTTGCCCGCGTCGTCGCGGGAAAGACCAAAGCCCATCTGGGTCAGATCGTTCGTGCCGAAGGAGAAGAACTCGGCCTCCTTCGCGATCACGTCCGCGGTGACGGCGGCGCGCGGAACCTCGATCATGGTGCCGATGAGGTACTCCACCCCCGCCGCATCCTTGCCCAGCACACGATGCGCCTCTTCGAGCACGATCGCCTTCTGCCTCTTCAACTCCTCGACATGGCCGACGAGGGGAATCATGATTTCGGGACGAACCTTGATGCCTTTCTTCGCCACCTGGAGGGCGGCTTCGAAGATCGCCCGCGCCTGCATGCGGGTGATCTCGGGATAGGTGATGCCGAGGCGACAACCCCGGTGTCCGAGCATGGGGTTGAACTCGTGGAGCGACTCGATCTCGTGGAGCATCTTCTCGGCTCGCGCGAGCTCGGCCTTGCTCCCCTTCCGGGCCGCGACCTGGACCATGAGGTCCTCGCGCTTCGGAAGGAACTCGTGGAGCGGAGGGTCGAGGGTGCGGATGGTCACGGGATAGCCCTTCATTTCGCGGAAGAGGCCCGCGAAGTCGCTCTTCTGCATCGGCATCAGCTTCTTCAGGGCGCCCTGGTACTGCTTGATCGCCGGGCCGTAGTTCTTCTTCGCCGCCTTGAGCTCCGCCTTGACGTTCTTCTTCTGCGCGGAGTTCGCGTCCGCGAGTTTCTTCTCGAGGGTGCGAAGAACCGCCATGCCCCTCTCGCCTTTGGCCGCGGCGAGGATCATGGCCACCACGTGGGACAGTCGCTCCTCGGCGAAGAACATGTGCTCCGTGCGGCACAGGCCGATGCCCTGCGCCCCAAACGCGAACGCCGTCTTCGCATCCTTCGGGATATCGGCGTTCGCGCGGATGCCGAGGCGCTTCACGTCGTCGGTCCACGAGAGCAGCTTCGCGAACTTCTGGTAGATCGGCGACTTCTCCGCCTTGAGGGTGCCGTTCACCACCTGCAGGACCTCGGACGGCGAGGTCGCGAGAGACTGGAGCATCACCTCCCCGGTGGAGCCGTCGATCGAGATCACGTCTCCTTCCCGGACGACCTTGTCGCCGACCGTCATGGTCTTGTTCTTCGCGCTGATGGAGAGCGCCGAGCAGCCGACCACCGACGGCTTGCCCATCTGCCGGCCCACCACCGCCGCATGCGACGTCATGCCGCCGGTCGCGGTCAGGATCCCCTGCGCCACGTGCATGCCGTGGATGTCGTCGGGAACGGTTTCCATCCGGACCAGCACCACGCGCTTCCCCTTGTGCGCCCAGGCGACCGCGTCGTCGGCGGTGAAGACCACGGCTCCCGTGGCCGCACCCGGAGACGCGGGAAGGCCTTTGGCCGCGACTTTGGCTCGGCCCCGTTCCCGGGGCTCGAAGATCGGGTGCAGGAGCTGGTCGAGCGACTGAGGCTCGACCTTCAGCAGCGCTTCCGGCTTGGTCAGAATCCCCTCTTCGACCAGGTCGACCGCGATCACCACCGAGGCGAGGCCGGTGCGCTTGCCGTTGCGGGTCTGCAGCATGAAGAGCTTGTTCTCTTCGATCGTGAACTCGAAGTCCTGAATGTCCTTGTAGTGACGTTCGAGGCGCGTCGTGATCTCGCGGAGTTGCTTGTAAGCCGCGGGCATGAGCCGCTGCAGCTCGGCGATGGGATGCGGCGTGCGGATGCCCGCGACCACGTCCTCGCCCTGGGCGTTCTGCAGGAACTCGCCGTAGAACTCCCGGGCCCCGGTGGAGGGATTCCGGGTGAAGCCTACCCCCGTGGCCGAGGTGTCGCCCTTGTTTCCGAAGACCATGCACTGGACGTTGACGGCGGTGCCGAGGTCATGCGGGATGTCGTTCAGCCGCCGATACGTGACCGCGCGGGGATTGCCCCAGCTCCGAAACACCGCGTCCCGAGCGCCCACGAGCTGTTCCTTCGGATCCTGGGGGAAGGGCTTCCCCATCTGCTTCTGGACCACCGCCTTGTAGCGTTCGATGACCGCGTCCAGGTTCGCTTCCGAGAGGTCGACGTCGGCATGGATCCTGGCCGTCTTCTTCACGGCGTGGAGCTCGTGCTCGAACAGATTCTTGTCGATGTTCAGGACGACGTTCGAGTACATCTGGATGAACCGGCGATACGAGTCCTTGGCGAAACGACCGTTGCCGGTCCTGGTCTTGAGGCCGATCACCGACCTGTCGTTCAGGCCGAGATTCAAGATGGTGTCCATCATGCCCGGCATCGAGAACTTCGACCCCGAGCGGACGGACACCAGGAGGGGGTCGGTGGCCTGACCGAGCGATTTGCCCATGAGGGTCTCGAGCTTCGCGAGGGCTTCCGAGATCTCGTCGTCGATGGCGGGGGTCAAGGCACCCTTGTTCTCCTCGAACACGGCGCACGCCCTCGTCGAGATAGTGAAACCCGGAGGCACCGGAAGCCCGGCATTGGTCATCTCCGCAAGGCCAGCACCCTTGCCTCCCAGCACGTCCTTCATGTCTTTGTGGCCTTCGGCCTTGCCGCCGCCGAAAAAGTAGACGAACTTGGTCACTGTCTTATCTCCTAGGAAGGGCGGGCATTCTCGCCTGCGGGCGAGGCCAGCCTGGAAAGATCGGCGACTTCGTAGACGAGGCTCAGAAGTCGGGAAAGCAGGGCGAGGCGGTTGGTCTTCAGTCTTTGGTCTTCGACCATCACCATCGTGGTCTTGAAGAAATCGTCGACCACATCGCGCAACCCCGCCACCGCCTTCAGCCGGACCGCGGGGGCGGAGGAAGGCGTGGCCTCGGCCTTGACCAGGGCGGCATGGAGGGAGCGCTCGGCGTTCTCGGCGAAGGCCGCCACATCGACTGAGCCCGCCGGCGTATCGCCGACGATGTTCTTCGCGCGCTTGAAGGACTCGGCCAGGGCCGCGAAGACCTCTCGCTGCTCGGAACGAACCGTCCCCAGTTCGCGCAGGCGATTCGCGGTCGCCCGGACATCGGCCAGAGGGTCGACCTTCGCGGAGAGCACCGCCTCGATCTCGTCGGCCGAACCCGCGTTGCGGGCGGAAAGCACGCCCCTTAAGCGATCAATCAGGAACGCGTGGAGAGCCGCCTGGAGATCCTCCGTCGACTTGGAAAGGGCCGGCCCATAGAGGCGGTGCGCGTCCCGGACGAGCTCATCGAGGTTCGGAGCCTTGGCTTTCCAGAAGTCGAGCAGGATGCGAATGACGCCCTGCCCCGCCCGCCTCAATCCATAAGGATCGCTGCTGCCGGATGGGGTGACGCCGATACCGAGATAGCCGATCAGGCTGTCGAGTTTGTCGACCAGACCGACCAGCGAGAACGCATCGCAGGCGGCGCCGGAGAGTTTCCCGGCGGGTGCGGCATCTTCCTCTATCGCTACCGGGTGATAGTGCCAGCGAATCGCGGACGCCACCTCGGCACTCTCGGTCGCCTGCGCGTACAAGCCGCCCATGACCCCTTGAAGCTCGGGGAATTCCCGGACCATCAGGGTGACGAGGTCGGCCTTGGCGAAGAGCGCGGCCCGCCCGGCCATCGTGGTCGCTTCGGGGCTCAGGCCCAGATGGCCGGCCAGGTCCGTGGCCAGCAGGGAGATGCGTTCGGCTTTCTGCTTGTAGGTGCCCAGGCCCTTGTGGAAGGTCACGGTGGCCAGGTCGTCCACCCGGCTCTCGATCGTCCGCTTCCGATCTTCGTTGTAGAAAAACCGAGCGTCCTTCAGGCGCGCAATCACCACGCGCTCCTGGCCGCGCGCGGCATTGACCGCCGCCGTCTCGTCCCCGCCGGAGATCGCGGCGAAGCGTGGCGAGCCATCGGGGCCGCGCGGCAGCGTCACCGCCTTCTGATGATGGGCGAGAACGGTCTCAAGAACCTCGTCCGGGAGATCGCCGAACTCCTTTGGAATCGAGCCCACGACCACGGTCGGATACTCGACGAGGTCGGCCCACTCGTGAACGAGATGCGCAGCCTCGCCCGAAACGTCTCCTCCGGCCGCCTCACACTGCGATTTGATCCTTCCCGTTCGTTCCCCGGGATCGAGAATCACGAACCGGGCGGCCAGTCCTTTCTGAAGTTCCCCCAGCGAGCGCACTTCGAAACCACGGTCTGGAGCGCCCCGGGGGTAGAACCGATTCCCCATCGATCGGCGTCCGCTCACCACACGCGGGGCTCCCTTCTCGCCGGCCACCGCGTCGAATATGGTCAACGGCAGAACGTCCCCGTCGAGCAAAGCCACGATCCACTGAATCGGACGACCAAACTCGAAGGCGCCACGGCCATCGTCGAGCCAGGCATCCCAGTTCATTCGCCTGGCGAAGTTGAACCCCCTCAGGATCTGGGGAAGGAGCCCGACGAGGACCGCGCCGGTGGGACGCCCGGGGATCTGCCTGGTTGCGCTCAGGTACTGCTCGGCGCTCCCCTCGGCCTTGGCCGCAATCGAGAGCTGGTCGAGACTCACACCCTGTTTCCGCGCGAAGCCTTCCGCGGCCTTGGTCCATTTGCCTTCAGCGTCCCGCGCGATCTTCGCGGCCGGGCCCCATTCGACGACGGCGCGATCGTCCTGGCGCGGCTTCACACCCGCGGCCAGAACCAGTCGCCTCGACGTCCAGAAGACTCGCGCATCCGAAGGAGCGATCTGTTCGTCGGAGACGAGCATGGTGAACCTGGACTTCAGTTGATCCGCCAGGCCGGAGAGCCAGGGAGCCGGCATCTCCTCAAAGCCAATCTCGAAGAGAAACTCAGCCACGACTGCCTCCGGCGGAGGTCGGGCGTCGCCGCCGCGGCGAGCCCCCGTGGTCCCTGGATCCGCGGGCCCCACCAAAGATGCCAAGATCAGTACGGGCCGTCATGATCTTGCCTCTGGCCCGCTGCCCTTCGCGGCCGGCGGCCATCGGTCTTCCACGTGAGCGGCCGCCACCCCACAGGCCAGCTTTCGAATCTGCAGCAGCATCGAAGCCCGTTGGGTGACCGAGATACCGCCGCGCGCATCCAGCACGTTGAAGGCGTGCGACGCGCGCAGGACCCAGTCGTACGCGGCGAGGGCTACCCGCGGACCCGCGCTGTCCAGAAGACGCCTGGCCTCGCCCAAAGCACCCTCGAAGAGCTTCATGTGGAGTTCGACGTCCGCGAGTTCAAAGCTGTAACGCGACAGTTCGAACTCTTCTTCGTGGCGCACCGTCCGATACGGAACGCCCGCCGTCCATTCGACATCGAACACATCCGCCTTGTCCTGAAGGTACATGGCGATGCGTTCGAGGCCGTACGTGATCTCGGCGGAGATCGGGGACAGATTGATCCCGCCCGCCTGCTGGAAGTACGTGAACTGCGTGATCTCCTGACCGTCGAGGAGGACCTGCCAGCCGATACCCCAGGCCCCCAGGGCCGGCGATTCCCAGTTGTCCTCTTCGAAACGCACGTCGTGATCGGCCGGTTCGATGCCGAGCGCGCGCAGAGAATCGAGGTAGAGATCCTGGACCTGTGCGGGGGCGGGCTTGAGGATCACCTGATACTGGTGGTGCTTGTAGAGGCGATTCGGATTATCGCCGTAGCGACCGTCGGTGGGCCGGCGCGACGGCTGCACGTAGCCGACCCGCCATGGGTCGGGACCGAGGACGCGAAGGAACGTCTCGGGATGCATGGTCCCCGCCCCCACCTCGGTGTCGACCCCCAGCTGGATGAGGCAGCCCTGCCTCTCCCAGAACCCGTTCAACGTGGCGATGATGCCGGAAAGACTCAAGCTCATGAACGGAGCACGCTCTCGATAACGCGGGACGAATTGAGGGCGCGCCCGAGATGACCCTCGATCAATTCCCGATGAAACCTGGCGATGGCCGAAAGGTCGATCCCCTCGGTGCGCTCGGAGAAATTCGCGGGCGAAAGGCGCAGAGCGGATCGCAGCAACGCACGGGAGTCGGCGTCCAGCACCTCCGTTCGCTTCGTTCCGCAATTCGAACAAACCACCCGGCCGGCCTCCCGGTCAAAACACAGACCGCCCGTGACGGGCTTCTGGCAGGCCAGGCAACGCGCCAGGGAGGGATAGAGCCCGTGCAGCTTCAACGTCCAGGCCTCGGCATAGCGCATGACCGCGGTCCCCACCGACCCGCGTTGCCTCAGGGCCGTGACACACGACCGGCCCAGACGATAGGTGTCGTCGTCCCGGGCCTCGGGCGGCAGGAAGGCTTCGAACAGTTCGGCGCAGTATTCCAAGGCGAGAAGACTTTCGAGGTTGCTGTTTGGAGGTTCCGAGGAACGGAGAAGCTCGACCGCGCCGAGCCGGAACAGTTCCGCCCCTTCACTACCGTACAACGTGGTGCGAACTTCTGAAAGGGGCTGGAGAGAGGACTGGTACCGGTCGCCCGGACCGCGCGCGCCCTTCGCCACCGCCCTCACCTTCCCCCTGCTCCGGGTGAGAAGCACCGCGACAACGCTCATTTCCCCCAGCGGGAACGTCCGCAGGACCAGAGCGTCCGTGGTGAGAGGAGGCATGGTGACGGCGCCTTACGATTTGACGGGTCGAACACGCAGGCTCCCGTCGGCCCCTTCTGAAGCAGGGCGAAACCTAGCATGAAAGGCATGGACTTTCCGCTTCCCCCTGACGCCCCGCTCGGGTGGAGTGAGGACCCCCTTGCGCACGATCCTGCGAAGGGGAGAGGTCCGGCGGCCCGTGGTGAAGGTGCTTGGAACGGCGGTTGAGACTTTTCTGGAGCCGCTGCATCTAAAACACGATGACCGGTCGTAGACTTACCAGATACCTGCCCTTGGGCCGAGTGTCGGCTTTAGGGGCAACAAACCATGGTCCCCGTTCTCACGCCGTGCCCGGCGATGTTGGGGAATCGCTTCGAAGCGGGTGCGGCTAAATGGAGTCTCAAATAAATGAAGCGTCGTGATTTTACGAAAGCCATCGCGGGAATCGCCGCTGGCGTTGTTGCTGGAACCAAGGTCTTCGCGGCTCAGGCCCCGAAGCCCGCCGAGAAGGCGCCCGCGGCCAAGCACGTCTGCAAGAGCAAGAACGAGTGCAAGGGCCAGGGCGGCTGCAAAACCGGCGATGCCGGTTGCGCGGGCAAGAACTCCTGCAAGGGCAAAGGCGGCTGTGCGACCTCGGCCAAGCATGACTGCAAGGGCAAGAACGAGTGCAAGGGCCAGGGCGGCTGCAAAACTGGCGACGCCAGTTGCGCTGCCAAGAATAGCTGCAAGGGCAAGGGTGGCTGCGCCGTTCCGGTGAAGGCCGAGGCTCCCGCAAAAGCAAAGTAGTCAGCGCGGCATCTTTCCAAAGACCGCTCGTAACCGTGGCCGCGGGGCTCCTGTCCCGCGGCCTTTTTGTTGACCTAGACTAGGGAACGATCACCGTGGCAAATCGATTCGGCTTCAAGGATCTCGGCATTGGCATCGGCCTGCGGACCGTACATTACCCCCACATTCTCTCGAAGTGGCCAAAGATCGACTGGTTCGAGGTCCTGTCCGAAAACTACATGGACACGGGAGGGCGGCCCCTTCACGTGCTCGACCAGGTGGCGGAGCGTTATCCGGTGGCGCTCCACGGTGTTTCGATGTCGATTGGCAGCACGGATCCTCTGAACCGGGAGCACTTGAGCAAGCTCAAGACTCTCGCGGACCGAACCAGGGCCCATTGGGTCTCGGATCACCTCTGCTGGACCGGGGTCCTGGGACGCAACACCCATGACCTGCTTCCCATGCCCTATACCGAGGAGGCGCTGACCCACACCATCAAGCGCGCGAAGCAGGTCTGCGAAATCCTGGAGCGGCCTCTCATCCTCGAGAACCCGTCGTCGTATGTGGAGTTCGCCGACTCCAGCATGCCGGAGTGGGTCTTCCTGGCCCGGCTGGCCGAAGAGGCCAATTGCGGCCTGCTTCTCGACGTAAACAACGTCTACGTGAGTTCCTTCAACCATCGCTTCGATCCGGTTGAGTACATCAACGCGATCCCCGCCGATCGCGTGGTCCAGTATCACCTCGCCGGCCACACCAACAAGGGCACCCACATCATCGACACCCATTCCGATCACGCGATCGACGAGGTGTGGAAGCTGTTCGCCCTCTCCTGCGAGCGCACCGGACCGGTGGCGACACTGTACGAATGGGATGACGACATCCCGGCCTTCGACGTGGTTCTCAAGGAAGCCCGGAAGGCCGCCGCCTTTCGCAACGCCGGCAAAGCCCGCCGCCATACGAGGACCGCCGCCTCCGGCCCGGCCCGGTTGTCCGTGGGCGCCGCCTGAAGTGAGACTCGTCAGTCTCCAGCGCTGGATGCAGGCGGTGGTCGTCCATCCCGGGACGACCGAAAGAGCGTTACGAGCCTCGGCCGCCGCTACGCATCTGAAGCCCGGCCGTCTCGAAACCGTCCTGCTTCCCTCGAGGACCCTCACCGCCGCGCAGAGAATTGCGATCTATCAGGAGATGTACCCCCTGCGCATGCGGGACGCACTGGCCTCCGACTACCCGGGCCTTGAGCATTTCCTCGGCGAGAAGTTTCGGGATTTCGTAACCGCGTACACCAACGCTCACCCGTCGAGGGGCTACACCCTGAACCGCCTCGGCGACCACGTTCCCTCGTTCCTGGGGCGACAGGGGAGACTCAAGCCCCGAGCCTTCCTGGGGAACCTGGCGCGTCTTGAGCTCGCAATAACCGAAGCCTTCGACTCTCGGGAGGCGAGCGTGCTTCAGGCCAAAGAGTTTGAGGGCATCCCACCGGCCCAGCTGGGTCGAAGCCGGCTTGTCACCGTACCCTCGCTCCGCCTGGTCGAACTTTCATGGAATGCAGGCGAATATCTCGATACCGTCCGGGATGAAAACCACCGGCACCCGAAACCTGGCAAGTCGCAGTCGTTCGTGGCCATCGTCCGCCGGAAGTACTCGGTCTATCGATTCCCGGTTTCGCAGGCGGCGTTTCTCGTCCTTTCAGATCTCAAGGAAGGACGCACCATCGAGTTCGTAGTTCAACGCGCCCTGAAGCGCCGGGGATCCAGACGCGCCTCTGCCGACGACTTTTCTGAGTGGTTCCGGGCCTGGACGGCCGAGGGGCTCTTCTCCGGCGTTCGTAAACCTGTCAAGAAATAGGAGCCGACGGGCCAGGTTCCCGAAGGGCGAACAGAAGTCGGGAGTTTGACGCGGCCCACTCCGCCCCGGTAAGTTACTGGCAATTGTGAAGTTCAACGACCTCGCGATCGAATCGATCGCCTACGAGCTTCCGCCCGTGGCGGTTTCCACCGAGCAATTGGTGCGCCGTCTCGACCCCGTCCTTCGAAGGTTCAAGATTCCGGTGGACGCGATGCTTCAGCTCACCGGGATCATCGAGCGTCGGTTCTGGAATCGCGGCCATCCGATGCATCAAGCGGCCACCGATGTCGCGCGGCGCGCGATTCAGCGCGCCGGGATCACACCAGGCCAGGTCGGTATCCTCATCAGCACGTCCGTCTCGAAGGACTATCTCGAACCCTCGATGGCGAGCCTGGTTCACGGCGATCTGGGTTTGAGTCAGGAGTGCCGCAACTTCGATCTCGCCAACGCCTGCCTCGGTTTCCTGAACGGCATCGAAGTGGCCGGGCGGATGCTCGAGTCCGGAGTGGCCGACTACGCCCTCCTCGTCGACGGCGAAAGCGCTGGCGATGTCGTGGAGGCGACCATCACCCGTCTTCAGGATCCGGCCACCACCTTGCGAGATTTCTGGGAGGCGTTTGCAACCCTGACCCTCGGTTCGGCCGCGGTGGCCATGGTCCTCACCAAGGGCTCGCTGTCGCAGACCACCCATCGGGTGAACGGCTGCGTCTCGCTGGCCGACACCGCGAACTCCCGGCTGTGCATGGGCACGGCCGAGCGTATGGTGACCGACTCCACGCGCCTCCTGAAAGCGGGCGTCGTCCTCGCCCAGAAGACCTGGGGCGTCGCGTCAAATCAGCTGAATCGCTGGTCGGAACAGGGCATCGGTCATTACATCTGCCATCAGGTCGGCGCTTCGCACATGCAGGCATTGGTTGAAGCCCTCGGTATCAACTTCGCCAAGTGCGTCCTCTCCTATCCCACCCACGGCAATGTCGGCCCGGCCGCGGTTCCCCTCACGCTGGCTCTCGCCACCGAGTCGGGCCGGGTGAAGGAAGGCGATCACGTCGCGCTGATGGGCATCGGCTCGGGGCTCAACGTCACCATGATGAGCGTGACCTGGTAGACCTTAGGGTCAGCCAGGCTCCGCCCCTCCTTCCCTCCTGTGGCGACCCCGGCCTGGCGCGAACTCTTCCCGTTCGAGAGCCGCAGTCTTCAGGTGACCGCCGGCCGCATTCATTACGTCGATGAAGGCCCCCCCGCCGCGAACCCCATCCTCTGCCTGCATGGAAACCCCACCTGGGCTTTCCATTACCGGCGTTTGATCGCGGAGGCCCGACCCTTCCACCGCGTGGTCGCCTTCGATCATCTCGGCATGGGTCTGTCCGATCGGCCTGCCGATTTCTCTTACACCCTGGCGGACCACGTGAAGAACGCCGTGGCTTTCGTGGACGCGCTCGACCTCAGGAAGATAACCCTCGTGGTTCACGATTGGGGTGGCGCCATCGGAATGGGACTGGCCATCGCAAGGCCTGATCGAATCGACCGAATCACGGTGATGAACACCGCGGCCTTCTTCATTCCCCGGCTCCCGAAGCGCATCGCCATTTGTCGTGCGGGATTCTTCGGCGAGTTCCTGACCCGCGGTCTCAACGGCTTTGCCAGGGCCGCCACCAGGATGACCACCTCCGTGCCCCTGCACCCGGATGTCCGCGCTGGCTATCTGGCTCCTTACGCTTCGTGGCGACGGAGGATCGGCATATGGAACTTCGTACGCGACATTCCCATGGAGCCCACCCACCGCTCTCGGGCCACCCTCGCGAACATCGACGCCGGCCTCGCGACCCTCCGGAAACCGGTGCAGATCCTCTGGGGGGAACGCGACTGGTGCTTCACCCCTCGATTCCGTGAGGAATGGCAGAAACGTTTCCCCCACGCCTATGTGCACAAGTTCGAGGACGCGGGACACTTCCTGATCGAGGACGAGCCCGACGGCGTGGTCGCGCGGATTCGCGACTTCGCGTCTTGAACGTCGCCGATCTGCTCGCGGACTCGGCGCGTCAGGCCCCGAACCGCGATGCCATCATCGCCCCCGACTCGGCCGGCGGGTGGACCCGCATCACCTATGCGCAGCTCGACTCGGCAGTGTCCGCTCACGCCGGAGGCCTTTCTGCTGAGGGAGTGACTCGAGGGGAACTCGTCCTGGTCATGGTGCCTCCGGGGATTCCTCTGATCACGCTCTTCTACGGTCTGCTCCGGCTCGGAGCGGTGCCCGTGATGATCGATCCGGGTATGGGCTTTCGCCCCTTCTTGAAGTGCGTCGCGACCGCGCGAGCGAAGACGCTGGTGGGGATCCCAAAGGCTCACGTCGCGCGTCTGCTGTTTCCGCACGCGTTCTCCACCATCGAGCGGAAGTTCGTGATGGGAGGCTCACTCATGGGCGCCCTGGGCCGGTCGCTGCGGCCGCTCGACCCATCGGCCGCGCGCGCGTCCGCGCCGCCGGTTCGCGCGGAACTGGCGCCCGACGATCTCGCCGCGATCCTCTTCACCTCCGGCAGCACCGGCCCCGCGAAGGGCGCTCAATACTCGGTCCGGAACTTCTTCGCCCAGCGCGACGCCCTTCAAGCCCTCTACAACTTCAAGCCGGGAGAAGTGGACCTCGCCGCCTTCCCCCTCTTCTCCCTCTTCGACGCAGCCTTCGGGATGACCAGCGTCATTCCCGACATCGACCCCGCGAGGCCCGCGGAGTGCCGACCAGAGAAGATCGTCGAGGCCCTGACCGCGCACCGGGCGACCTCCGCTTTCGGCTCCCCTGCTATCTGGTCGCGGGTGGCTGCGTGGTGCGCCGCCAACGATGTACGACTGTCGGGGCTCAAGCGGGTCCTGATGGCGGGAGCTCCGGTGCCCCTGAAACTGGTGCGGGCCATGCGCGCGATCCTTCCCGACGACGGCGACGTCCACACGCCTTACGGCGCGACCGAGTCGCTTCCCGTCACCTCGATCTCGGGGCGCGAGGTCGAGGCGGTGGGTTCGAACGTCGAGGCGGGTGCGGGTACATGCGTGGGTGTAAAGGCTTCGACCATTGAACTACGAATCCTGCCGGTTCGAGACGGGCCGATTCTCTCGCTCGACTCCGAACCGTCGGTCCGAGCAGGCGAGGTGGGCGAGATCTGCGTGCGCGGCGGTGTCGTGACCCGCGCATACCACAACCGCGAAGACGCGACGACCGTCTCGAAGATCGGCGAAGGCGAGGGCACCTGGCACCGCATGGGCGATCTCGGCTACCTGGATGCCGAGGGTCGGCTCTGGTTCTGCGGACGAAAGGCGGAGGCGGTCTTCACCGCGAACGGACCGATTTTCACGGATCGGATCGAGTGCCGTTTTTCCGGCCAGGCTCGATTCCCCAGGGTCGCCCTTGTGGGCATCGGACCCGAGGGCCGGGCCGAACCGGTCCTGCTGGTCGAGGGCGAGAGGAACGAGGCGCTCAGAAACGAGGCGCGCACGATCAGCGGCATCGCGGATGTCCGCTTCCATCCTCGCTTCCCCGTGGACCGAAGGCACAACGCCAAGATCCACCGCCTCGACCTCGCGAAGTGGGCGGCCGCGCGCCCATCGAATCTTCCGTAGCCTCGGCGTCGCCGCCTCAGGTCTGCGCGGAAGGCTCGCGACGCGACTACGGGCGGCTAGGCCCCGCCGCCGGCGTCGTGAAGCAGATCGTCCCACAGGGCAAGACGATTGGCATTGCCGGCAAGGCGTTCGCGAGCTTCGACGACCCTCGAGAAGAGGGCGAACGCATCGATCGAAGTCCCGGCCGCACGAATCAGCGCATAACTCACCTCGGTATGGATGAGCCGGTCCTCTCCGCCCCCGCCGGATTGCAGAACGGCGATGTCCCTAAGCAGGGTCGCGAAGAGGTGAAGGGCCGCGTCCCGATCGACTTCCGCGCTCGCCGCCGTGGATGACGCTGCGAACGCGGCGACCTCGGCGTCGCGGCCGCCTCCGAAGCGCCGCAGCAGCTGGTCGCGCAGGTCGTCGAGAGGAGGCCGAGTCTGCATCGCTCGGGCCAGACTTCCGCCCGACGCCTGGGCTCGAAAACGGGCCTCCGAGCGGGCCACCCCCAGGGCGATCAGATGACCTTCAATCAAACCCTGAGGAACGCCCGACAGGCGAACCGAAGCGCAGCGCGAGCGGATGGTCGGCCGCAGGAACGAAGGCGAGGCCGAGGTCAGCAGAACCACCGCGTCCTTGCCCGGTTCCTCCAGGCTCTTGAGAAAGGCGTTGGCGGCCTGCAGGTTCATCCGCTCGGCATCGACCACGACGGCCACCCGCCTCCGCGCCTCCCATGGCTTTCGCGTGAGCCAGCCCCCCAGGATCCTCATGTACTCCACGTCGATCGACCTGCCCACGCGCTCGCTTTCCTTCTTTTTCTTGTCGACGCGATCGTCGCCGTGCGCGACCAGTTCCTCGTCGATCCCGAGGATGCTTTCACGACCGATGATCACCACATCGGGATGGGTGTGGGTAGCCGTCCGCCGGCAATGCGAACAGCCTTCGCAAGGATCGCGATTCGGGTTGTCGCAGACCAGGGTTCGCGCCAGGGTCTCGGCCAGAGTCCTCTTTCCCACGCCGGAAAGGCCCTGAATCAGAAGAGCGTGATGCAGACGTCCCTCGGCCATCGACCGCCAGAGGCCCTCGCGTGCGTATTCGTGGCCCAGGACGCCGGCAAACGGCGCGGTCACAGGCGCCCCCCGCACCGGCTCCTCACCCGCGACGCAATCCGGGCGGACAACGCCGTCGCCTCGACCGCCCCCTCGAAGACCTCGAACCGCTCCGGCTCGGCCTTCGCGAAATCCAGGAAGGCCTGGCGAACCCGCGCGTGGAAGGCCGGCGCCTCCCCGTCGAGCCGATTCGCGGCTCCCCGGGCGCGCAAGCGCCCGAGCGCGATCTCCACGTCGATATCGATGAGAATGGTGAGGTCCGGTATGAGCCCACCGACATGGCGGAACACGGTGGGAATCAGGTCTCCCACGCCCCGCCCCACGGATTGATAGGCCATCGACGAATCCTGGTAGCGGTCGGAGATGACGATCCGCCCGGCCGAAAGCGCCGGCCGGATCACCTCGTGGAGGTGCTGGGCCCGGTCGGCCAGGAACAACAGGGCCTCGACATCGGGTATCGGTGTCGTCGCGGCGTCGAGCAGTATGCCGCGCACCCTCTGGCCCAGGGGCGTTCCTCCCGGTTCCCGGGTGAGAAGCGCACGTGGCCCGAGGAGGCGTGCGAGGGCGTCGGCCTGCGTGCTCTTGCCGCTCGCTTCGATCCCTTCGAATGTGATGAACACCCCTTGGTCCATTTTTCCTGGCCGCCCCTCGATCAAGGCGGGAGTTTACGTTTAGGGTCGCCCTATGCGTATCCTGATCACCGGCGCAGGCGGTCTGCTGGGCGGGCGCCTTTCGGTCCTGCTGGGCGCAGATCACGAGACAACCACCCTGGTGAGGACCCAGCCGGCTCCGCCGGGCCTGACCACTCTCGTAGCCGACCTGGCGGACGACGCCTCGGTCCGGCGCGTCCTGGAGTCGGTCCGTCCTGACGCGGTGATCCACTGCGCCGCGCTCGCGGATGTGGAAGTGTGCGAACGCGACCCCGCGAGAGCTCGACGGGAGAACGAGGTGGCCACCGGCACTCTGGCCGGAGTTTGCGCCGACCTCGGCGCCCGGCTCATTGCGATCTCGACCGATCTGGTGTTCCGGGGCGACGAGGCCTGGTCGACCGAAGAGTCCGCGGTCGATCCCGTCATGGAGTACGGCCGCTCGAAGCGGCGAGCCGAGATCGCGGCCCTCGCCGGATCGCCGTATTGGGCCATCCTCCGCGTGGCCTTGATCTGCGGCCGGGGGTACGGTCCAAGGTTGAGCGCGTCGGAGAGCATCGCGGCAAGGCTCCAGCGAGGCGAAACCGTCAACCTCTTCGAAGACGAATGGCGGACTCCGATCGATCCGGATTCGGTGGCCCAGGCCATCGCAGCCCTGCTCCTCCGTCCCCGGGAGGGCGGCGTCTTTCACCTTGGGGGCTTCGAGAGAATGACGAGAGTCGAGTTGGGAGAGAGGGTTGCCTTCGCCCTGAGCCTCGACCCCCGCCTCATTCGGCGGTCGCTGCGGACCTCGCACCCGGGGGCTCAGCGACCGAGGGACGTGTCGCTCGATACCAGCCGCGCTCGCAAAGAACTCGGATGGACGCCGCGTTCGCTCGAGGCCGCGGTACGGGAGGGCCGGCGGTGAGCTACTTTTGCGGACCCTTGAAGGTGAGGGCCAGCCGGCAGAGCATCAGCTCGTCTCCGTCCTTGATCGGATGCAGGACGTTGTTCTCGAGCTTCTCGCCGTCCACGAATGTGCCATTCATGGTCCCGATCTCCTCGCCGACAAGAAAAGCGCCGTCCTTGATCACAAGCCGCGCGTGCCGGCGTGAGATGTTGCGGGCCTGGTCTTCGTTGGTGAGGTCCACGTCGGGCGCCGTCCCCGTCACCGAATCGAACCGCCCCAGCAGCACTTCGTTCTTGTAAACCGGGAACACGTTTCCGGACGCCTTCGAGACAAAGTAGGCGAGCGCCTCGGAAGGCGCCGCCGGGGCCGCCACCGAGGGCAGGCCCCCGGTTGCCGTGTGGGTGGACGCCGAGCCGGGAGCGTCGACGATCTGCTTGCCCATGGTCTCGATCTGCTTGACCATTTCGCGCAGCCGGATGGAGTACTTCCGCAGCATGCGGAAAGCGATCTCGGGATTCGACTTGATCATGTCGCCGAACGTGTCGCCGGCGATGACGATCAGGTCGCCGGCCTCCGTCATTTCGGCGGTCGCCGAGCGCGGCATGCGTTCGAGGACCGCCATCTCGCCGAAGAAGTCGCCCTTTTCCAACACCGCCAAAGTGACGTCCTTGTTGGCGCCGGTTCGCTTCTTGATGGCGACCCGGCCGGACTGGATGATGTACATGTCCTCGCCCGCATCGCCTTCACGAAACAGGACTTTCCCTGTCTCGAAGTGTGAAAGAAAACGGGCGAACGGGTTCTTTTCAGCCATTTTTCACGTCGATTGTGAGCTTATCAGAAGGCCAAAACAGGGCAGCTTCAGGACGCCTAGAGCGCGTTTGCGAGCTGGGCGGACAGCGCCACCCACTGCTGCCGGAACGACACGGACGCGAGCGCCGCGCCCGCCGCGATGGAGAGAAGTCGCCAGACCCCGCCTCGACGCCACCCCGCGATCAGGGCCGAACCGGCCAGGATCGCCACCAGAGGTGTGAAGAAGAGTGTCTCGTGCCCGTACCTGAAGATGTCGGGGATCCTGGCGCGAAGGAAGATCAGAGCAAGATAGGTAAGAAGCCAGGCCTGCACGAGCTTCGATCGGACCAGGGCCGGCCCGGAAACCGCCAGCCCGAGCAGGGCCAGACTGAGCCAGGGCCAGCCGAAGAACGCCTGGGAGCGCTCGAACAGGACGCTCCAGAAACTCTCGACGGGGTACACCGAGGACGCCGCCGCATCGCCGGAGGAAACGAGACCAAGGCCCCGCCTGAGAAGGTGGAAGACGTCTCCCACAAAATGACGGTAGTACAAACCGAAGGCGCAAAGAGCCGCGAGTGCTTCGACGAGCAGGAGCCGCAGGCCAGTCTCGACCCCGGGATGACCGGTCGAGAACCACAGGGCCGCGAGGACGCCCACGAAGACCGCCTCGTTCACGACACTTGCGGTGTATCCCAGATGCCCCAACAACAGGGCCGCGGCCGTCCACCAGCCCCCGCCGCTGGTCGAAAGGCCAGCGCTGCCCACCGCCATCAGAAGCGCCAGCAGCACCCCCAGGTCCAGATCGTGGCCGAGCAGGGCGGGCAGAAGAGCCACACTCAACCTCGAGGTGTACGTCGGAATCACGCAGAGGAGCACGGCCGCCAATGGCGGCAGAGACAGACGCGCGGCGATCAAGGCGCCCAGGAAGATTGGAACCACTGAAACCAGGCTCGCCCCCGCTTTCATCAGGGTCTCGATCTGGTCGGTGGACAGGTCCGATAACCAGGCCAGGATCGCGAAGGGCGTATGAAACATGACGGCATAGGGCAGGGACGACACCCGCCCAAGCACCGGCTTCGTCCAGGCTCCTTGAGCGTTGAGGGCAGAGTCTGGGTGGAGAAAGAAAGAAGGGCCTTCGTTCCGAATGGTCTCGACCACCCGCGCGTGGGTCAGAAGGTCCGGATAATAGAAATCCGGGTGGGTGATCAGCGAGAGGCGAAACGCCATGGTCACGAGCCCCGTGGCCGCGAGCCAGGCGGCTTCCTTCCTTCCCACATGCGGTTCCAACCACGTCTTGGCTGCGCGCAGGACGATCGAAGTGACGACCAGCATCTCCGGAGCGAGGCTGGTCTGGCGATAGGCGCCGAACAGATCGCCCAAGGCCCGGGCCAGGAACAGAAGGGCCCCGACCAGACTCAAAGAGCCGGCGAGGAGCGGAGACGCTCCCACGGCGAGAAGGCCGACAAAGAGGAGCAGTATGGTGGCCACGGGCCGGGCGGCCGCGCGTAACTGGAGCTTGAGTGCAGGCCCCGCGGAAACGTCCAGCCGCAGGCGATCCATCCGGAGTCCCATGTTTCGCCGTTCGTGTGAATCGACCTTGATCGCCACCCGAACCTCGCCGGCGACGCCTGCGGCCTTCAGGGTCGTCGACCGCACCTCCCCTCCCCGCGCCCGAAATCTCTCGGTTCGAACGGAGCCAATGGTCACGTCGACCACGGCCTCTTCGCCGAACACGCGCGCATATCGGAGAGTCGCATCGAGGTCGGTCCCACGCGCTTCGAAGGGGACCTGCACAGAAGCGGCGTAGGTCGTCCAATGCCATCCAGTCTTCTCTTCGACCTCGTGGTCCGGGGCGAAGCCCGAGACGAAGGCGCTGTCGCCGGGGCCGAAATTGACATCGATTCGCCTGGTGGTCAGGCCCGCGACACCGAGTGCGGTGAGGAACACCGCAACCGCGCCGGCGATCCATCCGACGCGGGCGCTATCAGCCACAGGCGAGGGCGCTTCGCATCATGGGAAGAACTCCCTCGAAGGCGATTTCGTTCCCGTGCCCATTCCAGTGTCCATCGATGGCCAGGTAGGCATGGTTGCGAGTCATCTCCGCGGCCTGGAACGCGGTGGTCGTGTCCACGAGGGGGATGTCCAGGGCGCCGAGGACGTCAGTGAGGCGCTTCCTCACGGAGTCGCGGGTCCACGGCCGATCGGCCTCGTACCGCCTCCGCAGGAAGGTCCAGGCCTCGTCGTTCGCCTCGAACCGCGCGGGCACATAGAACACGCTCAAGTGGGCGCCCCGGTTCGAAACGTCGTCGCGAAACCGCAACAGGATCTGCGTCGTTCGCTCCCACATCTCCTCGACCCGCAACTCCTCGCGCCTCCCCTTCGGCCCGAAGGGGAGGTACTCCGCGGGAGGCTCGATCGAGAGAAGGGGCGCCAGGCCATACCGCGAGAGGGACCTCGCCCAATCAGGACGGCTGCGCTGCATTCGAGCGGCCGCGTAGGCCCAAAGAGCCGACTCCCGGAACCGAGGCGCCGCCGGCGTCTCGCCAGACGCCGCGGCTTGGTTTGCCGGCGTTTGCGGTGTTATCACCGGGAGCACCAGTTCGAGAGCCCCGTCCTTGTCTTCGAACATGGGCTTCGACCGATTGGCCGTCCCCACGCGTTCGAGGTTGAAGTGAAGATCGTTGTAGTAGAAGAGGAGCAGAACTTCGCTGGGTCGATACCTGGAGATTTCCTCGCCAAAGTAGAGCCATTCCTGGTCGGTGGAATAGCCCGGCGATCCGGCGTTGAGGACATCGATCCGGCAGGGTTTCAGGGCCGCGGCGAGTCGTCCCCTCAGTGTCTCAGGCTCCTCCGCGTAGTAGCCGTGGGCGAACGAGTCCCCCATCACGGCAAGCCGGCGGACTCCTGGCCCGGGATCGTAGGGGATCTCCGGCCCCCGCAACCCCGCTCCGTTGATCGAGACCGTGACTTCAAAGTCCTCACGGCGAATGCGCTGCGATCCCCCCGCCCGCACCCGCCATCCCAGGGTCGGAGACAGTTCCGAGATGGGCGTGCCCGGGCTCGCCCCGGCCGGGGCAGGCCGAAGGAGCACCCGGGCGGCACCCTCCGCCAGAACCAGGGCGAGAGCGGTCGAGACACCCGCGAGAAGAAGCCCTTGACGCCACTCCCTGGCGCGGGACTTCATGCCGCCTGGGCTTGGAGGACCGAGCGCTTCTCGACTTCCCGCAGCAGGGTTTGCAGAAAGGTCTCGTAGCGATGGGTGATGGGTCTGAGGGCCACCAGCGTGTTGCATTTCAGGATCTCGGCGAAGAACTGCTCGAAGGCCGACCAATCCCGGTACATGAGATGGCGCAACTGGCGATCGTAGAATTTGGCCGTGCCTTCCCGCAGGGCCAGAGCCGTCACTTCGTCCCCGCGGGCATAGAAATCCCGGGCTGCGCGCAATAGGCTCTCGAGCGCCTTTTTGAGCGCTAGGGAGCGCTCTTTCTTGGTGACGAAGTCGGAGAAGACGCGCACCCCGGTGAGCCCGGGATCGAGCGCGATGGCCAGCTGCACCACCGACTGCTGGAAACAATCCCTCAAGATCCCGTGGGCATTCTCGATCCGCGCCCGCACATTCTCGGCCGACCGGGCCGCCGACAGGTCGGCCAGTTCGACCCGGACCACCTTGTTGAGGTCGATGGGCATGCAGTAGGCGATGGAGTCGCAAGCGTCGCGCACGGCACTTCCGTGGGGCAGGGCGGAGAGGGCGCGCTTCTCGATGTAGGAGACCAGGTGACGCGCCTCGGTGGTGACGAGGGCGAACACGCAGGCCGCGGTCTTCACCCGCTCGTCGGGCAGGCCCTCGGGATCCGCGAAGTCGAGATACTTGAGCATGCGGAAGAGTTCGAGGAAGACCCGGGCCACCGGATTCCGCTCGTTCGGATCCTCGAGCGCGCGGATCAGGCCGGCGATCTCCGGGCTCGCCACCCGGTCGAAGATGGGCTTGAACTTCTTGTCGAGCAGGGCGGCGAGCGGGGGATTGCGTCGGAGTTCGCGCGAGAAGATCCGGCCGACCGACTCGAAGATCTGGAGGCGGGTCTTCTCGCCCCGCAAGGACTCGGCGATCAGAAGGCGCACATCCTCGAGCGTCCCCCGCAACACGAGCAGACCCGCCTCCGGCCGCGCGTCTCTGAGCAGACGCTCGAAGAAAGGGTCGGCGCTCTCGGACTCCCGGACGAAGCCGTCGACGTATCTCTTGAACTGGGCTTCATCCACCCGGTCGCGGGGCAGGAGCTGCGAGCAGAGCTGGCCCACGCGGAGGAGGCACTGATCCACCACCGAGAGTTCCGCCGACCAGTCGCGGTAGGGCAGTTCGTTGACCTGCTCATCGGTGAGAGCGTGGTGGGCGGGCTTGAAGAAACGATCGAGGGCACGCAGCCACATCTCGAGTTCGAAGAGTTCCTTCCTCCGGCCCGACTCCCCCGCCCCTTCCATCCAGGCACGGACCTGGGTGCGGAGGTACTCCGAGCCCATACGGGCCTGTCGATCGGTGCGTTCAGTCTCTTCCATAGGGGCCATAGGGTGAAGTCGCCGATCCCCTTCGGGGCGTCTGCATGGCAACTGTCCGTGTGATCTTACAGAAGCCTGCGGGCCGCCGGTCGTCTAGAATCCCGAAACAATGGCCTTTGAGGATTCGCGCGAGAAACTCGGTTTGCTTTCCGAACTCTGGGCGTTCATGAAAGTTCGGAAGAAATGGTGGCTGGGCCCGATTGGAGTCATGCTCGTTCTTCTGGGCCTGCTGATCGTCCTCACCCAGGGCACCGCGGTCGCGCCCTTCATCTATACCTTGTTCTAGCGGGGGGCCGCAGACCCAGAACGGCCCCTTCCAGGCACTTCTGGTGAAACGGTGGCTGAGCTTGCCTGCCCTGAGCCTGTCGAACGGTCGAAGCCGCTGGCGGTCCAAGGGTGGCTGAGCTCGTCGAAGCCACCGGCGGTCCCTTCGACGCTTCGACAAGCTCAGCGCGGGCAGGCTCAGGGACCCTTGGCCGGCGTTTCTTCCAACCGTCATGGACGCAGTCCGTGAACCGCCTCGCCCGATTCACTCAGGCGAACCGAGCGTTATGAAGTCCCGCCGAGCGCCGGCCGAGGGGTCCTAGCTAGGGGGGCCGCGTCCGTGTCTGGCCCCCCTAGACTTTAGAAGGTAAAGCGTGCCTCCAGGGTCACGGCGCGACGGAGAATGTCGCCGAACACGTGCTGCTGGATCTGGTCGTCCAGCAGGTTCTGGGCCTTGAGCATCGCGGTCACCTTGCCCTCGTTGAACTTCACCCCGAAGTTGGCGTTCACCAGGGTGAACGATTCGGTGTAACCGTGATAGGTCGAGGTCAGGACGTCGGTCCACAAGGCCTTGTCCTGGTAGTTCATCTGAACTGTCCCCACGAAGCGCCGGCTGTTCCAGTTCAAGCTGGCGTTGAAACGGTTCTGGGCGGGCAGCGCGAGTTCGTCGGACAGGTACGGGATCTGGCCCGACTCCGCCTTGAGAACCTTCGGCTTCTTCTGGTAGGAGTAGTTGGCGGAGACGGCCCATTCCTTATTGAACCGGTGATCGAGCGAGAGTTCCACGCCGTCCTGCCGCAGCGGTCCCAGGTTCAAATAGGTCGAGACCGTCCGCGGCAAACGGATGGTCGTGCCGATGAGGGGCGCGATCTGCTCCAGAAATCCGATGAGGGTGCCAGGGACGGGCACTCCTTGGGTGGTAACCCCCAGCAGAGCGGGCGCGTTCGCGGAGGTGTAGACATCGAAGGGCGGGATCCCCCTCGGGTAGGAAGTCGACGGCTGGATCGAAGCGAAGTTGATGTTGTCGTCGGTCTCGTTCCGGTACACCGCGATCCCGATCGTGGTCTTGTCCTTGAAGGTCCCCGTGTAGGAGAACTCGTAGGCAGTCACCGATTCCTGCTTCAGGTTGGAATTCCCCACATTCTTGACCACGAAGAAGAACGGCGTGGTCAGGGCCGGCCGAATGGAGGGAGGAGCGAGGGGAGCGAGGGGAGCGAGGGGCAGACTGACCGGGGTCGGAGTGAAGATGTCCTGACTCAGGTAGTTGTTGATGGCCGAAGGCGAGCGGAACGCCTTGTTGTAAGAGATCCGGAACGACTGGTCGGGCGCCGGCTTGAACATGGCGGTGACGCGCGGCGAGAACACGGGATCCTCGATGTTGCCGAACTTGTCCACCCGGCCGCCCACGGTGAGCCGGAACTTGTCGACGAAGAACTCATCCTGGAAGTAGCCGCCGAACTCGTTCCGGTCCTCGGCGGCCGGGGCGAGAGTGATGTCGAACTGGTTTCGGCGCGCGTTGCCGCCGTAGGAAAGGACATGCCTCTCCGCCACGATCTTGGAATGTCCGACCTCGAAGTCGTAGGTCTGGGTCTTGAAGTTGAGCTTCACCGGCTTCAGGGTCGCAGGGTCGGTCAGAAGGAGGTTCGGGGCCTCGACGTCCAGCAGGTTGCCGAAGGCGGCGATCTTGAAAGCGCCCTTGCTGTAGCCGACGCGGCCGTAGCTCATGTAAGAACCGCTCTGGATGTTGAAGGGGCCGATGCCGGTGTGGATGAGTCCGCTGGTGCCGGCGTACCCGGCGGAGTAGGTCACTCGACCGCCGTTGGTCATGTCCTGGTCGAAGCGAGCATCGAACTTCGGCTGCTCGGTCCCGTCGTTCTGGAAGTTCCCAGCACCCGTCCCGTCCACCGGATAGTTTGCGCCTCCTATGCAATTGGGGGATCCCGCAACCCCGCTGCACTTCCCGGCAACGCGGGGATCCTGGATGACGGGGATCCTGCCAACCGGGCGTGAATACGGATCCGACTTCACGTAGCCGACGGTAAGGCGGGTCGACCACTTGTCATTGATGGCCTTCGCGAACGAAATGTTCCCGCCGAAGGAATTTCCCGAGCCACTGGCCTCTCGCGACCCGCCCTTGGTTCCGAACGTACCCGCCGAGAGAGTGATCGTGGTGTTCGGATTTTCGCGGGGCGTCTTGGTGATGATGTTCACGACGCCGGTGAGGGCATTGGCGCCCCACACCGCGGAGGCCGGACCGCGCACGACTTCCATCTGCTTGATGTCGCTCGGGTTGCTCGGAACCAGATCCCACAGGACCAGACCGAAGAAGTCGAGGTAGATCGACCGCCCGTCGAGAAGGACGAGGGTGGAGGTGGCGAGGGTCGAGGTTCCCTGGCGCATACTCAGGTTGAAGTCGCGCGCCGAGGTCTGGGTCACGTTCACCCCGGGGACGTTTCTGAGGATGTCGCCGAAGTTCTGGCTGGGGGCGCTCGCGAGCGTCGCCGAGCTGACCACCGACATAGTGACGGGCGCGTTGGCCAGGGTCGTCTCGATCTTGGAGGCGGAGACCACCACGGTCTCACCGAGACCCGCGATCTTCAGCGAGAAAGGAAGGCTGGCGCCGGCCGCGACACCGTCTTTTGTCTGCGAGCCGAAGCTGGGCATGGTGACCGTCACCTTGTAGGGCCCGTTTCCGGCCGGAACAATGCTGAACTTGCCGTCCGTACCGGTGAAGGCGGTTTTGGAACCGCCCGCGCCCGAAACCACCACCGTGGCTCCAGGAAGGGTTCCCCCGGATTCGTCCATGACAACACCGGTGATCGCGCCTCCCTGTGCAAAAGCGGACACCGCCATGACTAGAACCGCAACCGCGGCGAGAATTTTTCTCATAACTCCTCTTGAGACTGTTTGGCCCTGCCCGGGGACGATCCCCAACGTCTTCATGGGGAGTGTCATACCACAATTCGACGGGGCGTTGTTGAGCCGAGGAACCCCGGGGCTCAGCTGCGCAACGCTTCGAGCAACTTCTCGTGGATCCCGCCGAATGCGCCGTTGGAGAGGATCAGCACATGGTCGCCGGAACGGAGCCCTCCCGCCATTTCGGTCACGATCTCATCGACCGCGCCTATGAACCGGGCGCGGCCGCCCTCCCGGTTGATGGAGGCCACGAGCATCTCCTCGCTGATCCGCTGGGCCTCGGGGACCTTGCCCGGAAGATGCGCCCGGGAAATCACCACTTCGTCGGCGGTGGCGAAGGCTCGTGCGAAGTCGGACTCGAACACTTTGGTGCGCGAGGTGTACGACCTCGGCTCGAAGATCGCCACCACGCGGTCGTCCGGGTCGATCCCGGAGCGCAGAGCGGCAACCGTCTCTCGAACCGCGGTCGGATGATGGGCGAAGTCGTCGTAGACCCGGATCCCCTTCGCCTCCCCGCGCATCTCGAGACGTCGCTTGACCCCTTGGAAGGCAGCGAAGGCGGCGACGATCCGGTCGAAGGAGACCCCGGCCTCGAGGGCCGCCGCGGTGGCGGCGAGGGCGTTGCGGACGTTGTGGTTCCCGGACGCCCTCATTTGAATGCGGCCAAGGAGACCCCCGTCGCGGAACACTTCGAACCGAGCCCCCCGGGCCGAGAGGGTCACCGCCCGCGCCTGGAACACGGCCCCGAGAGCGTCCCCGATCGCGAAAGTTGCAACCCGGGATTTCGCTCCCCCGAGGATCAGGGCGAGCCCGGGGCTCTCGATTCCGGCGATGAGCAGGCCGCGACGCGGTATCACACTCATCAGGCGGATGAACGCCAGTTGCACGGCGGCGAGATCGGCATAGATATCGGCATGGTCGAACTCGAGATTGCCGATGATGGCGATGTCCGGAAGGTAGTGGACGAACTTCGGTCGCTTGTCGAAGAAGGCGGTGTCGTACTCGTCGCCTTCCACGACGAAATGCGGACCGGATCCGAGGCCGTAACTCGTTCCGAGGTCGAGACTCACGCCCCCGATCAGGAACGAGGGATCCAGACCGGCGTGCCGGAGGACGTGGGTCAGCATGGAAGTGGTCGTGGTCTTGCCGTGCGTTCCCGCCACCACGATGGAGGTGCGATCGCGCAGGAACTCTTCGGCGAGAAGCGCCGCCTGGGACGTGTACCGGCGCTTCGCATCGAGAACCGCCTCGACTTCGGGATTCCCTCGCGACAGCGCGTTCCCGATCACCACGATCTCGGCATCTTCCGGGATGTTGATCGCGGAATAGGGAGAACAGACCGGCACCCCCATGCGCGCGAGTTCGTCGGACATGGGCGGATAGACATCCTGGTCGGAACCGGTCACCTGGTGGCCCTTGGCCACGAGCAGGCCGGCGAGCGATGCGGTCGCGGTGCCGCAAACGCCCGAAATATGCACCTTCAATGCCTATTCTTCCAGCACGACCACGTCTTCTTCGGCGACGCCGAGTTCGGTCAGATGCAAACGCCCGACCGGCGGGGCGGACGAACCGGGCGGGTCTTCGGGGGACAGAAGAACCTTGATCCCCAAAGGCAGAGTCAGCATGGGCTCGGCGCAATGACCGATGGGCAGGCCGATGGCGATTGGCCCCTCGAAACCCTTGAGCGCGTCCAGCAGGACCTCTTCGAGAGTGAATCCGTCGTCCGCCGCCGGTTCGCACTTCGCCATCGTGCCGAAGACGATGCCCTTCACATCGCGCAGCGATTGAGAGTCCCGCAGCTGGGTGAGCATGCGGTGGACCTTGTAGGGCGGCTCCGACACATCCTCGATGAGCAGGATGGAGCGCCCGCTCCAGGGCAGAGCCCACTCCGTGCCGGCCAGGGAGGCGAGCAGGGACAAACAACCTCCCGAAAGCACACCCTCCGCCTGTCCCGCTCTGAGAAAGCGAACCTTCATGGAGTGCTCGGTCCTTACCCCCGTGACCTCGCCGATGAAGCTGTTCAGGTCGAACCCACCGCTCGCCATCTCCGCCGCCACCATCGGCCCGTAGAACGTCACCCATCCATTGCGCTGAAGCCAGGCGTGCAGTGCCGTCGCGTCCGAATACCCGCAGAACACGCGCGGTTCGACGCGCGCGGCCTCGAGCCAGGGCAGCAAAGAGGTGGCCCCCTCCCCGCCGCGAGCACAGACCACGCCGTCGATCGCGGGGTCGGTCAGAGACCAGATGAGGTCGGACAACCGCTCGTCGTCGAGCCCGGCCTGATGGAGGTTTCTCTTGAAGACATTCTCGCCCAGAACCGGTTCGAAGCCCATCGAACGCAGGCCGTCCAATCCCTCCTCCACCCGCTCCTTCACCACCCGCCCTCCCGGGGCGATGACGGCGACGCGCGATCCGGGACCGAGGGCCTTCGGGCGAATCACAGAGGTAGACCGCCTATTTCGGCGGCCAGCAGACGGAACTCGGTTCGGCCGGCCGCGGCGATCGCGGCCTTGGGCGTGGGCTCCGAATAGGGCAGGGTGTACTTGTCGATCATGGCCTCGATTCTTAGCAGAGAGTCGTCGATGTCCCGCTTGCGCAGTTCCCCGCTTTCCTCCGCCCGAACCAGCGCTTCGATCGCCTCCACCTGAGCGTCTTCATGCTGGCAAACCGGGAGTAGGTCGCAACCCGCCTGGGCGGCCAGGACCGCCGAGACCGAGAACGGCCAGTTCGCGGAGACCGCCTTCATCTCGAGGTCGTCCGCCACCACCACGCCCTGGTAACCCAGTTCGCCGCGCAGAAGCGTGGTCACGATATGGGGGGAGAGTGTTGCCGGGACGTTCTCGTCGAGCTCCCGAACCACGATGTGTGCGGTCATGATCGCGGCCACCTTCGCGGCGATGGCCTTCCTGAAGGGCACGAGCTCGACCGCGTCGAGCCTCGATCGGGAATGCTCGACCATGGGCAGGTCGAGGTGGGAGTCCATGTCGGTATCGCCGTGCCCGGGAAAGTGCTTCGCGCAGGCCGCGACTCCTTTGGCCTGCAGGGCGCCGACAAAGACGGCCCCGAGTCTGCCCACGTGTTCGGGATCGGATCCAAAGGACCGATCGCCGATGATCGGGTTTTTGGGATTGGTGTCCACATCCACCACGGGAGCGAAATCGAGGGCGATGCCGCAGGCCGAAAGCTCGCTGGCGATCGCCTCGGCCATGCGCCGCACCAGGTCCTCGGAATCGAGTTCGCCCAGCCTCCGGATCGCCGGCCAGACCGTCCAGGGCTCGCGCAAACGCTGAACCCGCCCGCCTTCCTGGTCGATGGCCAGGAGCAACGGCCGCGCATAGCCCGCCTCCAGGGCCAGGCCCTGAAGCTCGCGGACCAGTTCGGCGACCTGGGCCGGCGTATCGATATTGCGCTTGAACAGGATCAGGGACTGCACGCGGAAATCGCGGATCATTCGTTTGGCGTGGTCGCTCGCAACCTGGCCGTCGAACCCCACCATGACCCGGGTCGCGGCGCGTGAAACTCGATCTCTTCCCATCGCTTTGACGCTTCGGCCTACGCGAGGCGCGCCTTCACGGCTTCGCTGACTTTCTTTCCATCGACGACCTTGCCGGTCAGCTTGAGGGCGGCGAGTGCCCCCTTCATCACCGCACCCATGTCCTTCGCGGTCGGGGCGCCCAGAGCCGCGGCCGCCTTATCGACTTCCTCCCGGATCTCCTCGTCGGTCGCCCCTTCGGGGAGGAAGCCCTGCAGAATGGCGAGATCCGCCTGTTCCCGGGCGACCAGCTCGCTTCGGCCGGCCTTCCCAAACTGCTCGATCGAATCCTGCCTTTGCTTGGCCAGGCTCTCGATCACTTTCTGCGCCTCGGCCTCATCGAGGGGCGACCGCTTGTCGATCTCTTTCTTCTTGAGCTCCGACTTCAGCAGACGCAGGGCCTCCACCCGCGGCTGGTCCTTCGCCTTCATCGCTGTCACGGTGTCCGCGGTGACTCTCTCCATGATGGTCATGGACGGAGGTTATCAAGGTCCGGGCCTAGCAGCCCGTGGTGAAAGTCGGCCGCGGCACCGAGACGAGCGATGCGCCCGGCTGGCGATGAGCCGAAGCGCCCGAATATCGCGAATATTCGGGCGTCTGAGCGAAGAAGTCCAGACGGGATGCAGCGTTCGTCGAATGCCGGCGGACTTTCACCACGGGCTGCTAGAGCCGTCCCTGCCGCAGGCTCGGATGGGTGAGGGCTCCTTCGAGCGCGGCTTCCGACCATTGCTTTCGGGGCACAGCCTGGAGATCCAGGAAGGACGCCTGGCTCGCCAGAAGCAGCGCCTTCACCTTCTTGTCGATTTCGTGCACGAACAGGAGATCGGTGTCCCGGAAGCCGTCCTCCGGAACCTCGGCGACCACGGGAACCCGGATGAGCAGGTCGTAGGTCTTCATCCACATCTCCACGAACTTCTCCACCGCGGGGTCGCGACCGCAGGCGAGGAAGAAGTACGCGTAATTGTCGAGGGCGGCCCGGTCGCAAATCACCACCTCGGAGTGCGACGCGGCTCGGATCTCCTCGGCGACCTGGGTGGTGAGGATCCAGAGCTGGGACTCGCGCGAGGTCTTGCGGTTGACGGGCAGAGGCGAGGCCCGCGCCACCTCCTTCACCATGTCGGCGTTGATGCCGCGCCGCTTCAATTGCGCGGCCAGATCGAAGCAGAGTGTCGTCTTTCCTACGCCGTGCGAGCCCACGAACGCGATCTTCATTGCAGGGCGTACTTTACCGGGCAGGCACCTTATCATTCCCCATGGCCGACCTGTACGAGCCCTACGACAAACTCATACCCATCGACGTGCTCGGAAAGCGATTCGAGGTTCCCGAGAACAACATCCTGCTGCGTCAGCTTCAGTATGTCGCCCCCGAGGTCGGAACCGGCGGCTACTGCTGGAATGCGGAGTGCCGATACTGCGAGGTCAAGTATGAGGTGGCGGGCCGAACCATGACCGGCCTCGCCTGTCGGGTGAAGGCGGTGCCCGACTTCAAGGTGACGAAGCTCGCCCCCGAGCTGAAGTACAACATTTCCCAGGCCCTGCGGAACGCGCCGGCGGTGGAACCGGTAAAGCCGTAACTCGAGACCGAGGCCGGCAGTCTGGTCAGGACGCGGGCGCCAATTGACCGTCCTGCAGGCGCAGGATGCGATCGCTGCGCTTCGCGAGAGCCTCGTTGTGGGTGGCCCAGAGAATCGCGATGCCGCGCTCGCGCGCGACCGTGCGCAGTTCCTCGAAGAGGGCCAGGGCGGTGCGCGGATCGAGGTTCCCGGTTGGCTCGTCGGCGAGCAGAACCTGAGGGTCCCCCAGAAGTGCCCGCGCCACCGCCACCCTTTGCTGCTCTCCGCCGGACAGCGCATCCGGCGCGTGGTGGAGGCGAGCCTGCAGACCGAAGCGCTCGAGGAGGACGCGGGCTTCGGCCAGGGCGTGGGGCTTCGCGATCCCGCGCAGCCGCAGCTTGATGGCGACGTTCTCGATCGCGGTGAATTCGGGCAGCAGGTGATGGAACTGGAACACAAAGCCGATGGCCTCGTTCCTGATCCGCGCGCGCCCCGACGCGGTGGCCCCGGAAAGAGAGACTCCGGCCAGAAGGGCTTCGCCCTGGTCGGGGGAATCGAGAGAACCGAGAACGTTCAGGAGCGTCGATTTCCCCACCCCCGAAGCACCTACCAGGGCCACCACTTCGCCGCGCGCCACTTTGAGGTCGACGCCCTTGAGAACGTCGATCGACCCCGTCGGCCCCTGGTAGGCCTTCCAGAGGTTCCTGGCCTCGAGGACCAGAGCGCTCATTCGGCCCGGAGCCCCTCGGTCGGTTGAAGGGACGCCGCCTTCCCCGCCGGGTACAGGGTCGCCACCAGGCTCACGAGGAATGCGCCCATGACCACGAATCCAGCGTCGGTGGGCAGGAGCTTGAAGGGCAGGTAAGCCACCTGATAGACGTCCGCCGGGATCCGGATCAGCTGAAACCGGTCCATCACCACGCAGGCGGCGGCTCCGGTCGCCGCCCCCACCAGGGTTCCGACCAGACCCAGAATCGCGCCCTGCCAGACGAAGACCCGACGGATCAGCGCCCGTGTCGCACCGAGCGACATCAGAACCGCGATGCTCCGCCGCTTCTCCGTGACCATGATGATGAGGGTGGCCACGATATTGATGGCGGCGACCAGCATGATGAGACCGATGGTCAGGGCGATGGCGATCTTCTCGAGCTTCAGGGCTTCGAAGAGACTGCGGTTCGTCTCGATCCAGTCCGAGGTCACGTACCCAGGTCCCACAACCTCGATGATCTCGGCTTCCGCGACGTCGACCGCATACATATCCTTGAGCCGCGCTTCGACGAGGACCGAGCCCGAGCCCGAGGGCGCGAGCAGGCGTTCGGCCTCGAGAAGCGATATCCAGGCCCAGCCGTCGTCGAATTCGAACAAACCGGTCTTCACGAAACCGGCGACGCGGAACTTCGCAACCTGCGGCATGGGGCCGAAAGGGGTGAGGCGTCCGCGGGGAATGGTGAGGGTGACGATGTCGCCGGTTCCCACCGCCAGCTTGGTCGCCATCTCGCGCCCGAGCAGAATGCCGGGGAAGCCCTCCCCCTGGGGCTGCAGGTCATCGATTGAACCCTCGCTCACGTGCTTCGGGAGGTCCGTGACCTTGCCTTCGGAGCCGCTGATACCTTTGATGGTGGCCACCCACTGAGAGGAGGGAGAGGAAACCAGAGCCTTGCCGTAGAAGGCGGGGGCCGCGCCCAGAACGCCCGGCGCCCGGGAGACCGCTGCCGCGACCCCCGTCGGGTCGTCGAAGGCCTCGCCGCGCGACCGGAAGACCGAAACGTGGGCGGTGGTTCCCAGAATGCGGCTGCGAATTTCGCCCTGGAGGCCGGTCATCAGGCCGAGGGCGATAAAGAGGGCCATCACCCCGACCGCCACCCCTAGAACCGCGATCGTGGCGATCACGGTGAGGAATCCTCCGCCCTGGCGCTTGAGCAGGTAGCGAACAGCGATCGAGAGGTCGAGAGGAATTCGCATACGAGGGGCAGACCGCCGGACCATTGACGACGGGGCGGGCGGCGGGTTACCTTACCTTCGCGCGTGTGCCCGCGCACACTCACGAATGGAGGATCCCGCCCCATGACCCCATACCGCCTCCTGCGCGTCCTCGCCACCTCCATTCTCGCCGTGTTTCCGACCCCGAAGCCGAGGCTCGCCGAGGCCGCAAGCCCCGCGGTCCTCCTCAACCACTTCTTCGTGGTCATAAGTGCCGAGAGTTACAAAGCGATCGTCGCCGACCCGTACCTCACCACCACCTTCGCGCCGTTCGAGAAGCGCACCACCGTGCGCAACGACGATACCTACACCGGGGCCTACTGGTATGGACGCAGGACGTACTTCGAGGTCTTCGAGCCACCCTCGCAGGGCCCCGTGGGAGGTAGCGGAATTGCGTTCGGTGTCGAGGGCGCAGGCGAATCAGGGGCGATCGCGGCGGCGTGGAACGAATCTCTGGGCGGGGCGGCAACGGCGCCGGTCACGCGGCGCACCGAGGCCACCGAGCCGATGTGGTTCCACATGACCTCCGGACGAAGTGCTGCGGCCAGCCTTCGCCTGTGGCTGATGGAGTATCACAAGGACTTCCTGGCCGGCTGGTACCCGGAACTGACGCCTGCGCGCGGGATCACCCGCGGCGAAGTCCTCGATCGCTACGTCGCGAAGATCGGAAGAACCAAGGACCGGCAGACCGCCGTGCTGGGTGACGTCACCGGCCTGGTTCTCGCCCTCGACGCCGCCGATCGCGAACTCCTGAAAAAACATGTTCTGCCCGGGGGCTGGACCGCGAAGGCCGGGAACGGGCCCGGCGAAATCGCGTTCGGCGGACCCGAGGGCGTGACCCTCGACGTCGTGAAGGCGAGCCCGACAAGACGCGGCATCATCGAGGCGCGCTTCTCCGTTCAAGGCAACCCGGCGGCCCACGCGGCAACCCTTGGCCAGGTGCGCATCGAGGTCGGCGCGAGGGGAGCGCGGTTGAGATTCGCCCCCTGAAGGGCGGCGACTAGCCTCTGGACTTCTTGCGCTTCTTGTCCTTCTTCGATTTCTTGTCCTTCTTCGACTTCTTGGACTTGCCCGATTTCCCCTTCTTTGCGGACTTCGCCTTCTTCCCCTTCTTCGAGGCCTTGTCCACCTTCGAGGACTGCGCCACGGCGGCGGAAGCGGAAGGGGAAGCAACGGCTTCGGAGGGACCGTTGTCTTTCAGGACCTTCGGCTTGGGCTTGGGCTTCGGCTGGGGCCTCGGTTTCGGGCTCGACTTCTTCCGCTTCTGCCTCGGCGCGGGAGGCGCCGCCTGTGCCATCTGCGCCATCGCCTCCTGACCTCGCCGCATCATTTCTTCAGGAGTCAGGTCTTCCCGGTGGGACGTAATCGCCCAGATCTGGCCGAAGGGATCGGAGACCATGCCATACCGGTCGCCCCAGAACTGGTCGGTCAGGGGCATGATTACCTTGGCCCCCGCCGCCACCGCCCGGGCGAACGCCGCGTCGCAGTCCTCGACCCAGAGATGAATGTTGGCGGTGGCGCCCTTGAGGGACGAGGGTGATTTCACCGCCCCCCATCCCGGCATCTCGTCGGCGAGGTACAAGCGCGACCCTCCGATCTTCAAATCCGCGTGGCCGACCAGATCGTCGCCAAAAGGCATCACCGACATGACCTGCGCGTCGAAGGCGGCCTGGTAGAACTCGATGGCCTTCTTCGCTCCGCGGACGCACAGGTAGGGAACGATGTTGCCAACGCCTTCGGGAATCGCCTGAACCATGGAAAGCCTCCTCGGGAAAAATCCTCATTCGCACTATAGCGCGCAGGGCCAACGGCCCCGCCCGCTCTGCCCACCCGCCGGACCCGGGAGAGTTCTAGGGCGTCTCCCCCCTTCGTCCGCCTTCCGGGCGCATCTGCGGGAAGAGAATCACGTCGCGGATGGACTTGGAATCCGTGAGCAGCATGGCCAGGCGATCGATGCCAAGGCCGCACCCTCCCGTGGGGGGAAGGCCGTGACCGAGAGCCCGGACGTAGTCCTCGTCCATCTCGTGCGCTTCGTCGTCGCCCCCCGCCCGATTCTGCAACTGGTCGAGAAAGCGTGCGCGTTGTTCGAGCGGATCGTTCAGTTCCGAAAAGCCGTTCGCGATCTCCATGCCGCACACGAAGAGCTCGAAACGGTCGGCGAAGTCGTTGTGGTCGGCGCGGCGCTTGGCCAGGGGCGAGATCTCGACCGGGTAGTCGACCACGTAAGTCGGCTGAATGAGACCATCTTCGGCAAAATCGGCGAAGAGAGACTCGATGATCTTGCCGTGGGTCGACTTCTTGTACTCCGCGGCGGGAACGCTGCGGCGGCGGCAGGCGTCGATGAAGGCCTCGGTGGTCACGAGCGCCTTCAGGGTCCCGTGATTCTCAACCTCGGCCACGGAGACCGTCCGCTCGAGTTCCCTGGACAAAGCCCCCGCGATCGCCTCTGACATGCGGATCCGCGCGAACGGCGTCTTGAAGGACAGGTCGGTCTCGCCCCAGGTGATGTCGGTGCCGCCCCGGACCGCCAGGGCGGCATTTTCGATCAGATCCTCCGTGATGGTCATGACGTCGCGGCAGTCGAAGTACGCGGTGTAGAACTCCAGCATGGTGAACTCGGGATTGTGGTGGGCCGAGAGCCCTTCGTTCCGGAAGTTGCGGTTGATCTCGTAGACCCGCTCCAGTCCCCCTACCCCGAGGCGCTTCAGGTAGAGCTCGGGAGCGATCCGGAGGTAGAGATCGACCCCCAGCGCGTTGTGATGGGTGATGAAGGGCCGCGCGAGGGCGCCCCCGGCGATGGGATGCATCATCGGAGTCTCGACTTCGATGTAGCCGCGGTCGTCCATGAACCGGCGAATGGCCGCGACCATGCGCGACCGGGCCACGAACGTCTTGCGCACCTCGGGATTCGCGACCAGGTCGACATAGCGCTGCCGATAGCGGGTTTCCACGTCGGTGAGCCCATGCCACTTCTCGGGCAGGGGAAGGAGGGCCTTCGAGAGGAAGGTCAGCGAGGTCGCCTGAACCGTCAGCTCGCCGGTGCGGGTCCGCATCAGCCGGCCCGAGACCCCGATGAAGTCGGCCATGTCCACGAGGTTCCAGACCTCGAAGGCCTTCTCGCCCACGCCATCGAGCCGTACGTACACCTGAAGATTCGCGTCGCCGTCGGTGAGAGTTGCAAACCCGGTCTTGCCGTGCGAGCGACGGGTCAGGACCCGGCCGGCGATGCTGACCTCCACGGCCTTCGCGGTCAGCTCCTCCGCGGCAAAGGCACCCCACTCGGCGATGATCGCGCCAAGGCCGTGCGACCTCGCGAACTTCGTGGGATAGACCACCTGCCCGAGGGCGAGGAGCGCCCTCACTTTGTCGAATCGCTCGCCCGACTCCTTCGGCCAGCCGGGAACCGGGGGGTCGGGTTCCGCGTCGGTGGGGTCTTCCGTCTGGTCGGTCAAATCAAGCCTCGCAGTCCTCGTTCACGGTTCACGCCGCCGGTCCGGCCTCGGCCTTATCGCGATACCGCCGTTTCAGAGCGTCGAGAATGCCATTGACGAAGGACGACGACTCGGCCTCACCGTATCGCTTGGAAATCTCGATCGCCTCATCGATGATGACGGCGGAAGGGGTCGCATCTTCGCACTTGAGTTCGAAAGCGCCCAGGCGCAGGACGTTCCGCTCAATCGCCGCCAGTCGCCCGAGTTCCCAGTTGGTCATGACGCTGGTGATGTCCTGGTCGATCGCCTCGCGCTCGCGTTCCGTGCCCACGAAGAGCCGCTCGGCCATCGCGCGCACCGCCTTGGTCCCGTTGCGCATGGTCCAGAAGTCCTCGATGACCCGAGTCGGCGCTTCGCCCGACCATTCCCGCTGATACAGCATCTGCATCGCACACACCCGGGCCTTGGACCGCTGGCCCATCAGGGCCTGCCCTTGCCGGTGCGCCGGCGCTGCGCAGGCGCCCCGGTCAGTTTCTTCAGGAGGAGGGCCGTCTCGACCGCGGCCGCGGCCGCCTCCCGACCCTTGTTGTGCCGTCCCGGCTTCGACCGCGCGCGCGCATGGGCTTCCTTGGTCACGGTGAGAACGCCGAAGGCTATGGGAACTCCAGTGGTGAGCGAGGCCTCCATGATGCCCCGCGCTGCTTCCCGGGCGATGTGCTCATAGTGATCGGTTTCGCCTTTGATCACGGCGCCCAGGGCCACGATGGCCTGGTACCGCCCGGTGAACGCCGCGGTCTGGGCGACGAGCGGGAGCTCGAACGCTCCGGAGACGAGTTCGCTCTCGAAGGCCGCACCCACCTCGCGAAGGTACTCGACGGCCCCTTTCGCGAGTCCCGACCCGACCGCATGATTGAACCGTGACTGCAGCACGAGCACACGGAGGCCACGGCCGCTCGGCGCCCTGGGCTGGCTCGCGGCGGGCCTTCTCACCGGCCCTGGAACTTCGCCGGACGCTTTTCCAGAAATGCGCTGGTGCCCTCGGTCTTGTCGGCGGTCGAGCAGAGGACGGCGAAAAGCGTGGCCTCGTGGTCCTGCGCGTCCTCGAAGGACATGTCGAGCCCCGCGTTCACCGAGTCGATCGTGTACCTGAGCGAAAGCGGCGCGTTCGCCAGCATCTTCTTCAGCAGTCCCACGGTTTCGTTCATCAGCGCGTCCGGCGCCACCACGCGATTCACCAGCCCGATTCGGAAGGCCTCCTCGGCCAGAACCATTTCGCCCGAGAGGAGGATTTCGAGCGCGCGGCCGCGACCGATGAGACGCGGGAGGCGTTGGGTGCCCGCGTAGCCGCAAATCAGACCGAGCTTCACTTCGGGAGTGCCAAAGCGCGAGCCCGGGGTGGCGATGCGGAGGTGGCAGGCGAGAGCGAGCTCGCAGCCGCCGCCGAGGGCGAAGCCGTTCACGGCCGCGATCACCGGTCCGCGGAAGCGCTCCAGCCGGTCGAACACGCGCTGACCTTTGAGGGCGAGGGCCCGGGCTTCGATGGGTGTCGCCTGGGCGAGTTCGGCAATGTCGGCTCCCGCGACGAACGCTTTTTCACCGGAGCCCGTGACGACGAGGGCGCGCACCGCGGGGTCCGCGTCGAGGTCGGCGAGCGCTCCGTCCAACTCGGCGATGACCGCGGCATTGAGCGCGTTCAGCTTGTCGGGGCGGTTGATCGTGATGACGGCGATGCCGTCATCCCTTCTTTCGACAGTAAGAGTCGCGTAGGTGGCCATGGGGATCTAGACGAGGCCCTTCGTGGGGGTGGGGGGCGTGGTCGAATAGTCGTAGAAGCCCTTGCCCGTCTTCTTGCCGTACATGCCGGCCTGGACCATGCGCTTCAACAGCGTGGGCGGCGCGTAGCGGGCTTCCTTGAACTCGTCGAACATGATGTTCGCGATGTAGTACGTGGTCTCGATGCCCACGAAGTCGAGCAGAGTGAAGGGGCCCATGGGGTAGCCGCAGCCGAGCTTCATGGCCTCGTCGATGTCCTGGACCGAGCCGACACCCTGCTCCAGCGCACGAATGGCATCGACCATGTAAGGGACGAGCAGACGGTTCACGATGAAGCCGGGCTTGTCGGTGGCGCGAACCACGGTCTTGCCGATGCCGGTCCCGAAGGCGCACATGGCCTCGAAGACCTCGGGGCTGGTGAGCGGTCCGCGCACGACCTCGACCAGCTTCATCAGGGGCACGGGGTTGAAGAAATGCAGGCCCACGAACCGATCGGCGCGGCCTGAACCCGCCGCCATTTCGGTGATGGAGAGCGACGAGGTGTTTGAGGCGAAGATCGCGTCCTTCGCGCAGACCTTGTTCAACGCCTGAAAGGTCTCGTGCTTGAGCGCGATGTTCTCGACCACCGCCTCGATGACGATCTGGCAGGGAGCGAGGTCCTCGAGCCTGGTCGTGCCCTTGAGACGGCCGATGATCTCGGCCTTCTTCTCGGCCGCCATCTTGCCCTTCTCGACGCCCTTCCCCAGGAACTTGTCGATCGAACCGAGGCCTCTGGTCAGCAGGGCGTCGTTGACTTCGCGGACGATCACGGCATGGCCGGCCTCCGCGCACACCTGGGCAATGCCGGAACCCATGAGCCCGCAGCCCACCACTCCGACGGTCCTCTGGTCACTCATTCGCTAAATCCTCAGGTGAATCCCGGCACTCGTCCCATCCGCAAAGGCGGAGGGAGTTTGCCCCGGGTACACAGGGGTCCGGCCTTCGCCGGCGCCCCTGCTAGTTGACACTTTCGATGATCATGGCGATCCCCTGACCGCCGCCGATGCACGCGGTGGCGAGGCCGTAGCGGCCCTTGCGACGACGCAGTTCAAGCGCCACGGTGAGCAGGATGCGCGTCCCTGAAGCTCCGAGCGGATGGCCGAGGGCGATGGCGCCGCCGTTCACGTTGACCTTGTTCCGGTCGAGCCCAAGCTCTTTTTCGACGGCAAGATACTGGCCGGCGAACGCTTCGTTGACCTCGATAAGATCGATATCTTCCAGCTTGAGTCCGGCGTCCATCAGAGCCTTCCGCGAAGCGGGTGCGGGACCGATGCCCATGATCTCGGGCGGGACGCCCGCCACCGCCCACGCGACCACGCGAGCAAGGGGCTTACCGTGCCCCCGCGACTTCGAAGTGGAGAGGACCAGGGCCGCCGCCCCATCCACGATGCCGCTGGCGTTTCCCGCGGTGACCATACCGTCCTTGCCGAACGCGGGACGCAATCCGCCCAGACTTTCCATCGTGGTGTCCGCGCGCATGTGGTCGTCATCCTTCACGGACAGGACGTTCTTGCCCTTCTTCACCTCCACCGGGACGATCTCCTCGTCGAAGACGCCACGAGCCTTGGCCGCCGCGGCCGCCTGCTGAGAGCGGAGGGAAAACTCGTCCATAGCCTTGCGATCGACGCCGTACTTGGTCGCGAGCTTCTCCGCGGTCTGGGCCATGTAGAGGCCGCAGTGGGAGTCGAGGAGCGCCACCATCAGGCTGTCCTCGAGAGCGCCCTGGCCGAGCTTGAAGCCGTCGCGCGCTCCGCGAATGACATGCGGGGCCTGGGTCATGTTCTCCATGCCGCCCGCCACGGTCACGTCCGCTTCCCCGAGAAGCATGAGTTGGGACGCCGAGATCACGGACTGAATGCCGGAACCGCACAGCCGATTGACGGTGAGGGCGGGCGTCTCGATGGAGAGGCCGGCCTTGAGGGCCGAGTGCCGCGCGCCGTACATCGCGTCCGCCGATGTCTGCATCGCGTTGCCCATGACCACCTGCTCGACCTCGGCCGCGGGAACGCCCGACCGATCGAGCGCCGCCTTGATGGCGTGGGCGCCCAGCGCATTCGCGCCGATGTCCTTGAAATGGCCGACGTACTCGGCCATGGCGGTCCGGGCCCCGCCCATGATGAAGATGTCCTTGGTGGCTTTCATGAGGGAACTCCTTCTTTCGCGACCCCGATTCTACCCCCGCGCTGCTTGACGCCTTGGAGACCGGGGGCGTAGCGTCTGGAAACCACGATGAATTCAATACCTGCGCCCCGCGCCTTCTCCCTGATTCTGCTCGCGGCCTGTCTGAATTCGGGCTGCACCGCGGGCGTGCCGCCCACCACGACGCCGGTTCCCGTCAGCACCTCCGTGCCCTCCGCCCTGGACACGGTGTTCGTCGCCTCCGATTCCTGGGCGCCGAAGCCAGGAAGCACCTTCGAACTCTTCTCCGCCGGCGCATCTTCCCAGGCTACCCGGCTGACTTTCTGCAACGGTTGCCAGGCCCTGGAGGCGGCACCCTCGCTCGATCGCACGCGGGTAGCCCTGCGCAGAGTCGACTCGGATACGAACCGCGATGGCCGTCTCGACAATCTGGACCGGGTGAGCCTTTTGCTCGTGAACCTCGCCCGCCAGATCGAAGGGCCCTTCCTGCCCGACGGCTGGAGCAACAGCAGCGTCGACTGGGCGTCGGACGGCACCTTCCTCATCCACGCCTCGTCGCCCGACGGGAGTCCCGAGGATCTGTACCAGATCGAGTCGAACGCTCAGAACAATCAGCGCATCCTGCTCACGCCGAACGTGCGCGAGCGTGGGGCGCGGGTGAACGCCGCCATCACGCGCGTGGTCTACGAACGCATCGATGGCACAGGTGCAGGCCGGAGCGAGATCTGGATCTTTGCCTCCAGCGCCAACCAGGTGAAGCTGACGGATAGCGGTACCGTCGGCCAACCGCTCGCCGGAACCCTGTACCTCGTGGGCTCGGACGCGGGGCCCGCCTATTCTCCCGATGGCGCGAGTGTCGTCTTCCGCCGTCTGACCTCGAACAGCGTGGCGGGCGGAGCCTGGGACATCCTGACCGTGCCCGCCGCCGGCGGCGCTCCGCAGGTGATCGCCTCCGGGCACCAGTTCCGATCGAACCCCGATTGGAACAAGGACGGCATCGTGTTCTCGGAAGCCAATCTCACCACCGGGGGCATGGATGTCGTGGTCATCAATCCTTCCGCCGGGACTCGCCGCGTGCTCCAATCGTTCGGAAGCGGATTCAAGTCGGGCGGCCCCCGCTGGATCGCGGGCAACGCCGGCTGATCGCTCGCCCCAAGACCCTGAGCTTGCCTGCACTGAGCCTGCCCGCACTGAGCTTGCCGAAGCGTCGAACGGTCGAAGGGGGTCCCTGAGCCGGCCGGACGGGGTCCCTGAGCGCGTCGAAGGGACCACGGAAAGAGTGCGACGCACGGTCCCTGAGCTGGCCCGCACTGAGCTGGCCCGCACTGAGCTGGCCCGCACTGAGCTGGCCCGCACTGAGCTTGCCTGCGCTGAGCTTGTCGAAGTGTCGAAGTGTCGAAGCGTCGAAGGGACCGCCGATGACTTCGACGGCGCGCGGAGGACCAAGAAGCTGCGGCCGAGGGGCCTGCCCTCGCCTCACCTACGTGGGGCGCAACCGCGTCCATTAATGAATGGAGCGGGGCATACCGCCCCGCCTTGACTCAGAGGATCCCTGCGCCCCACGGAGTTCGCCTGTGCCCGCCGGGCCGGAGGGCCGGCAGGGTAGCGAGGCCCCTCGTCCTCCGCCCGCAACACGGCGCGCGATGCGTCAACAACGGTCCCTGAGCTGCCTGCGCTGAGCTTGCCTGCGCTGAGCCTGTCGAAGCGTCGAAGCGTCGAAGGGGCCGGATTGCTGCGACGGCACACGTTGCGCCACGGCGTGTCCATCGACCGGCTGCATCGAGGCCGCCATAAGGTTGCGGCCGAGGGGCGCGCCTGGAACGGAGTGAGCCGCGAAGGCTCCTCTGAACACCACGTGGGGTGGGGGCCCCACGCCGTTACTCGGGAACGCCATGCGGCTCACGTATGTGAAGGCGCGTCCGGCCCCTCGGCCGCAACCGCGTCGGCCTCGCCGTTTCGACGAACTCCCGTTGGCTCTCTCGGGTCCGGATCCCTCCCCTTCGCAACCATCGATGGTCCCTTCGACGAGCTCAGGGACCCGGCTATCGATGGTCCCGGTGCCTTCGACTGCGCTCAGCGACCGGAGTCGTACGTCCCTTCGACGCTTCGACACTTCGACAAGCTCAGTGCGGGCAGGCTCAGCGCAGGCAAGCTCAGTGCGGGCAGGCTTTCGAGGCCGCCATCACAGTTGCGTCGGCATCGCCGTTTCGACGAACTCCCGTTGGCTCTCTCGGGTCCGGATCCCTCCCCTTCGCAACCATCGATGGTCCCTTCGACGCTTCGACAAGCTCAGCGCAGGCAGCTCAGGGACCCGGCTATCGATGGTCCCGGTGCCTTCGACTGCGCTCAGCGACCGGAGTCGTACGTCCCTTCAACGCTTCGACGCTTCGACACTTCGACGCTTCGACAAGCTCAGCGCAGGCAAGCTCAGTGCGGGCAGGCTCAGCGCAGGCAAGCTCAGCGCAGGCAACCTCAGGGACCAGGCTATCGATGGTCCCTGTCCCTTCGACACGCTCAGGCGTCCGCTTCGAACATCTCCGGGTCGTAGGCGACAATCCGGCCCATCACCGCCGATGCCGCGACGGTGAGCGGGGAGGCGAGGTAGAGAGCGCCCGGACCGGAACGATTCTGATAGTTGCGATTGATCGCGGACACCGTGACCTGCGACGTCGATTCGGAAATCCCCGGACCACACCCGATGCACGCGCCGCAGCCGGGCTTGATGACCCGGACGCCCGTCTTCGCGAACACCTCGAGATAGCCCCTGGCGGTGGCGTAGGCCTCCACCGACTCGGATCCGAACTGGATGAAGAAGTTCACGGAAGGCGCCACGCGCTTGCCGGCGCCGAGGGCCTGGGTCATGACCCGGGCGTACATGTCGAGGTCTTCCTCCTTGCCCGCAGTGCAGGAACCTCCGTACGCGATATCGATTCGCACGTCGCCGATGTCCTTGATCAGCGCACCGTTGGTGGGATCGGACGGGATGCCCTTCGCGGCATCGCCGGGTGTCGCCACCATCGGTTCGATCAAAGAGAGGTCGATGGTGTGAACCCCGCCCGTGTACTCGGCGCCTCGGTCCGGCCCCACGATCTGCGCGCGCAATCGGTCCGCTTCGACACCCGGCCGATGGGCCACGATCCATTCGATCATCGGCTCGTCACCCTCGAAGACGCCGGCCTTCGCGGTGCATTCGGTGGCCATGTTGGCCATGGTCGCGCGCTCGTCCGGGGAAAGGGCCGCAAGTCCGGGACCGCCGAACTCCATCACGAGGTCCAGGGTCTTCCCCGGCTTCGCGTATTCCTTCAGGATGAAGAGCATCACGTCCTTCGCGGTCACGCCCGGGCGAAGCGCGCCCTGGAGCTCGAAACGAATGGAGCCCGGGGTCTCGGTGAACGTGATCCCCGAGTAGACAAGCGCCGCGTACTCGGTGGCGCCCACACCGTAGGCGAGCGAGTTGAGCGACCCGCCCATGCAGGTATGGGAGTCGGTGGCCTGGATGAACTCACCGGGCTCGATCATCTTTTCCCGCGCCACGGTGTGACAGATGCCGGGCGAGACGCCGTCTTTCGCGAGGAAGGCGCGCACCGAGGTAGCCTCCTGGAATGCGCGCTGGCGTTCGCTCTGTTCGAGGAGCTTCGGCCGGAACTTGGCGAGCGACGGCATGTCCTGGGCGTAGAGCATGTGGTCTTCGAACACCGCGAACTTCGACGGGTTCTTGAGCTTGTAGCCAGGGCCGTATTCCTCGGTCAGGAAATAGTGAACCTGGGCCGACGTGAAGTCGTGGGAAAAGCCGCCATCGACGCGCACCGCCACCGCGTCACCGGGCTTGAGAGCCGCAGGCTTGAGGCCGGTAGCGAGGCGGGAGAGGAGGATCTTCTCGGCGATGGTCATGGGCCGGGCCGCCGTGGTCGGCGCCGGCAGTTGCACTTCACCCTTCGCCACCGCGCGCGTGAAGGCGAAGAGGCCGCCCGCCCGGATGATGAGCCGGGTCACGGGATCGCGGCCGGTCATGAACGCTTCCAGCGGAACCTCTTCCCCGGCCTGGAGCGTGAGCAGGACATCGTGTCCCGCCATCAGGACGCCGGAGTTGATGTTGTTCCGCGCGTGAATCGGCGCGAAACCATCGGCGATGGCGATACGAATGCCCGCGTACTTCTCCGCCTGCACCGCGGTTTCGCGCGACGAGCCCACCCCTTTGCGCCTCCCCGAAACGATCACTTCGAAATTGCCTTCGATGAGGGCGTTGTCCCAGAACAATCTCTCGCCGTCCACGGTGATCCCGGCGTACGCACTTCGGGCCAGGGCCTGAGGCCGATAGTCGAAGCAGGCCCAGGCGGGCGTCATGGCGTCGGTGTTGATGTCATCCATCAACTCGTCGACTCTGAGGTCCTTCATCTGAAGGTTCGACTCGCCCCGAAGCTGCTTGCGAATGGTCTCGGGGTCCTTGGTGAGGAAGAGAATCCGCTTGCCCGCGGTCAATCGAATGGTCGGGTCGGACATCAGGACGTCTTCAACTCCTGTTGCCACGCCTTCACCGTATCGACGGCCAGGGGTCGATCGCGCGAGTTCGCCACGAACCTCACGATCTGCTCGACCTCGTCGTCGGTCATGACCCGGTCCCCTTCCTTGGCGGCCCGGAAGACCTCGGTCACAAGGTTCTCATCGGGCTCGATCCCATGCTCGACCAGCCAATACACGACGTTCGACACGCCGGACATGAAGCCGATGTCGATCTTCTGCCGCGTGCCCACCATGGCCGCGGGGACGCCGGAGTAGATGCGATCGGCCAGCCACCCGTCGTCCTTCTTCTTGGCCTTGATGATCGCGGCCGCATGCACGCCGGTGGCGGTGCGGAAGGCGTCGGTGCCGAACACCGGATAGTTGGCGGGAATGGGCACGCCGGTGGCGTCGCTCGCGACATCGACGTACCTCCGAAGCGGCTCGAGGTCGGAATTGATGTAGCCCATCAGACGGAGGTTCACCAGCAGCTGGTCCATCGAACAGTTCCCCACCCGCTCGCCCAGGCCGAGTGCGGTCGCATGAACGCGATCGGCGCCTGAAGTCATGGCCGTGATGGTGTTGATCACGGCCAGACCGCGATCGTTGTGGCCATGCCAGTCGACCTTGACGTCCTCGCCCGTCTCCTGGATGAGCTGCCGGACGTAGGGAATCAGATTGCGCACGCCTCGCGGCGTGATGTGGCCCACGGTGTCGGTGACGCACACCCGCGTGGCTCCGGCCTCGATGGCGGTCTTGTACAGCCGGCGGATGGTGTCCGGGGTCGCCCGGGTGGTGTCCTCGGTCACGAACGTGACCGGAAGTCCGTGGGCCACGGCCAGCGCCACCGCGTCTTCGCTCAGTTTCAGCATGTAGTCGAGCGACCACTCCTCGGCATACTGACGGATCGCCGAACTGCCGATGAACGTGCAGGCTTCGATCGGCATGCCCACCAGATCGGCGATTTCGATCAGAGCAGTGACGTCGGCGGGCGCCGTGCGCACCGCGCAGTTGGGAACGATGGACAGATTCGCCCGCTGGATCTCGCGGCACAACTCCACGATGTCGGCCCGCGCTCTCGGTCCCGCCCCCGGCAGACCGAGATCGACGGCGTGGATGCCGAGCTGCGCCATCAGATGAAGAAGTTCGATCTTCTTGCCGATGGGGGGGTCGCGCACCGACGGCGACTGCAGTCCGTCGCGCAGCGTCTCGTCGTTGAACTCCACCGCGGTCTCGCGGTGTGGGTAACCCGTGCCGGCGATGTTCCAGTCGTAGATGTATTGGTTGACGCCGTTGCGCTCGGACATGGACAACCTCAGTCGCCAGAGGCGCCCCGGACGGTCCCCCAAAGCCAGGCTTCACCCTTCGCTGCGCGCCCTGGAACGAGCCGCGCCCGGACAGGTGAGACCGTCTACAGGTGATGCACCGGACCGCTGCCTGCGATCGCCGCATGCAGCGTGCGCCTTACGTACACCGGGATCATAGCCTGACGCCAGGCCGTGTCGCCGGACAGATTCGACAGCGTCCGGCAACGGCGCTCCGCCATCCCGGCCACTTCGCGCACCGCCTCGTCGAAGGCGGGCGTAAGCGGTCGAAGGCCGCGCAGACTCGTGGATGCCTCGTTTACGCGACGGGGCCGGGCCGCGAGTGCGGTCAGCACCAGTTCGGCCCGCTCGATGACGCCTTTGGGATCGAGGTCGATTCGCGTGGCCACACCGAGCAACGGAAAATCGATGGAGCCCCGCTCGCGCAGCTTGCCGTAGGCGCCGCGATGCCCGGGCGGGGTGGGTGGAATCCGGATCGAGACCAGGATCTCGCCGGGCAGCATTCGCCGGTTCACGATGCCGTCCGACACCCAGAAGTCCTCGACGGCCACCGCGCGCCGAGCGCCCGCGCGTTCGAGTTCCAGAGAGGCGCCAAGCGTCATCAGGGCGGGAGCACTGTCGGCGGCCGCGGCGGCGACGCAGCGCGCACCCCCCACCACGACATGGCAGGCGGTACCGTCCTTCTTGAGACAAAACCCCAGCGCCTGTCGCCAGAAATGGCTTTGGTTGTAGTACTGACACCGGGTGTCGAGCAGGACGTTGCCGCCAAGGGTGCCCGCGCGGCGCAGTTGCGGACCGGCGATCAGGCCCGCGGCCTGGGCGAGGCACGGCGCACGCTCGGCCACGACCGGCGACGAAGCCACCTCCGCAATCGTGGTCATGGCCCCGATGACCATCGAGCCGTCGGCTTCGACGCGAATGCCGCGCAGGGCTTCGATCCGTCCGAGCGAGACCACCACGGCGGGCGTGAGCAACTCGTGCTTCATGTTCGGCAGGAGGTCGGTGCCGCCGGCCAGCACCACCGCTCCCGGACCGAGGTCTTGGAGCATGCCCGCGGCCTCGGCGACCGAAGTCGGCTGGCGAAGCTCGAACCGGGGCAGCCTCAACATCAGCGGGGGCCTCCGGCACGCGCCGTTTCAGCGGACACTTCCTTCGCACGTGCGCGCAACGCGGTGAGAACCCGGCCTGGAGTGAAGGGCAACTGGCGAAGCCTTATGCCCACCGCGTCGAAGACCGCGTTCGAGATGGCGGGAATCGACGGGTGGAGCGGTCCTTCGCCCGCCTCCTTGGCGCCGTAGGGACCCTCGGGGTCAAGGCTTTCCACGATCAGCGCATGCAGCGCCGGCGTATCGACGGAGGTTGGAATCCGGTAATCGAGCAGCGACGGCCCTTTGTGCAGGCCGGAGGGATACACGTCGTGGTGCTCCATCAGGGCCTCGGCAACCCCCATGTAGGCCGAGCCTTCCATCTGACCCGCCACCAGCATGGGGTTGAGCGCCCGCCCGCAATCGTGCGCGATCCACACGTTGGGGCAGGTGATCCGACCGGTTTCGATGTCCACCGAGACCTCCGCCACATGCGCGGTGAACGAGTAGGCCGGAGAAGCCCCGATGGTGCCGCCGCGGTAGTCGCCGCCCAGGGTGGGCGTGTTGTAGGCCCCGGTGGCGCCCAGCGCGTCGAACCGTTCTTCGGCGAGGCAGATCGCCTCGGTGGCGCTCATCGAATGGGACGCATCCTCGAGATCCCCGACCACGCCATTGACGAATCGAATGCGCGTCCCGTCCACCTTCCACTTATCGGCCACCGCCTGCACGAGCTGCGGACGAATTTTGCGGCAGGCGTCGATGAGGGCGTTGCCCACCATGAACGTCTCGCGGCTGGAGTAAGCACCCAGATCCACGGGGCACAGGTCGGTGTCGGCCGACACCACGCGCACCTGATCGAGGGCGAGGCCCAGTTCCTCGGCCACCAGGTACTGGGCCACGGAGTTCGAGCCCTGGCCGATGTCGTTGGCGCCGCTGAATACCGTGACCAGACCCGACCGGTCGACCTTGAGCTGGACCGCGGCCTGCGGCATCGGGTTCGGATAGATCGGATAGTTGGTCCCCGAGATGTACATCGACGCGGCGACGCCCAGGCCGCGACCCGGCCCGAGTCGGCCGCGCCTCGAAGTCCAGCCGCTCGCCTTCTCCACGAAGTCGAGGCACTGCGCCACCCCGTTCGAGGTGATGCGCTGGCCATTGACCGTGGTGGTGGACGCGGCGATCAGATTACGCCGCCGGATCTCAATGGGATCCATGTTCAGCTTCTCGGCTATCTCGTCGAGCTGCACCTCGAAGGCGAATCGCGGCTGCACCGACCCGTGGCCCCGCTTGGGGCCGCACGCCGGCTTGTTGGTGAACACGCGGGTGCTGTCGAAGCGATAGGTCGGGAAATCGTAGGGGCCGGTCAGCAGCTGGCCGGCGTAGTACGTGGTCACGAGGCCAAAGGAACTGTAGGCGCCGCCATCGATCACGATCTTCGCGTCCACCCCGGTCAGGCGACCATCGCGGGTGGCTCCCGTCTTGTAGCGCATGTGCATCGGATGACGGCCCCGGTGCGTGTAGAAGACCTCTTCGCGGGTGTAGAGCAACTTCACCGGACGGCCGCTCAGCATGGAGAGCTTCGCGGTCACGAATTCGAGACTGAAGGGATCGGACTTGCCGCCGAAAGCACCCCCCAGACACGGCTGAATCACCCGGATGCGGTGGGCGGGCAGGCCGAGAACGTGGGCCAGCGCGCGGTGCACATAGTGGGAGATCTGGGTCGACGACCACAAGGTCAGCACACCCTCCGCTCCATACCGCGCCAGAGCGCAGTGCGGCTCGATGGCGGCGTGGGTGGTGCCGTGGAAGAAGTAGTCGTCCTCCACCACCACATCGGCCCTGGACAAGGCCGCATCCACCTCGCCGAAGGAGAGATGAACGTGCTTCGAGATATTGCCGGTCTTGTGATGCTCGTGAATGGGCGGGTCGTTCCGGCTCAGACTCTCGAACGGATCGGTGTAGGTGTGCAGCGGCTCGTAGTCGACCTGGATCAGCTTGAGCGCCTCGTTCGCGGTGTCCTCATCGACCGCCGCCACCGCGGCCACCGGCTCCCCCACATGCCGCACCTTCGAAACCGCGAGTGCCGTTTCATCCTGCGTCCAGGGGAGGATGCCGTACTTCACCGGCAAATCCTCGCCCGTGATGATGCCGCGGACGCCCGGAAGCGCCCGGGCTCGCGTGGTATCGATTGCGAGTATCCGCGCGTGGGCGTGCGGGCTGCGCAGGAGCTTTGCGTGCAGCATGCCGGGCAGAGAGATGTCGTCGGTGTAGACCGCGGCGCCGGTGGCCTTGGCCAGGCCGTCCACTTTGCGCGACGCCCGGCCCACGTGGCGGAACTCGCCCCACGGAGGATCGATGCCGTGAAGGTCGCGCGACGCCACCTCAGGGAGTTTCCTTGGGCGGCGGCGGGGTCTCCCAGGACCTTGGCGCGGGATCGACGCCGCGGGACCGCGCGGCCGCGAGCAGAACCGCCTGCAGGATCTGGGTGTATCCGGTGCAGCGGCACAGATTGCCGGCGAGAGCATTGCGTATTTCGGTTTCAGAGGGATTCGGCGTCTCCCAGAGGAGGGCGCGTGCCGACAGGATCGTGCCGCTCTGACAGAAGCCGCATTGCAGCGCCCCGCATCGATCGAAGGCGTCCTGCACCGGATCGGCGCCGACGCCGCCTGCGCCCAGGTGAGCCGGCATCAGTCCCTCGATGGTGGTGATGGCGCGACCCTCGGCTTCGCGCGCGAGCACGAGACACGAGATCATCGGGTTTCCGTTCACCAGGACGGTGCAAGCACCGCAATCGCCCTTGTCGCATCCCTGCTTGGAGCCGGTCAGGCCCAGCCGGTAGCGGAGCACTTCGAGCAGGGTCCAGTGGTCGGGCGCGTCCACGTCCTGGACGTCCCCATTGACGGTGAGGTGCATGGCCGTCATTCTCCTCCGGAACTGCTCTGAGGGGGAAGGGCGGACTCCCGCAGCGCCTACGCGGCCTTGATCCGAGCCACGATCGCCGCCGCGCATTCGCGCGTGCCCAGGGTCCCGCCGATGTCCTGCGTGGTCTGTCCCGCCTCCACCGCGCCGAATATCGCCGCCTCCATGCGCGCCGCCTCGTCCCTCCAACCCAGGTGAGCGAGCATCAGAGCGGCGGTCGCGATCGCGCCGATGGGATTCGCGATGTTCTTGCCCGCGATGGGCGGCGACGAGCCGTGCACCGGCTCGAAGAGGGAAATCCTTCCGGGATGAATGTTGCCGGAGGCCGCCATGCCCAGACCACCCTGCAGGCCGGCCGCGATGTCGGTGACGATGTCGCCGAACATGTTGGAGGTCACGATCACTTCGAACTGCTTCGGATCGCGAACGAGCTGGAGCGAGAGGTTGTCGACGTACATGTGTGAAGCCGCGATCTCCTCGAACTCCGTCTTCACTTCCTTGAAGACGCGCTGCCACAGATCGTGAGCGTGGATGAGGACGTTCGACTTGTCCGACATCAGGACCTTCCTGCGGCCGGTGGCGCGCGCGAACTCAAAGGCGTGGCGGATGATGCGCTCGACCCCCTTGCGGGTGTTGAGGTCGATGTCGGTCGCGACTTCGTCCGGAGTGCCCTTCTTGAAGTTGCCGCCCATCATCACGTAAAGACCTTCAGTGTTCTCCCGGAACACCACGAAGTCGACGTCCTTCGGTTCCACACCCTTGAGGGGGCACAGACGCGCGTGCAGGAGTTTCACCGGCCGATGGTTCACGTAGAGGTCGAGGCCGAAGCGCATCCCCAGCAGGATGTCCGCGGCGTGGCGGTTGTCGGGAACGCGGGGATCGCCCATGGCCCCGAGCAGGATGGCGTCGAAGTTCTCGCCCAGCATTTTCAGGGCGTCCTTGGGCAGGGTCGTTCCGGTTTTGAGGTAGGCGTCGGCGCTCCAATCGAACGGAGTGAGTGCTATCTTCTTCCCCGCTCCCGCGGCCACCGCATGCAGGGCCGCGCAGGCTTCACGGATCACCTCGACCCCGATGCCGTCGCCGGGAACCACCGCGATTCGCAGGTCGGTCATGGCCGGTCCGAATCCCTCAACCGCGCCCTAGCGAACGAAGTGCATGATCCACGCCCCGACGAGGGTGGACCCCACGAAGGCCGCGAACACCTTGGCCGCCGAGATCGCCCGCTCGCGGGCGGTGTTCTCGGCGAGCGTCCCCATGGCCACGGAGGTGAATCCGGAGAACAACAGGAGGGCGACCAGATGCGAATCCAGGAAGCTCATGGGGCTTCTACTTCTTCCGGCCCGCCGCGACATCGAAGGCATCGAGGGCGACGAGAATGTTGAGCAGGCCGGCGACTTCGGTAAATGTGCTCCCATACTCGAAGGTACTGCGGGTGATCAGGGCCGGATCCTGGCCGAGACCCAGGAAACGGGCCAGAAAGTACGGGGCCCCCACCACCAGCTGAGCGGTGCTCCGCACCAACGCCAGAGGATCGTCGAAGCCCACATGGAACTGAAGTCTCGCGCCATAGAGGACGCCGAAAAAGAAGAGTCCCAGGGTGCAGAGGAAGTAGACCACCGCGCGCCCCCGGCGCCTGGCAAGGGCATGACCGGCGCCAGGCACGAGCAGGCCGGCGAAGCCGGCAATCCATGGAAACAAAACGCTGCCTTTCCCTTCCTGCGCTGGTTCTGAGATGGCGAGGGAAGCCGGTTCGCCTATTCTTCGGCGGGCTGGTCCAGCGTTCCCATGTCGCCCTCTTTGTGCATGTACTTGATGGCATGCTTCATGAGAAGGAGATTGGGTGCGCCGCGGCGGTGAAGCTTGATGGCGTTGTCGTCGTACCATTCGATGACGCCCTGGAGCTTTTCTCCATCCATGGTGACCACCACCATGGGCGTCTTCCCGCCCATCTGCTTCACATAGTAGAAGGCTTCGGCCGCGGTTTCCACGGGCGGAGCTTTCTTCCGCTTGTCGGACAGGGCCTGGCGGGCCGCGGACATGTCGGGACGAATGAGTTTTCGGTTGATCGACATTGGCGCTGAAGTTTAGCAGTGAGGGGGGAGGAGGGCGCGATCGCCCCCGCCGGAAGGCTCTACGCTTTCGCCCGGTGGATCTCCTTCGCGGCATCCAGGATCGCGTTGGCGATCTTTCGCTTCGGAGCCTTGTCGACCTTCACCACCCGGCCGCCGGGGAAGAGCAGGTGGACCTCGTTCTCGTCCGCCGAGAAGCCGATGTCGGGGCGCGAGACGTCGTTGGCCACGAACAGATCGGCGCCCTTTCGCTTCAGTTTCTCCTGACCATAGGCGATGACGTCGTTCGTTTCCGCGGCGAACCCGACCAGCACCTGGCGGGCGGTCTTGATCCGGCCCAGACCGGCGAGAATATCGTCGTTCCGGACCAGGGAAATCTGAAGCCCTTCGGCGTCCTTCTTGATCTTGCCCTCCGCCTTTCGGGCGGCCCGATAGTCGGCCACCGCCGCGGACATGATCACGATGTCGGCCTCTTCGGCCTGCTCCTCCATCGCGGCCTTCATTTCGCTCGCGGACTCGACTCCGATCACGGTCACGCCCTCGGGTCTCCCCAGAGCCACCGGACCGGATACGAGGGTGACGGAAGCTCCGCGCGCCCGCGCCGCCTCGGCGATCGCGTACCCCATCTTGCCCGACGATCGATTCGAAAGGTAGCGGACGGGATCGAGCCGCTCCTGAGTTGGCCCCGCGCTGACCACGATCCGAAGGCGGGCCAGATCCTTGCCCTCCTCCAGCATCTTCAGCACCGCTTCCACGATTTCGGGCGGCTCGGCGAGGCGGCCTTCGCCCACCCATCCGCAGGCGAGGTCGCCGCTCGAGGGCTCGACGATGTGAAGACCTCGGCTGCGCAGACTCGCGAGGTTCTCCCGTACCGAAGCGCTGTTCCACATGTTCACGTTCATGGCCGGGGCGATCAGAACCGGGCCGGTGAAGGCGAGGGCCGTAGTTGAGAGCGCGTCATCGGCGATCCCCTGAGCCAGCTTGGCCATGACGTTGGCGGTGCAGGGCGCGATCACCAAAGCGTCCGCATCGTCCGCGTATTCGATGTGGAGAATCGAACCGTCCTCACCAAGGGGCCGGGCGTCGGTCAGGACCTTCGCCCGGGAAAGGGTCTCGAAAGTCAGGGGGGCCACGAACTCGGTGGCCGCCCGGGTCATGACCACGCGAACGCGGTGGCCCGCCTTGTCGAAGAGCCGGAGGATCTCACAGGCCTTGTACGCCGCGATTCCGCCGGTGACCCCGAGAAGAATGCTGGCCATGATCCTCTAGCCTCCGTCCGAACCCGAGTCGGGTTGGAGCGCGTGGGCGCTGAACCCGTTCATGGCGGACTAGTCGAGATTCGTGACCCGCGGGACTTCCGCCTTCATTTCCCAGGACACGGCGCCGGCCAGGACTTCTTCGATGGCGACCCGGGTGGGCTTATAGCTCGTGGTCAGAACGCGGGGCTTGGCCCCGGCCTGAAGCTGCTTCGCGCGCTGGGCGGCCACGATAATGAAGCGAAACTTGCTGTCGATTTCTTTGGGGAGGATGAGGTGCTTCATGGGCCGGTCGTTGTAGAGAGTCTTTGGCAATTGTTTCTTTCGTTCGGGGAACCGAGCGCAGAGAGTCGCTCTGGTGAGCCATCCGCGCCGCACCCCGAAGTATAGCGGAGGCAGACGTTTGGCCCGGGAGCCAACCTCACTTTCCGAAGATCGCTCAGGAACGCTTCTGCGCCCGCTCCGTTTCGATGATGCGTTTGACCGTATCCACCGTGGCGTCGAGATGATCATTGACCACGACATGACGGAACTCCGAGGCGCGTTGAATCTCCCCCGTGGCGTTCTTGATTCTGACCGCCACCACCTCCGCGGTGTCGGACGCGCGACCGCGCAGCCGATCGGTCAGGACCGCCACGGACGGGGGCCGCAGGAAGATCGTGACCGCCCCCGGATAGGCCTTCTTGATCTGGGCGGCTCCTTGAACATCGATGTCGAGCACCAGGTCCTTCCCCTCGAGGCGCGCCCGTTCGAGTTCGGCCAGGGACGTGCCGTAGAGCTTCTCGTGCACCTCGGCCCATTCGAGGAAAGCCCCCTGAGAGATGAGGTCGCGAAACTTCGCCTCGGCCACGAAGAAATAATCCCGGCCGTTCTCTTCCCCCGAGCGCGGCTCCCGGGTGGTGTGCGAGACGGAGAAGAGGAGGCCGGGCATTTCTGCGAGGATCCGAGCCTCAACCGTGGACTTGCCGCTGCCCGAGGGGCCGGAGATGACGACGAGAAGAGGTTCGCTCATACCGCGGGATCCACCCGGAACTGGAGGTCGTGGAGCCGCGCGTAGATCCCGTTCCTCGCCAATAGCTCGTCATGGGTGCCTTCTTCGCGAATCTCGCCTCTTTCCAAAACCAGAATCCGGTCCGCGCGTCGCACGGTGGCCAGGCGGTGGGCCACCACCAGGGTGGTTCGGCCCTTCATGAGATTGAAAAGGGCCTGCTGAACCAGGCTCTCCGATTCCGTGTCGAGGGCCGAGGTGGCCTCGTCGAGAATCAGAATGGGAGGGTCTTTCAGGATGGCTCGGGCAATGGCGATCCGCTGCTTTTGTCCGCCGGAGAGCCGCGAGCCTCTCTCCCCGATCACCGTGTCATATCGCCTGGGAAGATCGAGGATGAAATCGTGGGCAAAGGCGGCCCGCGCCGCGCTCTCCACCACAGACCCTTCGACCCCGGAAAGGCCGTAGGCGATGTTGGCCCTTACGGTGTCGTTGAACAGGATGGTCTCCTGCTTCACCAGGCCGATTTGCCGGCGCAAGCTGTCGAGGGTCACGTCCTTGATATCCACGCCGTCGACCGTGATCGACCCGCTGCTGACGTTGTAGAAGCGCGGAAGCAGATTCAGGAGCGAAGTCTTGCCGGAGCCGCTCATGCCCACGATGGCCAGCACCTCGCCCTTCTTGGCCTTGAGGGAGGCCCCGGAAAGCACCGGCCCTGAAGTCTTGTCGTACTGGAACGAGACGTTGTGAAACTCCACCGCGTCCTTGAACGGGGCCAGGGTGGTGGCAGCGGGCGAGTCCTTGATCTCGCGGTGCGTGTCGAGCAGGGAGAAGGCCCGCTCCCCGGCCGCGAACGCTCCCTGGAGGGCGGCATTCACCTTGGACAGGCGCTTGATGGGGGTATAGAGCGCGAAGAGGCCGGCCAGAAAGGAGGTAAAGGAGCCCGGGGTCATGATCCCCGTCGCGATCGCGTAGGTCCCGTACCAGAGTACGGCCACCACGGACAGGCCTCCCACCGCCTCCATCAAAGGGGGCAGGAACGCAGTCGTCCGGTTCATGCGCAGGGTCACTCCCTGAAGGCGTTCGAGGGCCTTTTCGAACCGCGCTTTCTCGAAGGTTTCCGTCCTGAAGGCCTTCACCACCCGAAAACCGGAGAGGGTCTCCTGGAGAATGTTGGCGATGTCCTTCCATCTGCGCATGGAGCTCTCGTTCGAGGAGCGCAGCCGCCGCCCCAGCCGGATCAGAGGGGTAAAAGCGAGAGGCATGAGCACGAGGGAAATCAGGGCCAGGCGCCAGTCGTGATAGATGAGCAGACCGACCAGACCGACCACGGTGAGCCCTTCCTTGAGCAAATCCCCGGCGATCTCGCCGAGGGCGGTCTGAATCTTCTCCACATCCGTGGTGAGATGGCTCATCAGGGATCCAGTGGTGCGGTTCGAGAAGAAGTCGAAGGACTGGTCCAGAATGTGAGCGTAGACGGCGCGCCGCAGGTCGAAGACGGCCTTCTGCCCGGCTTCGGAAAGCAGGGTGGTCGAGAAATAGGCGCCCACGCCCTTGATCACGTAGAGGGAAACGATGGCGATCGCGACCTCGCCGAACCTCACCGTCCTGATCAGCACGTCGTCGAAGATGGGCTTGATCATGTAGACGAGCGCCGCGTTCGACAGGCCGTACAGAACCGTGGCGAGCCAGCCCATGAAGATGAGGGAGGCGTGGGGCCGCGCGTAGGAGAGAAGGCGGCGAGCCAGTTGAAGCGAGGTCGCCCGACTGCCCGAAGGAACGTTCGACCGCCCCGAACCGGGGTTATGGGCCATGCCGCCTTCGACGGCGGCTCCGCCTGCGGAGGGCGCCCGGCCAGGCGACTCGTCCAAGGATGCTCGGGGGAGGACTTTGGTCAATGCGATGGAGCCAGAAGCGAAGAGTCTAGTTGTGGACGTGCAATTCCTGTTACGATTCCGCACGAGATGAAGCTCTCTTACCTTGGGACCTGGGCGCTGGTCCTGGCCCTCCCTTCCTGCTACGACTTCCATATCGTCGGGCCGGAAGACCCGCCGCCCCTGAAATCGCCGGCCACGGTGTCGGTGACCGTCACCTACCTGAGGCCGTCGCAGTGCGTGAACGCGGGAACGCAGTGCAGCGGACCGGTCACGTTTCAGGCGAGTTGGATGCCCTTGGGCACCTACGTCAACCTCCTGCCGTCCACCGCCCATACCTGGGTGGCGACCATTCCCGACGTGCCCATCAACTACCCGGGCGTGGATCCCCACCGGGTCTATGCGGTGGATCCCTTTCTGGCGAACACTTTAACCGCGGGCGTCTCCGCCGATCGCCTGACCGTCGGCGGAGAACGGATCGTGAAGTTTGAGAACCCCGGAGGCTCGCGGGAGCAAGGGCTGATCTTCATCGACGCCAACGGAAGGGGCCGGACGCCCCAATAGAAGCGGTCGGCGCGGCCGGCCTTGCGCCTACTTCGGTCGCTTCAGAATCGCCACCGCGCGCTCGGCGCTTCTCGCCACCTGCCCATCCTTGTCCCTGGTCAACGGTTCGATTGCGGAGAGCGCGTTCGACACGCCCGCGTCGGCCAGAGCGTCGCACAATCCGGATCGGATTTTCGGATCCGGCTCCCCAAGATAGTCGAGGGCCTCGGGAAGCGAGCGGGCCCCAAGCTCTTCGAGATAGCCGCGGGCCTGGCGGGCGCGGTCCTTCGGCCCCGAAAGACCCAGGATAACGGTGTCGAGGAAAGGGCGGTCGCCGAACAGAAAGATGGCGAACGCATAGGCGGAGCGCAGCTCGTCGGTCTTCTCGCGCTGGAACTCTCGTTTGAAACGGCCCTGGTTCCCCACATCGGAGAGCCGGGCCAAAGCCTCGATTGCGGGGCGGCGTCGGCGCGAGTCGAACTGAAGGGCCAGGCGCTGGAAGAGGGGAACGTCCTGGGGAAGTGCAATCTGCGAGAGCGCGGTGAGAGCGAGCAGTCCATCCTCGGAGTCGGGGCCTTTTTGGTAGGCGGATCGCAGGGCCGCCGCGGCGTCCCCCACCTTGAGCCGGCCAAGACCAGCAATCGCCCGGCGCCTGACCGAGGCCGATGGATCCTTCATGAGCGGTATGAGCGCCTCCCCGTCGGCGGAAGTTCCCACCTTCACGATGGCGGTCGCCGCGGCGGCCCTCACATCGGGCACCGCGTCCGAAAGAGCGGCGACCAGATCAACGGCGACTTCGGTACCTCCGAGGATCCCGATCGCTTCCGCCGCGGACTCCCGGATGGTCAGGTCCGAATCCTTGAGTCGCGCGGCCAGCGACCGATAGACCTCGAAGTCCACCGCGGCCACGACCAGCGGCTCTCGCTTGTCCCGGCTATCCGAGAAGATCGACAGGAACTTCGACGATCCCGGGTGATCCCGATGGGTGTAGATCTCCACCAGGCCGTCGATCGCCTCCGATCGGACCCGCGATTGCGAGTCGGCCAGGAAGACGATCATCGACGGGACACCGGCAAGTTCGCGCAGAGAGGCGATGGCCCGCAGGGCGGTGAGACGTACTTCGATGTCCGGGTCGCGGACGAGCTCCGCCAGCTGCGGAAGGGCTTCGGGCCTTTTCGATTTGCCGAGATCGGACGCGGCCTTCCGGCGAACGCTGGCCAGGGGGCTGCGCAGGCCGTCCGCCGGCCTCTCCTGCGACGCTTGAACGGAGAGGGTGGCGCGGGCGTCTGAAGCCGACAGAATCAGGACGAGAACCGAGGCGCTCAGAACCCACGGCCCGAGTGACGGCCCGTTCCGCGGTACCTTATCCATGTGATCCCTCCTCCTCACCCGACTCATCCGAGGACCGCAGGATATCGCTGGTCGTGGGGCCTGGTCATCATCAGGAACAATGAACGTATAGGAGAATGAGAGGATGTTGAGACTGGCCTTCGGGCTCGCCGCCCTCGCCCTCACCGCGAACGGTTCGGGGGCAGCACCGGCCCAGACCGGAAGCGTTCCCCTCGCCAAGGTCCCCTCCGAGGTCGCCATCTTCCCGATCGACGAGGTGAGGCCGGGGATGAAGGGGGTCGGCCGCACCGTCTTCGCCAGCCAGAAGCTCGAGACCTTCGACGTGGAGATCATCGGCGCTCTGGAAAACTCGGCGCCCAAGCAGACCATGGTGATGGCCCGCCTGTCCGGGGGGCCTCTGGCCAACACCGGCGTGATCGCGGGCATGAGCGGGTCACCGGTCTACATCGACGGCAAGCTTTTGGGGGCGGTCGCCTTCGGTTTCGGTTTTTCGAAAGAGGCGATCGCGGGAATCACCCCCTACAGTGAAATGAAGGGACTCTCCCGGCTCGGTGATGTCCTCCTTCGCGCCTCCAAGAACCCGGCGGACTCGGTCGTCCGGCCGATACCCCTGCGCATGTCGGGCCTCCCCTGGCCCATCGATCAAGCGTCCCTGGTCGCGAAGTTCCTGGACGCGCTCAATGCCGCGGGAACGAAGGGGACGGGGGGAGCGGCGGGGCTCGGAGGAATGACCGCATTGCCCATTCCGCTCTCCGTCTCGGGCTTGTCAGGGCGGGCCTTCGAGGCGGCGAAGGGTCTTTTCTCGACGATGGGTTTCACGCCGCTTCAGGCGCCCGCGAACGGGAAGGCCCCCGGCCCCCTGCCTCCTCTCGAACCCGGAGGGCCCGTGGCGGTGTCCCTGATTCAAGGCGACTTCGATTTCTCGGCGACCGGCACCGTGACCCACATAGACAAGGATGTGGTCTACGCCTTCGGGCACCCCTTTTTCGGCATCGGCCCCATCGACTTTCCCATGCGCCAGGCCTGGGTGTACGACGTGTTCCCGAGCCTCCAGCAGTCGTTCAAGATCGCAAGCCCCCACGAAACCATCGGCCGCTTCCAGCAGGACCGCGCCACCGGCATCTCCGGCAAACTCGGCCCGGGGCCGCGGATGATTCCGGTCAAGGTTTCCCTTCAGAATCGCCCGGGAATGAGGCAGGACTACTCGTTCACGGTGGTTCAGGACGACCTCTTCACCCCCCTCACCGTATACGCGAGCGTCCTTTCCGTGCTGCAGGGACAGGAACGAGCGGCCGGTCCCTCCACCGTGACCCTCGATGCCACCGTGAATTTCACCAGCATTCCCGCCATGCGCCTCCAGGACCAGTTCGCGGAGGGACAGCCCGGAGCCATGGCCGCGGGCCTCGTGGGCGCCGCCATTTCCTTCGTGATGAACAACGAGTTCCGACGGGTCAGCCTGGAGTCGGTGACCGTGAACCTGATCGCGAAGGAAGCGCAGGAAACCGCAACCATCGACCGGGCGTGGCTCGAGCGCGATGGGGTGGTGCGCGCGGGCGCGAGCGTCCCCATGAAGGTTGCGCTGCGCACGTTCCGGGGCGAGGAAGTCGTGGTGTCGATTCCCGTGGAGGTGCCGGCCGGAGTGCCGCCCGGGCGCTACGCCGTTCTGGTTTCCGACGGAGCGGGGCTGTCCCAGGCCGAACAACGAGAGATGCGTCAAGCCTTCATCCCCAAGAATCTCGACCAGATCGTGCGCGCGGTCAACTCGATTCGAAAGAGCACGCAGATCTACGTGCGGCTTCAACGCTTCGAAGAAGGCGCCGCGGTTTCCGGAACCCTCCTCCCCGGCCTTCCTCCTTCCATGATCCAGGTTCTGGGCGGAAGCGAAGGCGGCGAGCCGGTGGTTCGCACCGCCACCACCGTGGTGTGGGACGGCGAGCAGCCGGTCGACTACTCCGTGAGAGGCGCGCGTGTTCTGGCCCTCCAGATCGAGCGCTAGAAAGCGCGGCAGACAAGGATTTCATGCTCTCCAGATTTCGTGCTTCTCTGTTTCCCCTTATCGCCCTGCTCGCGGCCTCGGGCTTCGCCGTCCAGCCCCAGTTCCTCCGAATCTCCGCCATGCGGGAGTTTCTGGAAGGCGAGATCGAAGGCCTGTCCGTCGATTCCTCGGGCCGGCTGTCGCTGGCACCCGCCGCGACCACGGGGCCCGACCTGAGCGCGCCGGCAGTCTGGGCGGTCACCGTCGACGCCCAGGGCGTGCTGTATGCGGGGACCGGAAACGACGGCAAGATCCTGAAGATCGAAAACCGAACGACCCAGACCTTCTACGACGCGCTCGAACCCGAGGTTCAGGCCCTGCTCATGAGCCCGGATGGCCGGCTCTTCGCGGCCACCAACCCCGAGGGCAAGGTCTACGCCATCGACAAAGCAGGCAAGAGCACGGTGTTCTTCGATCCCGCAGAGCGGTACATCTGGGCCCTCGCTTTCGACTCTCAGGGCCGGCTCCATGTGGCGACGGGTGGCGAGGGCAAGGTCTACCGGGTCGATTCCAAGGGCCAGGGCACCTCGATCCTGTCCAGCCAGGACGCGCATGTGACGTCTCTCGCCATTGCCCCAACGGGCGGGGTGTTCGCGGGAAGCTCTCCATCCGGCCTCGTCTACGCGATCGACGCGAAAGACAACGTGCGCGTTCTGTATGACTCCAGCTACCGCGAAGTGAAGGCGCTTCTTCCCCTGCCGAACGGATCGGTTTACGTGGCCCTCGTCGATGGCCGGTCGGAGGTCGCCCTTCCGCGGCCCTCGCCGTCCCCCTCTCCCGGAGCCAGCCCCGCCCCCGAAGGCGCGGCCTCGGCCGCCACCGTCGAAGTCTTCGCCTTTCCGGCCGGGCCCCCGCGCGCGCCGGATGCGCCGCGGGGAGGTTCGGGAACGCCACGGGGCGCCGTTTTCCTGGTCACGGCACTTGGGGATGCGGATCAACTCTGGAGTGGCGACGAATCGCCATTCTTCCTCTTCAAGCGTCAGGACGCGGTTCTCTTCGGTACGGGATCGAAGGGCCGGATCTACGAAGTCCGCGACGATCGGACGTACACCCTGGTGAGGACCATGGCGCAGGAACAGCTCACGGCCGCCGCACCCATGCCCTCCGGGGACATGGCCATCGCGTCCTCCAATCCCGGAAAACTCCAGTACCTCTCGACCAGGCGCGAAATGAAGGGTGTCTTCACCTCCGCGGCCAAAGACTTCGACAGCGTGGCCCAGGTGGGCGCTCTCGAGGTGAGCACGCCCTCCTCCGCCGTCGCCTATGAGATCCGCACCGGCAATGCCTCGATGCCCGACACCACGTGGAGCGGATGGGAACAGGTTGTGCCGGGCAAGCCTCCCGCGAAATCTCCCCAGGCTCGCTTCGCGCAGATTCGCGCCACCCTGACCGGCGCGAGCGAGAGCCCCTCTCTCTCGTGGCTGCAGCTCGCCTACGTTCAGCGCAACCTGCGCCCAATGGTTCGCGAAATGACGCTGTATCCGGCCGGCGAAGCGTTTCAGCGCAGTGCCTCCAGCGGCGGCTCGACCGAGGCCGACATCGCCGGCCTCGATACCGGCGCGCCGGAGATCAAACCGCCTTCGGCTCCAGGCGGCCGCTCCACCGACGCGCCAAATCTCGGACGCAAGGTCTTCTTCAAATCCCTGCGAACCCTGACCTGGAGAGCCGAGGACGCGAACGGGGACGCCCTGAAGTACGACGTGCTCTACCGCCCGGAGGCCGCGACGTCGTTCACGAGACTCCGCGAAGGTCTTGAAGACCCCGTCTTCACCTGGGACACCGCGACCGTGCCGTCGGGGCGCTATGTGCTCAGAGTGGTGGCCAGGGATCAGACCTCGAACCCCGAGGGCCGCGGCCTGGCGTACGAGAAGGACACCGAGGCCTTCGAGGTCGACAACGAACCACCCGTCATCAACGCCACCATGAACGCCGGCCTCGTGAAGGTGGTGGTGACCGACACGGTGAACGCGATTCGCAAAGCGGAGTGGGCCAGGGAAGCGGGAACGTGGGCGGATATGACGCCGGCCGACGGGTTGGCCGATTCGCGGGAGGAGAGCTTCGAATTCCGACTCGACGCCCCCTTGCCCGCCGCGATTGTCGTCAGGGCCACCGACGCGTTCGGCAACGTGGCCCTCGCGCGAGTTTCGATCCCCGGTAAATAGGGCCGCCACGGCCGGTGGCGCCGGGCCTTCTGAAGGGAGGCGATCATGAAGAGACTGCCGAGGGGATTGCTGATGCGAACCCCCCTGACCGCAACCAGCGTCCTTCTCACGCTCTGGTCCGCCGCCCTCGTCCACGCCGCGGAGGCAACATATGACGTGGCCGAATCGAAGAGTCTGGTGCGGATCCACGTGGGGAAAACCGGAGCCTTCTCTTTCGCGGGGCATAGGCACAAGGTGCAGGCTCCCGTTTCGGGGACCGTAACCGCCGACCCTGAGAACCTGTCGGGGTCGAGCGTCGACCTTACGTTCGCGAGCGCCCGGCTGCATGTGATGCCTGAGGGAGAACCCACGGGTGACGCGCCCAAGGTGGAAGAGGTGATGCGCGGGCCGGGAGTGCTCGACGTGGTCCGCTTCCCCGAGATCCGCTTCCGCTCCACGAAGGTCACCGGCCGAGCCCTCGCGAGTGGCGGTTACGACCTGGTTCTCGTGGGAGAGTTGAGCCTGCACGGGGTGACCAGGGAAATCACCCTTCCCGTCCAGGTCACGCTCAATGGCCGCTCGCTCACCGCCACTGCTCGAACGAAGTTGCGCCACGACCAGTTCGGAATGAAGCCGGTCAGCGTGGGCGGAGGCCTGGTCAAGGTCGCGAACGAGATCCAGATCGAGTTTCAGATCGTGGCGGAACAGCGCTGACGCCCTATCTATAGACCTCTCGGCGATGGCCGATCTTGAAGACGTCGACCAGGCGCGCCTCGTCATCGACCGTGAACAGGATCCGGTAGTCGCCCTGCCGCACCCGCCACGCATTCGCCGCCCCTGCGAGTTTTTCGCTGCCGGGGGGGCGGGGCTCGATCGCGAGCGCGCTGATGCGGCTCACGATGCGACGCTGGTCGCGTCTCGACCCGACGGCCTCCAGTTCTCGCCCTGCAGAGGTCTTGATGCGAAGGCTATAGGCGGCCAACGCGCTTCAGTCCCTGCACGAAGGTCCCGAAGTCGAGGCTCCTCTCGTTTCGCCTCTTGCCCAGGGCATCAAGATCGACGGCATCCTCGGCCAATGCCCGACGCACCGCCTCATTCACAATGCGGGATAGGCTGTGTTCCGACGAGGCGGAACGAAGGCGCAGGGCACGGTGAAGGTCGCGTTCAAGGTAGACGGTGGTGCGGGTGGTTTCCATGGCGGAAGCATCATAGCGTCACAACGTCACATCGTCCGGTGAGAGAGCCCGGCCGCGCTCCTCGGTCGAGCGTGTGAAAGCTCAGCCCCGGACTCGCCGGATTCATCTGCAAATCGAACGCCGTCGTCTTCACGGCCTTCTGCTCGTCGCCGGTCAGCCGCGCAAGGCTGTCGGTGAAGGTGCCGGCGATTCGGAAGTTCATCACCGTCCCTCGACGACTAGGCAGGCCTCGCCAAGGATCTCGAGATGGTGGACGATCCATGCCTGAATCAACTCGTCCGCATCAAACGCCGCTCGACCCCGCGCCACGTATTTCTCGATGCGCTCGATGGCTTCGACCGCATCCTCCAACCGATCGCGCTCTCTCCTCAGAGCGGCCTCGCCTCGACAAGGAGTCGGTGTCTGACCTTGGGCCTGAGGCCTCGAGACGAGACGACGTCGACTGAAACCCCCAGCAGGGCCTTGAGTTCCTCGACGAGATGGGCATGATCGAAGAGAGAGCGGCCTGGGTCGAAGTCCACCAGCAGATCAATGTCGGACCCTTCGTTTTCCTCGCCTCGCGCCACTGAGCCCACGAGGCGAAGATTCGTCGCGCCGTTGCGGGTCGCGATCTGCTTGATAGCATCTTCGTGGAGTTCGAGAGCACGGGCCAGGGGCCGGGAAACCGGGCTCGGAGAGATAGCGCTCATCGACACAATGCTACGACGAACCGCCCGCGGAAGGACGACGGGAGCCCAGGAGCCATCCACAATTCAGTCAGCGAAAATACGAAGACTCCCGAGGGAGCCTTCTATTCGCCGCCCCATTGGGCAGCGGAGTCGGGGTGGAGTCGACGAAGGTCAGGTGGTGAGCGGATTGATCCAGCGGAGGCCGGGGAAGCGGGAGAAATCGAAATCACAACTCTGGAGTTCAGCCTGATGTTCGACGGCAAGGGCGGCCAGTTGGGCGTCCGTGGTCAGGTTGCCACCCGATCCGAGGTGGGCAAGATAGTCGAGAAACAGGCCCTCAAACTTGGAGCCCGGATGGAGGATGCGCACGGGCGGTTGGGCAAGCCATGACCGCACATGGAAGATTGCCTGATGAACGTCGAGCGGTTGGGCAAGTACCCGCGGATGTGTCATCAAACGGATGAATCCGCTGATGCTGATCCACGGCAGGCCCACGGCAACCCTGCCATTCAGCGCGGCTTCCCACCAGGCTCTGGCCCTTTCATGCTCCGGGGCCTGGTCATTGTGGGCGTAGATCAGCAAGTTGACGTCAGGGACGATCATCGCGTTGCAGGGTGGCGCACCTGGAATTCGCCAACTTCAAGTTCATCCGCCAACTGGTTCAATTTCCCAGCATCAACGCCGGGGAGAAAACGGGACGAGTGGGGCCTGACGCGATACGGCTGCTGGAGCGTAGAGGCTTCAAGACCAAGACCACGCTTCAGGGCCTCGTTGACTATGGCCTTGAGCGGACGTTTGCCCAGCGCGACTTCCTGACGCAGTCGTTCGGCGATCTCCGGCTCGATCGTGAGTGTAGTTCGCATGCGGGCATCTTACATCATGAAATTGTGATGTCATAGCATCTCGTTTTTAGACTTAAACTTAGCTTGGGTTCATTAAAGGTCGAATTATGGCTACTTATGCACAGGTATATCCGGATTCGGGTATACATGGGCAGAGATGGCTGAGATCTCTGCCCGTTACCGCCCGAGGTCATCGAGGAACTCTGACGCCGGCGCGACCGCCGTCACGAGTAGATGATCTCGCGCCCGGGTGCAGGCGACGTAGAGCAGATGGCGCTCCGTGTTGTAGACGTCTTCGAGATCCGCGTCGTCCGCCACGGTCTCGATCCGCTTCTGAAGCGGAATGACCTCGTCGTCGCAGGCCATCACCACTACGGCGCGAAACTCCAGGCCTTTGGCAATGTGCATCGGCGCGATGGAGGCGAAGCCGCTGCTGGTCTCGACCTTGTCATCAAGAACCTTGAACGGCAGGCCCGTCGCCTGCACCGCGGCGCGGGCGCGATCGAGCTGCGCGTCTGAGCGCACGAAGACGCCGAACTCGCTGGGAGCGAGGCCCTTGCCGCTCAGGTCGGAAATCCACGAGGACACCCCGGCGATTTCCGCGGCCTCATCCTCAGCCACCTGAATCGTGGGCGCCGGGCCGTTGAAGACCGAGATCGTATGGCTTCGCTCCTCGGTGTTCCCGTCGACGTCCGACACCTCCGGGCCAAGAAGCCGATCCGCCTGCATGCGGATCTGATGCGACGTCCGGTAGTTGACGTGAAGGGTGCGAGAGCGCCCGCGGATATCGACGCCCAGCGCTCTCCACGAGAAGGGCTGCTGGAAGATCCGCTGGCCGAGGTCGCCCGCGAAGAACAGGCTGTTGGCGCGATCGCCGCCCAAAGCGGCCAGGAAGCGCAGATGCGCGACGCCGATGTCCTGGGACTCGTCCACGACCGCGAAATGAAACGGGGGGTTCTTGCTGCCGGCCACCGCCGCCGCCAGCTTGCCGAACACGCCGGGCACGGTCATGAGCTTCTGCACGGCCAGGCGAGAACGAACGCGTTCGAAGATCGACCAGAGGATGGCCCGCTGCGCCTCGGGAAGCCGGGTCTTTCGACCCAGACGCCGGACGTCGCGATACGACTCCCACGTGTCCAACTGCCACGCATCGACGACCTGCTCCCACTCGGTCAGCAGGAAGTACGGACTGGACTTGTGCCCTTCGACTTCCCCGGCCGCCGCCTTCAACGCCGCGACCAGGGCGTCGTGCGACGCGATCTGTGGCGCACCGAAATGGGACTTGAAGAGACGCAGGCCGATGGCATTGATGGAATGCACTTCAAGACGCTCGGCCAGACGCGGCTCGTACCCCGAGGGCAGGCGTCGGCCTCCCCAAGGGTCGGCCTCGCGCTTGTGGATCAGCCGCCGAAGCTGCGTCCGCAGAGCGTTCGCCAGAGTGTCGGAGAACGTGGTGAGCAGAACCCGCGCGTCGGGGTTGGCCCGGGCCAGAAAGACAGCGCGATGCAACGCCACGACGGTCTTCCCCGTGCCGGCCGAACCAGAGACGCGCGCGGGACCCGCGAAGTCGCGCCCCACCAGCCCGCGCTGATCCGGGTGGAGAAACACCGTCCACTTCTCCCACGGATACTCCAGCGCCCGCTCCAGCTCCTCGATGTCCGTGACCGTGCGAAACCGCCGCTGAGCATCCGGGTGCTCGAACGCCTCGGCCTCGATGACGACATCAAGCGACCGCCTCTCGACGGGAGGAACGACGCGCTCGGTTGGCGTGCCACCCACCGCAAGACACAGCACCGCCTCGGCCGCCTCAGCCGGAAGGTGCGCCGCGACATCGAGAACGTTGTCCTCGGTGGCGGCAAGCACGTCATCGAGCCACGAGACCGGCACGCCGTAGGCCAACATCCGCTCGGCCGCGATCTCAGCGAAAAGCGCCGCCTTGGGCGGAACCTTCCGCTCCTCCTGCACGTAGACGGGAACGATGACCTCCTGAACCGTCTCGCGAACCTCCACAAGCTGCGCGGCGCCGGTCTTCGGGTGCGTCTCCAGCCTGCGCCGCTCGGCCCATTGGTAGGCCTTGTCGTGGTGATCGACGTAGCAGAGCAACAGACTGGCGTCGGTCCGGTGAACGATGAGCCGGATGTCGCTGCCCACGCGCACCGACCAGAAGTTCCTGTCCCTCGCCTTGTCGAGCTTGTGAAACTGGAGCCCCGGACTCGCCGGGTTGATCTGCAAATCGAACGCCGTTGTCTTCACGGCCTTCTGCTCGTCGCCGGTGAGCCGCGCGAGGCTATCGGTGAACGTGTCGGCGATGCGGAAGTTCACTTAGCAGTGGCAACGCCCGCGTTGTGTGGCGGATCCGGCCGACTCCTTCCCTGAAGTGTAGCGAGTTATACCCATGTATAGCGGGATCTCGCTATACATGGGTATAAGTGAGATACGCACTAAACCCCTACCTCGACCTCGGGTCAGCCGCGGCCCTGGCTGAGTCCTTCACGACCTCCAGATACTCCCGAATCGCCGACGTGATGTTCGCCAGCGCCTCGGCTTCGGTGGCCCCCTGCGACCAACACCCAGGCAAACCAGGCACGGAGACCGCGAGGCCCTCCTCGGACCGCTCCAGCAGGACCGGATACTTCATGTCGGATACCTCGATTCGTAGGCTACCCCCGCTGCCGGTGAGTGTGTCGGTGATTCGGAAGTCCATCGCCGATGCGCCCTACGGTTTCACGAGTTCCGCGTACTGTGCGATCTGCTGCGCCCGTCCGATCTGCTGGGCCTTTTGGGTCTCTGGATCATCGGGTGCGTATTCCGGCGGATGCCAGCCACCCATTCCGGTTGATGCCGGCCGCCGATTCCGGCTGAAGAAGACCACCCATTCCGGGTGGGCCAACCAGGAGATTTCGGGATAACCAAGACGGCTACCCTCAGCCCCTATCTGA
>JANODX010000285.1:0-6225 GCA_031412915.1 Vicinamibacteria bacterium | reverse complement strand
GTTCCCACTCGCGGCTGACGCATCGGTCAAAGCTCTCCTCGAGGAGACCCTCGCCCGGAACCCGGACCTCAAGGCGGCACGGGAGCGCGTGGCTGCCTCCGTGGCGCGGATCGCACCCTCGGGAGCGCTTTCCGATCCGGTGGTAACGCTCGGGTACGACAAAGGCGATGCCTGGCTCCCGGGCGACGGAGCCGACACCGGGCCACGCATCGATTTCTCCCAGGAGTTGCCTTTCTCGGGCAAGCGGCAACTGCGGCGCGACGTGAGCGCCCGGGAGTCCGATCTGGCGCAGCACGCGGTCGGGGCGATTTCCCTGTCGGTCACCTACGGGCTGCGGAAGGCGGTCGCCGACCTTCTCCTCGCCCGCGAGAACATCGCGATCATCAAGGACCAGCGCCGCGCAACCTCCGACATCGAGGAGTTGACGCGCGCCCGCTACTCCGCAGGCCTCGGAAGCCAGCTCGATGTCCTCCGCGCCCAGGCCGAGGTGGCGCGGTTCGACCAGATGCGTCTTCATGAGGAAGGCCTCGTCGCCTCCGCCATCGCGGACGTGAATCGGCTGCGCGCGCAAAGGGAGGGCTCTTCGGTCGAAATTCCGCGAGGGCTCAAGGACCTCATCGGCCGCGACATCGAGGTGCCGCCTTTCGAAACCGTGCTCGCGCGCGCGCATGGCGCGAGCCCTGAGTTGCACGCGGCCATGACCCTGGTCGAGAGGAACCGCATCGCCATCGACCTCGCCGAGCGCAACCTCAAGCCCGACTTCATGGTCTCGAGCTCGTGGGCCTTTCGAGGATCCCTGCCCGACCGCTGGACGGCGGAGGTGGGGATCATCCTGCCCGCCTATCGAAAGTCCAAGCAGCGGCAGGCTGTCGTGGAGGCCGAGGCCCAGTACCGGTCGGCGCAGGCGGAACAGGAGGCGATGGCGCTCAAAGCCCGCGCTTCCGTCGAGAAGGCGTACGCTGATTTCAGAGCCGCCGTGCTCGAGGCTCGCACCATCGAGCGGGAGGTCCTGGTGATCGACGCCCTCGCGGTGGAATCAGCACTCGCCGGTTTCAGGTCGGGACAGACTCCGTTCATCGCCGTGCTCGAAGCCCACCGTGTTCTCTATGAAGACCAGCGGCAGCACGCGGAACTCCTCTTTCACATCCTGTGGCATTCAGCGCTCTTGGACGCGTTCGGCATGGAAAGGCAGACGTCATGAAAAAGATCGGACTCCTGATCGCCGCCCTCATTCTGCTCGGCCTTGGCTACCTCGCGGGCGCGCGCCGTGGCGCTCCCCCTCCAGGCGGTGACTCCGGACCGGCCGGCGGAAAGGAGGAGCGGAAGATCGCCTTCTACCGCTCCCCCATGGATCCGACCATCCATTCCGACCATCCCACCCAGGACTCGATGGGCATGGACTTCGTCCCCGTCTACGCGGACGAAGTCGAAGCACCCGCGTCCGCCGTGGAGGGCCGCGCTTCGGTGGTCATCCCCGCCGACCGGAGACTGCTCCTCGGGGTGCGAAGCGAACCCCTGGCGCGGGCGCCCCTCAGCCGCGCCATCCGGACGGTCGGACGCATCGTGCCCGACGAGCGCCTGCTTCACCACGTGCACACCAAGTACGACGGCTTCATCGAGCACGTGTACGTGGATTTCATCGGGAAGTACGTGAAGAAGGGCGAGCCGCTCCTCTCCATCTACAGCCCTGAGCTCTTCGCCACCCAGCAGGAATATCTCCTGGCCAAAAAAGCGGTCCGCGAACTCGCGGGAAACGAGACGGATGCCGCGGTGCGAAGCGCCGCCCTCGTCGACGCGGTCCGGCAGCGGCTGCTCCTGTGGGACATCCGACCCGAAGAGATAGCGACCCTCGAAAAAGAGGGCATCGCCCGGCGCGACGTGGATCTGTACTCCGACGAGAGTGGCTATGTCCTCGCGAAAGTGGCGCTGCACGGCATGCGCGTGACTCCGGCGGACTCCCTCTTCGACATCGCAGACTTGAGCCGGGTGTGGGTCATGGCCGACGTCTACGAAGCCGACCTCTCCTCCGTCCGCCTCGGCATGTCCGCTACCATCGAAACCGCGTCCGCCCCGGGCCAGAAGCTGCGCGGTCGGGTCACCTTCATCTCGCCGACGGTGGAGGCGGCCACTCGAACCACCAAGGTCCGGGTCGAGATCGAGAACCCGGGCGGTCGACTGAAGCCGGACATGTTCGCGGACGTGACCCTCGATGTCGAGCTCGGCTCGGCCCTCGTGGTCCCCGAGAGCGCGATCATCGACGCGGGTGCCCGCAAGCTTGCGTTCGTCGATCTGGGCGAAGGCCGGTACGAGCCGCGGGAGGTGACCCTGGGCGCCCGCGCGGACGCGGGCTTCGTGGTTCTAGGAGGCCTTTCCGCGGGCGAGAAGGTGGTGGTGGCCGCGAACTTCCTGATCGATTCGGAGTCGAGCCTTCGCGCCGCGGTTCAATCCATGAAATCGGCCTCGCCGGACCCTCGCTGAAGCTCCGAACATGATCCGATCCATCATCCGCTTCAGCGCCCATAACCGGGCCCTCGTGCTCGTCGCGGTGGCACTCGCCGTCGCGTACGGCGTCTACACCCTCAAACACATCCCCATCGATGCGATCCCCGACCTGTCGGACACTCAGGTCATCGTCTACTCGCGCTGGGACCGCAGCCCCGACATCATGGAGGACCAGGTCACGTACCCCATCGTGGCGGCACTTCTCGGCGCGCCGAACGTGAAGGTGATCCGCGGCTTCTCCGATTTCGGCTTCTCTTACGTGTACGTCATCTTCAAGGACGGCACCGACATCTACTGGGCGCGCAGCCGCGTCTCCGAGTACCTGAGCAAGATCCAGCCCCAGCTTCCCGCGGGGGTCAAAACGGAACTCGGACCCGACGCCACCGGGGTCGGCTGGGTGTTTCAATACGCGCTCGTCGACGAGTCGAAAACTCATTCGCTGGTCGAACTCCGCTCGTTCCAGGACTGGAACCTCCGTTACCGGCTGCAGTCGGTGCCGGGGGTGGCCGAGGTCGCGTCGATCGGCGGCTTCGTTCAGCAGTACCAGGTCACGGTCGATCCCAACCGCCTCAAAGCCCGGGGACTCTCCATCGCGGAGGTGAGCGAGGCAGTGCGCAAGAGCAACTCGGACGTGGGCGGCCGACTGCTGGAGTTCTCGGGACGCGAATACATGGTGCGCGGGAGGGGCTACATCAAGTCGGTCGCGGACATCGAGAAGGTGGTGCTCAAGACCGACGACCTCGGCACGCCGGTCCTGGTGCGCGACATCGGAACGGTCGTCCTCGGCCCGGAGATCCGCCGCGGAGTGTCCGACCTGAACGGCGAGGGAGACGCGGTGGGCGGCATCGTGGTGATGCGGCACGGCGAGAACGCGCGTGAGGTGATCCGGCTGGTCCGGGAGCGCCTCGACGAGGTCCAGCCGTCCCTGCCCAAAGGCGTCCATGTGGTCACGACCTACGACCGTTCGGAGCTGATCGATGCCTCAATCGACAACCTCAAGCACGAGCTCCTCATCGAGATCGCCATCGTGAGTCTCGTGATCCTCATCTTCCTCTGGCACATCCCCTCCGCCATCGTCCCCATCATCACCATTCCCGTGGCCGTGCTGCTCGCGTTCATACCCATGTCTTTCATGGGCATCTCCTCGAACATCATGTCGCTCGCGGGCATCGCCATCTCCATCGGCGTCCTCGTGGACGGCGCCATCGTGGAGGTGGAGAACGCGTACCGGAAGCTCCAGAAGTGGGAGGAAGGGGGAAGGCAGGGCGACTACCATGCGGTGCGGCTCGAGGCTCTGCTCGAGGTGGGACCCTCGGTCTTCTTCTCGCTGCTCGTGATCGCGGTGGCGTTCCTCCCCATCTTCGCCCTCGTGGACCAGGAGGGACGTCTGTTCACACCGCTGGCCTGGACCAAGAACCTCACCCTCTTCATCGCCGCACTCCTGGCCATCACCCTCGATCCCGCCCTGCGCATGCTCTTCACCCGGATGGACTTCGTTTCCTTCCGTCCGCGCTGGCTCGCGTGGCTCTTCAATCAGGCCACGGTCGGCCGGTATCACCCGGAGGAAAAACACCCGATCAGCCGCGCGCTCTTCGCGGTCTACGAGCCCGCATGCCGCTTCGTGCTCCGCCATCCGAAGTCGACCATCCTCGCGTCCTTCCTGGTCGTGCTGAGCTCGATCCCTGTCTACCTCCGTCTCGGCCACGAGTTCATGCCGCCCCTGAACGAAGGCACGATGCTCTACATGCCGACGACCCTGCCGGGAATCTCGGTCACGGAGGCGACGCGACTGCTGCAGACCCAGGGCCGGGTGCTCCGCTCCTTCCCGGAAGTGCAGAGCGTTTTCGGCAAGGCCGGGCGCGCGGACACCTCGACCGATCCCGCACCCCTTTCGATGATGGAGACCACGGTGGTCCTGAAGCCCCGTTCCCAGTGGCGAGCGAAGGACCGCTGGTATTCATCCTGGGCGCCCGAGTGGCTGAAGGAAGGCGCCCTGCGAAGGATCACTCCGGACCGCCTGTCCTGGGATGAACTCGTGGCCGAGATGGACCAGGCCCTGCAGCTCCCCGGCGTCACCAACGCGTGGACCATGCCCATCAAGGCTCGCATCGACATGCTCACCACCGGCGTGCGCACCCCCGTGGGCGTGAAGATCTTTGGCGACGACCTCAAGGAGATCGAAGCGATAGGCCTCGAGCTCGAGAAAGTCCTGCGCGAGGTGAAGGGCGCCCGCAGCGTCTTCGCCGAGCGCGCGGCCGAAGGGTACTTCGTCGACTTCGAGCTGAATCGTGAGGAGCTGGCGCGGCGGGGTCTGAGTGTCGCCTCGGTGCAGGACATCATCCTCTCCGCGATCGGCGGAGAGAACGTCACGACCACCGTGGAAGGGCGCGCCCGCTTCCCGGTGAACGTCCGTTACCCTCGCGAATTGCGCGACGACCTCGATCGTCTCGGCCGAGTCCTCGTGTCAACACCCTCGGGGGCGCAGATCCCGCTCTCGCAGGTGGCGGCCATCCGCATGGTGGAAGGCCCGTCCATGATCCGCAACGAGAACGGCCTGCTCGCGGGCTACGTCTACGTGGACACCGCGGAGAGCGATATCGGCGGCTTCGTGGAGCGCGTCAAGGAAGCGGCGCGGCGCGTGACTTTGAAACCCGGCTACTCGATGGAGTGGAGCGGCCAGTACGAGAACATGCTGCGGGTTCGTGAACGGTTGAAGCTGGTGGTGCCGATCACCCTCTTCACCATCTTCTTCCTCCTGTACCTGAACACCGGCTCGGGAGTGAAAGCGAGCATCGTCATGCTCGCGGTGCCCTTCTCCGTGGTGGGGGCGGTGTGGTTGATGTATCTCCTCGACTACAACGTCTCCATCGCGGCGTGGGTGGGCATGATCGCGCTCATGGGCCTCGATGCCGAGACCGGTGTCTTCATGCTCCTCTTCCTCGACCTCTCTTACGCCGAGGCGAAGGCTGAGGGAAGGCTGCGCTCCCTCTCCGACCTGCACGAGGCCATCGTCCACGGCGCGGTCAAGCGCGTGCGGCCTAAGATGATGACAGTGGCCGCGGCCATGATGGGACTCATGCCCATCATGTGGTCCGTGGGCACCGGGGCCGACGTCATGAAGCGCGTGGCCGCCCCCATGGTGGGCGGACTCGCCACGTCGTTCCTGATGGAGCTGCTCGTCTACCCCGCGATCTACCTGCTTTGGAAACGGAACACCGATCTGCGGCACCAGACGACCGAATCGGCAGACCCTGCAAGCGGCTCTTCAGCCTCAGCCATGGCGTGAAAAGAATCCCCGGCACGCTCTTTGGAAAGAGGGCGCGAACGCTGGCAACCAACAGGGCGAGCGAGGTCTGGGAGAGCGGCACTACCGCGATCGCGAAAACGTCGACGAGTCCTCGAACCATCCCTGCGACCTGGAAGACCAAGGCCACGTACATGGCGAGCCAGAGCCAGACCTGCCACGAAACCACGAGCCGAGGCCCCGGGATCCCGTTCATGGCCTCCCGGCTCGTCACTCCATTGACGAGCCTGCACACGATCGCGCTGGACGGCACTTGGTCCGAGCAAGGGAACGAGCTGGTGGCCCAAGGACTTCCTGCAACGAGTCAAGAGGAATTTTGGAGTATCCCAACTCGGCCTTGCTCCCCGCTGGCCCACTACGTCAACGCCCTGTTTGTAGCTGCGTGGAAGGCTCCTCTGCCTATGGAAAACCGGTAACGG
>JANODX010000284.1:0-33527 GCA_031412915.1 Vicinamibacteria bacterium | reverse complement strand
CCAGACCCGGGGCCACGCTCCTTGTCGGGCACCAAGCACCAAAAGTAACGGCGGCCATAGCTGCTGAGATCCGGAGAGAAGAGTCCACCCTCTTCACCGTTTCTTCCAAAAGTCACCGACGAAGTCGGTGCCTTGCTCCTTACTCGGCTTATTGAGCGCAAACGTGGCAGACGGACAGCGGCGACTCGCGCTCAAAATCCCGACGCAGTCAAACCACACCAGCGTCCGGCCCCGCTCCTTTCTCGCCCAAAGGGTCAAGTTCAGAAACCGCCCGAAATGAGTTTTTGTCGAAGGCGTCTTATGGCGGGAGGCCATCGCAACCAACTATTCTTTGCGAATGACTGAACGAAAGACCCGCGCCGAGGCGCTTGCCCTGCTCCACGAGTTCACTTTGACCGATGCCCTGCGTAAGCACGGGGTCGGGGTCGAGACGGCCATGAAGGCCTACGCCCGCTACTTCGGCGTCACCGAAGAGGCCGAGATCGAGAAGTGGGGGATCGTGGGCCTGCTCCACGACTTCGACTACGAGAAGCACCCGACCGAAGAGACGCATCTCGTGCTCGGACAGCACATCCTCCGGGAACGCGGGTACGAGGAGGAGATCGTCCTTGCCATCTCCTCGCACGCCGACTACATGAACATCCCCCGCGACACCCCGCTCAAGAAGGCGATCTATGCCTGCGACGAACTGGTGGGCTTCATCGGAGCCTGCGTGAAGGTCCGGCCCTCGAAGAGCATCCATGATCTGCCCGTCGACTCGGTGGTGAGGAAATTCAAGGACAAGGCGTTCGCCCGCTCGGTGGACCGGTCCTACATCTATGGAGGTGCGGAGGCGGTCGGTCGGTCGATGGAAGAGCACGTCGGCTTCATCATCGAAGCTCTGAAGCCGGTGGCGGAAGAGATCGGCCTGCAGGGCAATCCTGTCTCGACCGGCTAAGCCAATCGGCCCCGGCGCGGCCATCCCACTCGTTCCCTGTTCCCGCGGGCCCCAGCGGGTATGCCGAGCCTTGACCCCTGAGACGCCTACATCTTCCGCAGACGACCCCGGTCGATCTTGCCGAGGTGGGTGCGCGGCATGGCCTCGAGCACCACCACCTGACGCGGCGCCTTGTAGGGCTCGAGTCTTTCCAGGGCGAAGGCCCGCAGGTCCTCGGCGAAAGACGCCCGCGCCTCGGCCGGGCAGGAGCGGGCGACCACGTAGGCCCACGGTTTGACCAGGCCCTGGGGGTCGGGCACGCCCACCACCGCGACCTCGGCCACGTTCGAATGCTGCTGCAGGCAGTTCTCCACCTCGGCGGGGGCGAGCCAGCGGCCCCCGACCTTCAGCATGTCGTCGTCGCGGCCGCAGTAGTGGAAGAAACCGTCCTCGTCCTGGCGGACCATGTCGCGCGAGGCGTACCACTCGCCGCGAAACACCTGCTGGGTCTTGTCCATCTCGTGCCAGTAAGCGATGGCGCGCGAGGCGCCGCGCACCCATAGAAAGCCCACCTCGCCCCGCGGCAGCTCCCGGCCGTCGTCGTCGCATACCCGAACGTCGAAGCCGGGCACGGCGAGACCGAGGGTTCCCGGGCGTACGTCCTTGAACGTATTGGTGAGGAAGATGTGCCACATCTCCGCGGTGCCGAGGCCATCCAGAAGAGGCACGCCGAAGAGTTGCTGCCAGCGGCGATACAACTCCTCGCTCAGCGCCTCGCCCGCGGACGTGGCGGCGCGCAGGCTCCGCAGATCCTGCTTCGAGGCCAAAGGATGCGAGGTCATCTGGTGGACCATGGTGGGCACGTTGATGAGAATGGTGGGGTGGTGCTTCGAGATCCGGGAGAAGAGCGCTTCGGGGGTACACTTCTCCCGGAACAGAACGGACGTCGCGCCCACCGAGAAGGGGAAGATCAGATTCGATCCCGTCGCGTAGCCGAAGAAGAGCTTGGGTACGGAGAGCGTGACGTCGTTTTCCGTGTAGCCCATGGCGCCCTTGGCGTACAGCTCGGTGGTGTTGATGAACGAGCGGTGGGTCTGCACCACGCCCTTCGGACGCCCCGTGGTCCCACCGGAAAAGAGCCAGATGGCCGCGTCGTCGCGATGGGTCTTGAACGTTTCGAACCGATCGCTCGCGGAGCCGAGGCGTCGCTCGAAGTCCTCGTCACCGGCCACCAGAACTTCGCTCCGCGTCGTCGCCCTTGCGCCCGCCTCGCGAAAGAGCGCGGCCGAGCCCGCTTCCGTCACCACCACCTTCGCCCGGGTGTACTCGAGGAAGTATTCGACCTCGTCCTTCTTGAGACCAGGGTTGGCCATGACCACGGCCGCGCCCAGCTTCAGCGTGCCGAAGAACGCGGCCACCCAGTCGACGCCGTCGTCGAGGGCGATGAGGACCCGTTGTTCGGGCTCGACGCCCGTGGCTCGGAGAAGCGCGGCGAACCGATTGGCGCGATTCTGGACATCCGCGTAGGTGTAGACGCCATCGTCCGTGACCAGAGCGAGGCGATCTCCTCGCCCTTCGCGAATCCGGGCATCGAGGCAGTAGTCGGCGAGGTTGACGAATTCGGGAATATTCGGGGTCAGAGGCATGTCTCTCCGTTTTGGCGCGGCCGCCTGCGAGAATACGGGCGAGCAGGAACCCTGGTCAATGAGATATCTGGCGGAGATGACGTTCGTCGAAGTTCAGGGGTTGGGACCGGAGGCTCTCGCGATTCTCCCCACCGGGGCCATCGAAGCCCATGGCCCGCACCTGCCTCTGCTCACCGACGTCATCATCGCTCGCGGCATGGCCTCGTCGGGCGCGCGCGCCCTGGAAGGGCGTGGCTTTGCGGAGGTCGTGGTCGCTCCGCCCCTGCAGATAACGCCCGCGGCCTTCGCCCGGGGCTTCGCGGGCACGCTTTCGATCGAGCCCGAAACCGCCACCGCGGTTCTGGTGGACGCGATCCTGAGTCTGCGCCGTGCGGGCTTCGCGCGCGTGGTTCTGGCCAATGCTCATCTGGATCCGGGACATATCGGCTCTCTCCATGAAGGCGTCCGGGTCGCGCGCGAGACTCACGGCATCAAAGTCACTTTCCCCGATATCACGCGCAAGCCCTGGGCCCTTCGTCTCAGTCCCGAGTTCAGAAGCGGCGCCTGCCACGCCGGCCGGTTCGAAACGTCGATGGTCATGGCGGAACGGCCCGACCTCGTTCGCGAATCTCTCCGCGCCGGACTTCCGCCGAACCCCGCCTCGCTGTCGAAGGCGATCAAGGAAGGCAAGAGGACGTTCGAGGAAGCCGGCGGACCCGCGGCCTATTTTGGTTTCCCTCACGAGGCTTCGGCGGAAGAGGGTCGAGAAACGCTCGGCGTCCTCGGTGCGATTCTGGCCGACGCGGCGGTGGCGGATCGAGACCTCGCCAAGGGAGAATGAGCCATGAAATTCGCGGGTAAGGTGGCGCTCGTGACCGGGGGCGGAAGGGGCATCGGCGCGGAGATCGCGAGAAGCCTGGCCCGCGAGGGCGCCACCGTCGCGGTGAGCGCGCGGACCGAGGCGGAGGTTAACGCGGTGGTCGCGGAGATCGCGCAGGCCGGAGGATTGGCGCAGCCCTTCCTCGCCGATCTCTCGCAATCCGATCAGCCGGGATCGATGGTGTCGAGGGTCGAGGCGGCGCTTGGACCGATCGACTTCCTGGTCAACAGCGCGGGCGTCGCCTCGTCCGCCCCCGTGGGGAAGGTGTCGCTCGATGAATGGAACCGGATCTTCGCCATCAACGTCACCGCGACTTTTCTGTGCACCCAGGCCGCCCTGCCTCGAATGATCGAACGCGGCTCCGGCCGGATCGTGAATATCGCGTCCGTGGCCGCGTGCTCCGGCGCCCGCTACATTTCCGCCTACGCCGCCTCCAAGCATGCGGTTCTCGGCTTCACCCGCTGCGTGGCCGCGGAGGTGGCGGCGAACGGGATCACCGCGAACGCGGTGTGCCCCGGTTTCGTGGACACGCAGCTGGTCGCGCGCAGCGTGGCCCGGATCGTGGAGAAGACAGGTCTGCCTTCCGAACAAGCCCTGGAGTCGATCAAGAACCAGTCGCCCCAGAAGCGCCTTCTCACCACTCCCGAGGTGGCGAGTGTGGTGATGATGTTGTGCTCCGAGGAAGGCCGCGGCATCAACGGTCAGGCCATCGTGGTCGATGGAGGAGGTCTTTTGGCATGAGTCCCGATTTAATCAACCCCCTGGATCTTGGACCGGCGTCCGGCTTCGCGCACGGTGTGCTGGGCAAGGCGGGCGGGCGAACTCTCTTTGTGGCCGGTCAGGTCGGAGTGTTGAGCGGCGAACACCACCAAACCGACCCCCCCCTGGTCGCGCAGTTCGGGGAAGCGCTACGTCGCATCCTCCGCGTGGTCGAGGACGCGGGCGGGACGGCCGCCGATATCGGCCGCATGACCCTGTTCGTGACGGACGTCGATCTCTACCGCCGCAGCCGAAAGGCCCTGGGCAGGATCTGGAGATCCCACATGGGATCCCACTATCCGGCGATGGCCCTGATCGAGGTCAAGTCCCTTCTGGATCCCCAGGCCCTGGTCGAGATCGAAGCCACCGCGGTGATCTGAGGAGGAAAGACGGTGCCCATCGAACCGAAATCGTTCCTGTACGAATGCGACGCCGAAACCGGGGTGGCCGCGATCACTCTCAACCGGCCCGATCGCCTGAACGCCCTGACTTTCGAGATCTACCGCGAACTCGCAGCTACGTTTCGGGCTCTCGATACGGAGCCGGGCGTGCGTGCGGTCATTCTGACCGGTCGCGGCCGGGCCTTCTGCACGGGCGGCGATGTGGAGGACATCATCGGCGCACTTCTGGGGAGACCCATCGACGAACTGCTGGCCTTCACCCGCGCGACGTGCGAGCTCATTCTGTCGATACGGGAGTGCCGGCGACCGGTGGTGGCGGCGTTGAACGGGACGGTCGCGGGCGCGGGTGCGGTGATCGCCGCCGCCGCCGATTTCCGGGTCGCCGCAACCACCGCGAAGATCGCGTTCCTGTTCACCCGGGTCGGCCTCACCGGCGCCGACATGGGCGCGGGCTGGCTCCTGCCCCGTCTGGTGGGCGAGGCCCAGGCGCGAAGGCTTCTGATGCTGGGCGAGTTCATCAGTGCGACCGAGGCGCACTCCATCGGCTTGTACACCAGTGTGTTCGAGCCGGAAGCCGCGGTGACCGAGGCTTTGGCCCTGGCCCTCCGCCTCGCGAAGGGGCCGTCGTTCGCTCTCGGCGTCACCAAGCAGGCCCTCAACCGCGAGGCTGCTCTCGACCTCCGAACCGCGCTCGACAACGAGGCCGAGCTGCAGGCCATCTGCATGCAGAGTCCGAACTTCGCCGAGGCCCACCGCGCGTTCCTCGAGAAGCGCGAGGCGAAATTCCAGTGAGCGTCGAGTGGCGACCCATAAGGGCGTTCCTCGAACCCGGGCATCGAGCCCTCCTGGCGAAGGCCCAGGTCTGGAGTCGCGCCGTTTTGTCGAAGCACAAGCCCCCCGAAACCGACAGCGAGGCTCGCGCGGAGGCCCGCGCCCTGCTCAAGCTGATGGGCGAGCAGGGACTTCTCGAGTCGATCCGGAAGCAGGACTATCGCGGCTGCTGTCTGCTTCGCGAGGAACTCGCGTTCCACTCGCCTCTGGCCGACGCGGTTTTTGCGCTCCAGGCACTGAGCGCCACCCCCCTGCTCCTGAGCGGCACCCCCCTTCGAGTGGCTTTGGCGCGGGAGGCCATCGCCGGCCACGCCATGGGGGCCTTCGCCATGACGGAACCCGAGGCAGGTTCGGACGCGCATGCCATCGCTTGCGAAGCCCGGAGGGATGGCAACGCCTACGTTCTCAACGGAACCAAGACCCTGATCTCCAACGGCGGTCTCGCCGACTTCTACGTCGTGTTCGCAACCGTGGATCGAACGCGTCCTCGGGCCATCACCGCGTTCGTGGTCGAGGCCCGGAAGCGCGGGGTCGAGTTCGTGAGGCCTTTGGTGATGTCCGCCCCGCATCCTCTCGGTGAGATCGCGTTTCGCGACTGTCGAGTAAGCGTGTCGGCGCGGATCGGGAAGGAAGGTGAGGGCCTGAAGCTCGCTCTATCCACGCTCGACCGGCTGCGCGCCACCGTGGGTGCGGCCGCGTGCGGGATGGCGGCCCGGGCCCTCGATGAGGCCATCCGGCACGCGCAAACCCGGCGTCAGTTCGGGAAGCCTCTGGCTGAACTTCCTTTGATCCAGGACAAGATCGCGCGCATGGCCATTCGCCTGCGCGCTGCCCGACTGCTCGTTTATGAGGCGGCCTGGGAGAAAGACCAGGGCGCAGATCGGGTGACGCTCGAATCCGGAATGGCGAAGGCGTTCGCCACCGAGAACGCGCAGACCGTGATCGACGACGCGGTCCAGATTCTCGGCGGTCGTGGCGTACTCAGGGAATCCATGGTCGACTTGCTCTACCGGTCGGTCCGGTCCCTGCGCATCTACGAGGGAACTACGGAAATTCAGCACCTGCTCGTGGCCGCTCAGATGCTCAAGCGGCCATCATGAGGATCGTGTCCGCGGGTGCGGGCCCCGCTGCCCTGTACCTGTCGATTCTGCTGAAGAAGAGGGACTCCTCGCACCAGATCACCCTCCTCGAGCGACACCAGCCCGGCGACTCCTTCGGTTTCGGCGTGGTCTTCTCCGATGCCACCATGGACAACCTGAGGGGCGCCGATCCGGCCACCATCGACCGGCTGAAGGCGAGCTTCCACCACTGGGACGACATCGACGTGCACTATCGCGGCGAGGTCCTCCGCTCGACCGGACACGGCTTCAGCGGCATCGCCCGCACGGCTCTCCTGCGGATCCTTCGCGAGGAAGCCCTGCGCCTGGGAGTGGAGATTCGTAATGGCGTCGAGGTGCGATCCCGGGCCAATCTTCCCGTCGCGGACCTGATGGTGGCCGCGGACGGGGTCGCGAGCTTTCTGCGGGCCGAGTCGTCGGCCCGGTTCGGGACAAGGATCGATGAGAGGAGGAACCGGTTCGTGTGGCTCGGGACCACGCGCCGGTTCGCGGCCTTCACGTTCTATTTCAAGACCAACGAACATGGTCTGTTCCGCGTCCACGCCTACCAGTACGAAACCGAGCCTTCGGGCGAAGGCCCATGTTCGACGTTCATCGTGGAGACAACCGACGAGACCTTCCGGCGGGCCGGACTTTCCGAGACCGACGAAGCGGCGACGGTGGCGTATTGCGAGGCGCTTTTCCGAGATGAACTCCAAGGCGCGCCCCTGATCCCGAATCGTTCGATCTGGCGTCGCTTTCCGACCGTCGTGAATGAACGCTGGCACGACGGTTCGATGGTCTTGATCGGAGACGCCGCCCACACCGCGCATTTCTCGGTGGGTTCGGGCACCAAGCTCGCGATGGAGGACTCGATCGCGCTGGCCGCGGCTCTTTCCGAGGAGCCCTCGATCCCCTCGGCTCTCGCGCGTTATGAACGAGAGCGCCGCGGGCCCGTGGAGAGCCTTCAACGCGCGGCTCAGGCCAGTCTCGAATGGTTCGAGGACGCCGAGCGCTACATGGAGACGTCCCCCATCCAGTTCGGTTTCAATCTTGTGACCCGGAGTCTGCGCATCACGCATGAAGATCTGCGCCAGCGGGATCCCGCGTACGTGGCCCGGATCGATTCGTGGTTCGCGGAGAAATCGGAGGGCCAGGCGGAGGTGATCGCGCCTTGGCTCGAACTTGTGGAACGCGATCCGGCGGGAGCGACTCGTCGTGTGGCGCCGCCTTTCCTCACCCCTTTCAAGCTGCGCGATCTGGTGCTCGAGAACCGGATCGTGGTCTCCTCGATGTGCCAGTATTCCGCCGAGGACGGCATGCCCGACGACTGGCACCTCGTTCACCTCGGGAGCCGAGCGATCGGCGGCGCGGGCCTCGTGATGGCGGAAATGAGCGACGTGACGCCCGACGGGCGAATCACCCTCGGCTGCGCCGGGCTCTACGACGACAAGCACGTTCGGGCGTGGAAGAAGGTCGTCGAGTTCGTCCACCGGCACAGCACGGCCAGGATCGGCATCCAGTTGGGCCACGCCGGGCGAAAGGGCGCATCGACCCTGGAGTGGGAGGGCGATGAGGCCCTTCCCAGCGAGAAATCCTGGGACCTGCTCGCTCCCTCGTCGATTCCGTGGTCGAAGGGCAGAAGCACTCCCCGGGAAATGACCGCCGAGGACATGGCGGAGGTCAAGGGCCACTTCGCCAAAGGAGCTCGCCGCGCCCGCAAGGCCGGTTTCGACCTGCTCGAACTGCACTGCGCCCACGGCTACCTGCTCGCAAGCTTCCTCTCGCCGCTGACGAACCGGCGCGTCGACGCGTATGGCGGAACCCTCGAGAACCGGCTGCGCTATCCCCTGGAGGTGTTCGATGCGGTTCGCGGGGCCTGGCCGAAGGAGAGGCCCATGAGCGTTCGGATCTCCGCGACCGACTGGGTGGAGGGCGGCATCGACGCCGCGGAGGCAGTGCAGATCGCGCGCGCGTTCAAGGACCACGGCTGCGATCTCATCGACGTGTCGGCGGGTCAGACTGTGCCCGAGCAGCGTCCCCGGTACGGCCGCCTGTTCCAGACTCCCTTCGCGGATCGGATCCGCCATGAGGCCGGCATCGCCACCATGGCGGTGGGCGCCATCTCATCGTTCGCGGACGCCAACACCATTCTGGCCGCGGGCCGGGCCGACCTCGTGGCCCTGGCCCGGGCTCATCTTTACGACCCATACTGGACCAGGCACGCGGCCCAGGACTTTGGCGTCCGCCTCCCATGGCCGCAGCCCTACGGCACGATCAACCGCTACACCCCGCGTTTTCGTTAGCCTCACGTATCCGAATCGCCCCGGCCGTCGCGGGGCAGGGTCGCACAGGGCGTCCTGGGGAGTGTCCGTGTCGGCCATAGGCACTTCCTCCCTCGCAACCGAATCAACTCACGAAGCAGGCGATCTATCTCGGGCTGGGCGCGTAGATAGAAGGAAGCATGCGACGCCGCCTTTCGGCCGATTCGAATGCTCAAAAGGCGGTCGGGTTGATCGAGCGCGAAGACGTCCTCATCCGTCTCGTCGTCTCCGACGTAGATCGCGGTGTCGCACCGAAGACGCGCGCGCTCCCGTTCGAGAGCCATTCCCTTGTGGGGCGCTTCGATGGGCACGACGTTGATGACCTCCTTGCCTCCGAGCAACCTCACGCCCTCGAGTTTGCTTGCCACCTCCCCGACGATCCGCCGAGCGCGCCCCTTGGCGCGGGCATGACGAACGTGGATGGCGAGGGAATGTGTCTTGTTCTCGACCCGGACCCCGGTCTCTTGTCGGAGCGCGGCATCGAACCGGGCCCTCCAGTTCCGGACCCGCCGCTCGCCGCTTTTGGTCCCCTGGAACGGTTCGATCCCATGGTTTCCCACAATTCCCTTGAGTCCGAGGCCGACGACTCGCCGACGGACATCGGCGAGACTCCGGCCCGAAATTACAATGCAGGGGTACCGGCAGGTCAGCTCAGCCAACAGGTCATTCGTAGAACTTCTCATCTTCGCCCCATCGGGATCGGAGACGATGGGGGCGAGAGTCCCATCGAAGTCGAAGGCCAGCAGACAGCGCGACTGAGCGAAGGCGGAGAGCAGCCTTCGCGGCTCTGCGCCCATAATGCTCTTCATCGACTTTCCGTTCGCGGCGGAGAGACGCGCCTCTTGGCGGTCCGTTCGACGCTTCGACCGGGCTCAGCGCAGGCAGGCTCAGGGGCCGTTTTGCCGCGTTTCTTCCAACCGTCATGGACGTAGTCCGTGAAGCGACGCGTGTGCGCACGGTCACGCGCGCTCATCCGGATCTCTGCTCTCCTTCCGTGCATGGAGTCTTCCTTCCCAGAGACGAGGTCGAACCGCCGACCTCACCTATCGAGACAGCGTAGCTCATCATGGTTGGCCTAGAAATCGCCAGGCGCACGGATCCCGGGGCCCCGACCACCTCCACCGCTTCATCGGCGTTCGCCCCCTCCGCGTCCCTCGGTCCCGTGGTGATGCTGATCGATGTCTCGCGCGGGCTCGCTCTTCGGGCGGAGGTCCGGAGCGCGGGCGGAGGTGAGGCCCACCCGAACGTTGAAGCTCCATGAGGGCGCGGCTCTCTCCCGCGATGCGGGTGACGCGCTTCATCGTCACCCTGGTGGCGAGTCTGGGTGCTTTGACTCTGGTGGCCTTCCTGCTCGTGGGCCAGACGGTAAGACGCTGGTTCGAAAGCGACATCCAGTTGCGGGCGCACCTCGCGGTCACGGGCTCACGAGAGGCGCTCCTGGGTCTATGGACCAGCGATCCAACCGCGACCGCGGCCCTCCGGAAGGTCCTGGACGATATCGCGAGGGACGAGCGGATCACTGCGGTTGCCGCCTGCGATTTGAGTCTCACCGTCCTCGCCGCAACGGCGGCGTATCCCGACTACTTGAACTGTCGATTTGTCGAGGCCCAGATGCGTCCGCGGGAAGATGCGGGGCCGGTGGACTGGGCGGAATGGTCCGCCACGGAAGCCTCTGGCCATGGCGCCCTGCACGTGATGTCCATACCGCTGCGGGGGGAGGAGCCGAACCGAGCGACCTACGGCTTCATTGTTCTGGTCCATGATCTCGATTACGTCGAGCGTCGGGTGGCCACCGCTCGGAACTTCCTTCTCGCCGGTTTCGTTCTGCTCGCGGCAGCGAGCGCCATCCTGACCATCGTGGGCGGAAGAATTTCGTGGCGGGGGTGGAGCAAGGAGCTCCGCGCGCTTCTGCGGGGCACCCCGCCCCGCCCCGAGTTCGCACCCTTCGTCAAGGATGTCCGAGAGCTGGTGGATCGCCTCGCCACCGAGCGGGAGGCTGACGGTCTCGGCGGCCTGTGGACGCCGCAGCGTCTCAAGAACACTTTGACCCGGCACCTGCAGGGCGAGCGTGTGGTCCTCCTCGCCAATCGGGAACCATACGTCCACGACCGCGCCCGCGACGGGGGCATCCGGATAGTCCATCCCGCGAGCGGCCTGGTGACCGCGCTCGAACCGGTGATGCGCGCCTGTTCGGGAGTCTGGGTGGCCCACGGTACCGGCTCGGCCGATCGCGACGTGGTGGACCAGCACTCGCGCGTGCGCGTGCCCCCCGGGGAAGAGTCGTATCAGATCCGTCGCCTTTGGCTTTCCGCCGAGGAGGAGAAGGGTTACTACTACGGATTCTCGAACGAGGGGCTCTGGCCGCTTTGCCATCTCGCCCACACCCGGCCAGTGTTTCGCAGCCAGGACTGGCGGCACTACAAGGCCGTCAATCGCCGGTTCGCCGATGCGGTTTGCGAGGAAGTGGACGCGGACGACCCGATTGTTCTGGTGCAGGACTATCACTTCGCTCTGGCCCCCGCGATGATCCGGGAAAGGCTCCCCCGGGCCACGGTCCTGACCTTCTGGCACATCCCCTGGCCCAACGCGGAGCGTTTCGGAATCTGTCCTTGGAGGGATGAAATCCTCGCCGGCCTTCTGGGCAGCAGCATCGTGGGCTTCCATACCCAGGCCCACTGCATCAATTTCCTGGAGGCGGCCGATCGTTTCCTGGAGTCCCGAATCGACCGGGAGCTGAGTGCGGTGGTGCACAAGGGCCAGTCGACCCTGGTTCGACCCTATCCCATATCCATCGAGTGGCCGAGCGAGAACGCGAGGAGGCAGAAGCCCGTTTCCCAGTGCCGCGCCGATGTCTTCAACGAACTGGGCCTCCCCCCGCAGGCTCTCCTGGGGGTTGGAGTCGACCGCCTTGATTACACGAAGGGTATCGAGGAGAGGCTCGGTGCGGTGGAGGTCCTCCTCGAACGCGAGCCGCAGCTTCGCGGAGTGTTCACCTTCGTTCAGCTGGCGGCCCCGAGCCGGACCTTGATTCCGGAATACCAGCGTCTGAATGAGCGAGTGGAGGAGGTGGCGACCCGCGTCAACGCCAGATTCGCGACGGGAGCCTACCGGCCGATCATCCTGCTGCGGTCCCACCATGAGCCCGAAACCGTATTCCGCTTCTATCGAGCCGCCGATGTCTGCTACGTCAGCAGCCTCCATGATGGGATGAACCTCGTGGCCAAGGAGTTCGTGGCCGCACGGGACGACGAGCAGGGCGTGCTGGTGCTCAGCCACTTCACCGGTGCGTCGCGGGAGCTGCCGGAGGCTCTCATCGTAAACCCCTACGACCTCGAAGAGGCGAGCCGGGCCGTAAGCGCCGCCCTGTCCATGCCCACAGACGAACAGCGCGACCGCATGCGCGCCATGCGCGCCTTTCTGGCCGAGTTCAATGTCTATCGCTGGGCCGGCCGAATGCTGGTGGATGCGGCGCGACTCCGGCAGCGGGAAAGACGGATCGGCCGCTTTGGTCGCGCCGCGGCCCGGGAGGCTCATCCCGAATGACCGGAGTCCATAGCACCCGCCCGTGGCCCGTGCGTTCGCTGCAGGGCGGGGAGGAGCGTCGTGCTTGATCAAATGGGGCTTATCGGAAACGGCCAGTTCTCGGCGCTTGTGCGGAGGGACGGCTCCGTGGCCTGGTGCTGTCTGCCGCGATTCGACTCCGAGCCCGTCTTCGGAGAACTGCTGGATCCCTTCGGAGGGTCCTTCGCCATATCTCCCGCGAACCTGGCTCCCGGCCAGCAGCGTTACATCGAGAACACCAACGTCCTGGAGACCGTGTTCTCCTCGCCCGAGGGCTCCTTCCGGGTCGTCGACTTCGCGCCCCGATTCGTGGTTCATCAACGAAGCTACCGGCCGACCAAGATCGTTCGCATCGTCGAGCCCATCGAGGGAACGCCCCGCATTCGGGTTCGCTGCGCGCCCGTGAACGGATGGTCGAAGGAGCGGCCGTCCGAGGAGTTCGGATCCCATCACATCAGCTATCACGGCTTCGGGACCGAGGTGCGCCTGACCACGGACGCGCCTCTCTCCTATCTCAATGGCGAGCCCTTCGCGGTGGCCGAGCGCAAGCACTTCGTCTTCTCCTGGGGCGCTCCCGTCGAAGAGCCGCTCGGACCATTGTGCCAGCGTTTCCAGGACGAGACGATCCGCTTCTGGCGTCACTGGGTGCGAGAGTGCGACATTCCTCCGCACTACCAGGACCGCGTCATTCGGTCGGCCCTGGCCCTCAAGCTGCACTGCTTCGAAGACACCGGAGCGATCATCGCTTCGCACACCACGTCGATTCCGGAAAGCCCCGACAGCGGGCGCACCTGGGATTACCGCTATTGCTGGCTCCGCGACGCTTTCTACACTCTGGGCGCCTTCCGTCTTCTCGGTCATTTCGAGGAGCGCGAGCAGTTCACCCAGTATCTGCTGAATGTCGCCTCCGGATCTCCGGATCTCGACCTTCGACCCCTCTACCGGATCGACGGCCGAAGCGATCTTGAGGAGCGAAGCGAAGCGAACTGGGCCGGCTATCTCGGTCACGCTCCGGTTCGGGTCGGGAACCAGGCCGCCGAACATCGCCAATACGATGTCTTTGGTGAGATGGTCCTGGCCCTGACCCCGCTGTTTCTGGATGCTCGCTTCCGAGATCGGGCGACCCCGGCGGTCCTAAGCCTGGTCGAGCGCCTGACCGAAAAGGCGATCCTGGTCGCCGGTCAGCCCGATGCGGGGATCTGGGAGTACCGGAAGAAGTGGCGTCCCCAGACCTTCAGTTCCCTCATGTCCTGGGCCGCCGCGGATCGGATGTCGCGGATCGCGGACGTTCATGCGCCCGGGACAGCCGCTCGATACCGCCAGGCGGCGGCTGCCCTGCAATCAAGCATTCTTTCGACCTGCGTCGATCCGCAAAGACGAACTCTGGTTGCCGCTCCCGGCGACCTTGAAGTGGATGCATCCCTCCTGCAGGTCATAACCCTGGGCCTGGTGGGGGCTTCGTCCCCCGAAGCGGCCCGCACCATCGAAGCCATTCGCAGTGATCTCGAACTCGGCGGCCTCCTCCAACGCTACCGGACGGACGACGGTTTCGGCCGGCCCAGCGTGGCCTTCACCCTGTGTTCCTTCTGGCTGGTTGAAGCCCTGAGCCGCGTGGGAAGAGTGGAGGAAGCCCGGGCTCTCATGAACCGCATCGAGCAGATCCAAGCGCCTCTGGGCCTTCTGTCCGAGGATGTGGATCCCCTCACCAACCAGATGTGGGGGAACTTCCCGCAGGCCTACTCACACGTCGGCATGATTCATGCGGCTTTCGCCGCCTCTCCCCGCTGGTCCGACGTCGCCTGATCTGAGACCGGCGAGGCTTCCCGGGCGATTCCAGATCAATGCCTCGGAGGCAGACTAGAGGTCGCTCCACACCGCGAGTTCGTTGCCTGAAGGGTCCGTGAAGTGGAACCGGCGGCCGCCCGGGAAGTCGTGGGTCTCGATCACGATCTTCCCGCCCGCGACGATCACGGCGGCGCGCACCGCCTCGAGCGCCTTGGCGTAGATCACGACCAGAGCCCCCCCGCGGGTCGGCAGTTCGCCTCCGCGCAGGCCGCCGGCCAGGCGACCGTCCTCGAAGCTCGCGTAGCCCGGACCGTAGTCGGTGAACTTCCACCCGAACACGGTGCGGTAGAACGTCTTCGCCACTCCCACGTCGTCGACGGGAAACTCGATGTAGTCGATTCGTTTGTCGTGATCTGTCTTCGCCATGAGTCCGCCTCGATCCCCTGATCAGCCGCCGATGATTCCGAGAGGCGGACGGCTCCGCCATTGTCCTCGGGTGAAGTCGGGCACGTCTACGGGTTTCGAACGCGCCCCCGCCGACCTCCCGGTCAGCTCGACCATGCAACTCCACGCCGCCGCGTCGTAGACGTCGTAATCGGTGGGAAGGCCCTGCTGCAGACACTCGATCAGCCGAAGATCCTCGAGGAAGTCCATGCCGCCGTGGCCGTTCTTCGCGTTGATCACGCGGTCGGCCTTCCACAGCGGATGGTCCCAGGTGGCCGCGAAGCTGTCGAGTTCCTTGAATTCGTGAGCCGGGGTCTGCCCATCGAAGTAGAAACGCGGGGGGAAGCCGTTATAGATCCCCTTGCTTCCCTGAAAAACGTTGTAGCGCGCATAGGGACGGGGCAGATTCGTGTCGTGGACGAGGGAGATGGTCTTTCCCAGTTTCGTTCTGATCATGGCGGTATGGACGTCGCCCAGCACGTACCGCTCCTGGCGTCGCGGATCGTCCGCGGGCAGATGTTCGCGCTGAAAATCCTGCAGGCCCCGCGAATGGCCGGCCATGGCCACGAGGTAATCGAACTGATCGCCGCGGTTGATGTCCATGGCCTGCGCGGCCGGGCCAAGACCGTGGGTGGGATAGAGATTGGCGTTGAGTCTGGTCGCATGAGCCCGGCGCCACAGACCTTCGTTGCGGGTCTCGAACTTGATCGCGCGCAGGTCGTGCTGATACCCGACTTCGGCGTGCATGGCCTCGCCGAAGAGGCCCTTGCGGACCATGTGGAGAACCATCATCTCGGGCCGGTCGTAGCAGCAGTTCTCCATCAGGAGGCAGTGCTTCTTCTGCTTCTCCGCGGTCTCGACGAGCTTCCAGCAGTCCTCCACGGTCTGTGCCGCCGGCACCTCCGTGGCCGCGTGCTTCCCGTTCTTCATGGCCGCGAGCATCACGGGCACGTGCCATTCCCAGGGTGTTGCGGTATAGACGAGGTCGAGGTCTTCTTCCGCGCACAGCCTCTCGAAGTCGCGCGGCCCGTTCGTGAAGCCCTTGGGCTCGCGCTTACCCGCCTCGCGCGAAAGCCTCTGCGCCTGCGCCACTTTCTCGGGTGCGATGTCGCACACTGCGCGCAGTTCGACGCCGTCGATGTCCAGAAGATTCTTCACGTGCGTCGTGCCCTGGAGTCCGACCCCCACGAAGCCCACCCGGACCACGGGTAGGGGAGGTGCCTGAAAGAACCCCGAAGGTCCATCGGCGGCCGCGGCCGCAGCCTCCGTGCGGCTGGCCAGAGTGGTGGCGACGGAGACGAGGGCGCTCGCCTCGATGAAGCGCCGTCTGGAGAGATCGCTCTGGGTCATAGCTCAAACACCTCTTCAAATCGCCGAAATGACGCGGATGATGTAGCGGAAGGTCAAGGGTTCAAGGGACCATACAGGAGCGCGCTCTCGCCGTCATGGCCGCGGCCTCCATCTAGAACGGCGCGTATTGGCGGGTCGCGGGTACGCTCGCGAAAGTGTCGTCTTCCGCGATCCAGGCGGTCAGTCGTCCGCCCCAGACGCAGCCGGTGTCGAGGCCGCGGAAACCCCGGCGCTTGACCAGGCCGGGGCGCGCCCAGTGCCCGAACACGATGATCTCCTTGAATCGGCCTTCGAGGTGGTCTGGCCAGGGCCGGAAACCGGGCACGAGGGGCGGGTCGGTCTCGGGCTTCGGCATGTTTCCGAACTCGTCGCACCACCGGAGCCTGGTGGCGATATCGATGTTGGGATGGCGGACCTCGGGATCGAGTCCTGAGAGTTCGGCCACGGGGTCTGCCCAGCCGGGACTCAAACCCGCATGGACGAGGATGATGCCGGGCCAGGTCTTGACGAACGGTTTGGCGCGGAGCCAGGCGAGAAGCTCGTCGCAATCCGGCGCTTCCAGCACCGCAGTCAGGGTATCCCCTGGTTTCATCCTCCGCTCTCCGCGTCGGGCGGCGAGCAGGTGCAGATCGTGGTTGCCGAGAACTCCGCCCGCCCCGAGTCTCTTCAGAAGGCGCAGTGTGCCGAGAGAGTCCGGACCGCGGTTCACGAAGTCGCCGACCGGCTCGAGAGAGTCCGTGGCGGGGTCGAACCTGAGGATGCCAAGCAGGCGTTCCAGTTCCTCCCGGCACCCCTGGACGTCGCCGATGAAGATCCGTCGAGTCACACAGGACCAAGGCTACGCTTGTTTTGCCCACGCTCTAGGCGAACTAGAATGGCAGCTACTTTGTGGAGGTGATGCAATGAAGGTGACTCAGGAAATCGTCGACTTGTTGAACGAGGTTCTCAGCGCTGAGCTGACCGGCATCAACCAGTACTTCATCCATTCCATGATCTGCGCGAACTGGCGCTACAAGCGCCTTGCGGACCACTCCCGCAAGGAGTCGATCGAGGAGATGAAGCACGCGCAGGAGATCATCGAGCGCATCCTCTACCTCGACGCCACGGCCAACATGCAGAAGTACATGAAGATCAACGTGGGCAACACCGTCCCCGAGCAGCACGAGAACGATCTGAAGCTCGAGCGGGAGGCCGTGGAGCGCCTCAACAAAGGGGTCGAACTGTGCCGTTCAAAGGGCGACAACGGAACGCGCGCCCTGCTCGAGAAGATCCTGGTGGATGAGGAGGAGCACGTGGATTGGCTCGAAGCTCAGCTCCAGCAGATCAAGGACATTGGGATCGAGAACTACCTCGCGCAGCAGATCGAGGAGTAGCCCAGAGCAGGCTCGAATGCGCGCGCTTCGAATGGGATCTGCGACTCTCCTCACCAAACCCTGGGCCTGTAACGGACATCATCGGTCTCCATGGCCATCGCGCTGTCCGTGAACCTCAACAAGGTCGCCCTCCTGCGAAACTCTCGTGGAGGGACGAATCCGTCGCTGCCTAAGGCCGCGCTCACCTGCATCGACGCCGGGGCCTCGGGAATCACGCTGCACTGGCGGCAGGACAACCGCCACACCCGTGAGGCGGACGTGCGGGAACTGCGCACGCTGTGCGCCGAACGGAACGTCGAGTTCAATCTCGAAGGCGACGCGCGGGAAGAGCTGATCGCCCTGGCCTGCGAACTCCAGGTGGATCAGTGCACGCTCGTGCCGGTCACCCCCGGCGAGATCACCAGCGATCACGGATTCGCGCTTCCACGGGAGGCCGCTCGCGTTGTTCCCGTCATCGCGCGCCTCAACGCCCGCGGCATTCGTACCGCGATCTTCATGGACGCAAATGCCGACGCCATCGAGGAGGCGGCGAAGACCGGCGCGCGGCGGATCGAGATCTACACGGGCCCCTATGCGGAGGCCCAGGGCACCATGCGCGCCGACGCCGAATTCGAGCGCGTCCGCACCACCGCCCGGGCCGCCGTGGCCTGCGGCATGGGCGTGAACGCCGGCCACGACCTCGACCTGCGAAACCTCCCGCGTCTGGCCCGCGAAGTGCCGGAGATCAACGAGGCCTCGATTGGCCACGCCCTTCTCGCGGACGCCCTGTATCTGGGCCTCGCCGAAACGATCCGCCGCTACCTCGCCGCCTGCCGCGGAGAAACGGTCGAAGCGCCAACGACCTGCTGAGCCTGAGCTCAAGCCTCGGCTCCTTGCTCGGGCGGATCCTTGCCGCCTCTTTCGATCGGAGGAGGCTCGGGCAGCGGTCAGAAACCGGGGCGTCATCGCTGTGGCCCGCGGGTCTCGACACGGGGGGCTCGCTGCGTGGCCCAAGGCCAGGCGGCGCGCTCGGGGACGGCGAGTGCGTCAGACTGGCGTTGCGGAACGTCGGAATGGTGTCTTCCTTACTCGCCTCGAATCGGCGAAAGGACGCCAATCGTCGGCGCGACTCGCCTCCAGCGCGAAGCCTCCCCCTGGGGGACGCCCCGAGCGCGCCGCCTGGCCTTGGGCCACGCAGTCAAGCCCACCCGCGCCGAGCCCCGCTCCTGTTGGTTATGGCCCAGGGAGACCGGAGGGACAGACGAGGTGGATCCGCTCCGGCGATGAAAGCGAACATAGAAGATTCGAGTATAGGAGGAGGGCGGCACGTAGGGGCCGTTACGTTGAGATTCCTGGGCAACCCCGCTGGGGTGGCCATGCAAACGGGCCCACCCTCGGAGATGGAGCGGGGCTCGGTGCGGGTGGGCTTGCATGCGCCCGGGGCGTAGAGGCGAGTCACTCCATCGGAGGGCTTCCACTTCGCCGATCCGAGGCGGGTAAGGAACACACGATTCCATCGAAACGCGTCGAAGTGTGACGCACCCGCCGTCCCCGGCGCAGCAAGCCCACTCGCGCCGGGGCCCCGCGGGCCACAACAATGATGGCTGTTGCTCCCGGGTGGCTTCGCATCCCGGCTTTCGCAGGGCTGACGGTTGGCGTTGGAGACCTACTTCACCTTCGGGATCAACGCCAGCAGTTCGTCGAGTTCCTTCGGCACGTCCTTCGACAGAATCTCCGGCTCGCCTTCGGTGATCAAGACGGTGTCTTCGATGCGGATGTGAATTCGCTTTTCCTTGATCTCGATGATGGGCTCCACCGCGATCACCATGCCGGGCTTGAACGGTTCGTTCGCGTCGCCCACGTCGTGAACCGCGAGGCCCACGAAGTGGCCGGCGGATCCGGGCTGCTGATCGCCGAAGCCCCACTTCTCGAAGATCTTCCGGCAGATCTCTCGCGTTTCCGCTCTGGTCGCGCCGGGCCGCATGGCCGCGATGATGGCCTTCTGGGCCTCGAGATCCGCGCGGTAGGCGCGCTCCTGAAGCTGGTCGAACGTCCCCGAGACGGGCCAGGTCCTCGTGATGTCCATCGTCTGATAGCCGAGGGAGGCGCCGTAGTCCATGACGATGAGATCGCCGTTCCGGAGCGCGCGCGAGTTCTTGTTGTAGTGCCAGGTGTTCACGTTCGGGCCCGAGCCCACGATTGCGGGATAAGCGTCCATCTCCGAACCGCCTCGGGCGAAGGCGTACCGCGCCTCGGCCTCCAGCTCGTACTCGTACCGGCCCGCTTTCGTATGTGCGATCGCGCGCTTGATGCCTTCGGCGGAGATCTTTCCGTTCTGGCGCAGGATCTCGATCTCGCGCGGCGTCTTGATCACTCGGAGGGCGTCGAGGGCGGGCGAGATGTCCTTCAGTTCGAAATGGGGATAGCGGCGGCGCAGTTCTTCGATTCGCCACGCGTCCTCGGTCGGCTGGGTGCCGAAGCTCGAACTCATGCGCCGCCCCGCGTGGAGCGCCTTGTCTCCGCGGCTCATGTCGACCTCATCGCGTTCTGACAGCCGCACGTAGAGGGTCTGGGCCGCTCCGTTGCGGCGTCGGGCCAGGAACTCTTCGAGATAAGGGAGCGGATGGATCGCGGCGAATCCGTAGGTCTTCGCGGCGTCCTTCTCTTCCAGCCAGTTCGGTCCGTCCACCTCGATCTGTCGGGGCGGCTGCCGGGGGAGGAAGAGGAACGACTCCTTACGCGCGGGGTCGAGAAAGAGAATGGCGGAGAGGTCTTCGTTTCCGGTGAGGTAGAAAAAGTCGTTGTCCTGCCGGAAGCGAATCCCCGGCTGCGGCATGGTGGCCGCGAACATCATCACGGGCGTTCCCGCGGGAAGCGTCGCCATCAGCCTGGCGCGGCGCGCCACGAACTCCTCGGGCGGGTAGGTTGGCCGCTGGGCCATCGCACTCGACGCGGCGCCGAGAAGGAAGACCAGCGACACGGTCTGAGCGCGCAACGACGATGCATTCATGGGAAACCTTATTTAGAAGAGGGCGCCCCTGCTATTCACTTCAGGGCGACCAGGCCCGTCTGTTTGGAGGGGTTACCCGCGCTTGGACATCACGGTGTAGTCGCGCTTGCCCGAACCGAGGTAGACCTGCCGCGGCCGCGCGATCTTCTGCTCCTTGACGTCCTCGATCATCTCGTCCCACTGGGCGAGCCATCCGGCGGTGCGGGGGATGGCGAAGAGGACGGGGAACATGTCGACGGGGAAGCCCATGGCCTGGTAGATGATCCCGGAGTAGAAGTCGACGTTGGGATAGAGCTTCCGCTTGATGAAGTATTCGTCTTCGAGGGCGATGCGTTCGAGCTCGACGGCAATCTCCAGGAGCGGATTGTGGCCGGTGATTTCGAAGACCTGATCGGCCATTTTCTTGATGATCTTGGCCCGGGGATCGAAGTTCTTGTACACCCGGTGGCCGAAGCCCATGAGGCGGACGTCGCCCCCGGAGGTCTTCACATCCTTGATGAAGTCCGCGACGTGGCTCTTGCTGCCGATCTCGTTGAGCATCCGGAGCACGGCTTCGTTCGCGCCTCCATGCAAGGGGCCGTAGAGCGCGCCGATGGCCGCGGCCATCGAGGAATAAGGATCGCTCTCGGAGGAGCCGACGCCGCGCATGGCCGTGGACGAGCAGTTCTGCTCATGATCGGCGTGAAGGATGAAGAGGACCTCGAGTGCTTTCTCCAGCACCGGATTCACCTTGTAGCTGCCCTCGGTGCGCTTGAACATCATGTTCAGGAAGTTGCCGCAGTAGCTCAGCTCGTTGTCGGGCAGCACGTAGTGCAGACCGGATCGATGCCGGAAGGCGTAGGCGGCGATGGTGGGAATCTTCGCGATGAGGCGATGGATTTCACGGCGTCGGGTCGCCTTGTCGCGAACCTTCTTCGATTCGGGGTAGAAGGTCGAGAGAGCCGCCACTACCGACATCACCATGCCCATCGGATGCGCGTCGTAGCGGAAGGCGTCGATGAGTTCCTTGATGTTCTCGTGCACCATGGTGTGGTGCGTGATCTCGGAGGTGAAGGCTTCGAATTGAGGCCGCGTGGGCAACTCGCCATTCAGCAGGAGGTACGTGGTCTCGAGGTGGTTCGACTGTTCCGCGAGCTGCTCGATCGGATAGCCCCGGTAGTTGAGGATGCCGAGGTCGCCGTCGATGAAGGTGATGCGGGAGGTGCACGAGGCGGTGTTCGTGAACGCGGGGTCGTATGACATGAGGCCGAAATCGTCGGCCGCCACCTTGATCTGCCTTATGTCGATCGCGTTTATCGTCCCGTTCTTGATGGGGATCTCGTAAACCTTGCCGGTGCGGTTATCGGTGATCGACAGTGTGTCTTTGGTCATGGCTTTCTCTCTGGCGGCTCCCTTTTCCGCTTGGTTCAGGCCGAGGCTAGCAAAGGTGGGCGAGGAGCGAAAACCGGGAGAGCACGCGGATGCGTCGCGCGGAATCGTCCGCCGGCCTTTACGGCTCCATTCGGGCCGTCACTTCGACGAGACGCTTCGCCACCGCGGCCACGGCTCGTTGCTGCCGAGCATCCCTGAAAGAGCCGTCGTCGTTGAAGGCCTCGTCCGCGTGGGACAGGGTGACTTGATCCGGGATCACGAGAACCGTCAGCTTGGTCAGAATCTGCCGCAGATGAGCGAGCCCGGAGATGGCGCCAAATCCCCCGGGGGACGCGCCCATGATGGCCGCGACCTTCCCGCGATAGGGCTCGAGGCCGCTCCGCCCCAGATAGTCCCGGCTGAGCCAATCGATGGTGTTCTTCGTGAGGGCTGCGACCGAGCCGTTGTTCTCGGGGCTCGCCACGAGCAGGCCGTGGTGCGCGAGGAAGAGTTCACGAAGCCTCAACGCGAAGGGGGGCATGCCCTCCCGCGCCTCCAGATCGCCGTCGTACAGAGGTATGGGGAAATCGCGCAGATCCAGTAATGTGACCTCGCCACCCGCGTCCTCCACGCATCTGGCGGCGATGCGGGCGAGTTTCTTGTTGAGCGAATCCGTCCGCGCGCTCCCCGCGAAGGCAAGTATCCTGGGTCTCGAAGTCATTCCGGTGGTCTCCATCGAAAATCGCGCGCCTTTTGGGGAGAGCCCCTAAAGAGCTGCCGCCAAAGCCTCCACATCGGCCGCGTCCTGGTAGAGCCCGAATCCGATGCGCAGGCGATCCCCTCGGTGATCGACGATCACGTTCCTCGCGGCCAAACGCTCGGAGATCGCTGCGGCATCCTCGCGCCTGAAGGTCAGAAAGTGCCCGAGGCCGGCGATACCATCGTCGGGGGCGATCAGATCGACGGTCGAGATCGAAGCGCGCGCCTTCTGCGCCAGGAGGTTCAGGAAATGGCGCTGAAGCCCCTTCACGTGGGCGTCGATCCGGCCGACCGTGATGTCGCGCGAGGCGAAGAGCCGAGCCACCGCGTTGAAGCGATAGAGACCCACCGGATCGAAGGTGGCGCCCATGAAAAGGAAACCGTCGTTCGAGAAGCCCACGCGCTCGAACTCGCCGCCTTGCAGCGACCCGAAGCCGGCGAACCATCCGGTGTTGATGGGCCGGCGGTCGAAGTCGCGAGGGACGGCGAGAAAGCAGACGCCCTCGCCGCTCTGGGCGTATTTGTACCCTCCCGCGAGAAAGAACGCGCGATCCGCGACGGCCCGCAGACTGGTGGGAACCGCGAAGAACGAGTGATAGCCGTCGATCACCACCAGGGCCTTCCGGGGCGCCGCGGCCACGATGCCCTCCAGGCCTGGAACCACGAATCCCGAGTTGAAGAAGACCTGGCTCAGGAAGACCAGATCGGGGTTCGACGCGCGCTCGGTTTCGATGAAGCGAGCGGTGAATGTTCCAAAGGGCTCGGCGGCGACGCGCACCACGTCGACCAGGTTCTCTTCCTCGAGTCGCGCCATCTGTCTCGAAAAACTCATGAACTCCGAATCCGTGGCCACCACCTTGATCCTCTGCCCCGGCGGGAAGCAGGACAAGATTCGGACCAGGAACTCGTGGGTGTTCGGCGCGAAGGCGATCTGATCTGCTCTGGGCAGATCGAGGATGCGCGCGACATGGCCTTGGGCCTCCTTGAACACGGCGCCGAAGATCCGGTCCCACTTCAGGTCCGCGAGCGACGCGGCCTCATCCCAGGCCTCGATCTGGGCGTCGCGCGTGACGTTGGGCCAGGGGTGATGCGAGTGGGCGGCGAAGTGCAGGCGCCCGGGCGAGGCCAAAAGGAATCGTGAATAGAGATCCTTCACGTCCTTCAACAGCGCTCGGTCGGTGCGATGATCCTCTGCAATGCTCATACGGTCGCCCATTCTCCTCCTAGTCGCCGCTTCTTTGTTGTCCCTGAGCTGTCGCCGTGCGTCGGTCGCCCCTGCGGTGGACTCGCCGCAGGCTTCGGAGTTGAACCTCATGGAGCGCCAGGTCGCGGCTTTGAAGGACGCCATCAAGGACGCCAGGCAGGGGACGTTGTTTCCGGCCGACGCGGTCGCCATCGCCGTGTCCGAGGAGACCGTTCAGGCGACCCTCTCGGAGGCGCTCCCCATCGAGCAGACGGTGGCCGACAGGTTCAGAGCGCGCATCGAGCGAGTGGTCGTGAGTTTTCGCGCGATGCAAGGATCCGTCCGACTGGAGGGCCGCATCTGGGCGCTCGCCGAGCCGGGCACGTTCGCGGATCTGGTTTTGCTGGGAGGAATTCAGGACCTCGAGATAGACAAGGAAACCGGCGTCTTGAAGGCGGAGATCGTGCTCGACGGCTGGGAACCGATCCGTGCGGCCGCGATGGGCGCCGAAGTGGAGTGGATCAAGGATCTGGTGCGTCTCCTGGGCGCCCGTGGCCTCGTTGCCCTGCGCGATCTGGCGCCTCCGGTTCGCATACCCGTCGGAATCGAACACGGCATCGACCTGCCCGGGTTTTCGGGAGGTGGCGTGACCATTCCGTCCGGTCGCCTGCCCCTCGACGCCCGGGTGTCGAAGGTTCTCCCCCTGTCGGGCCGCCTTTGGGCGCTGATCAACGTCACGACCTCGGGATGGCAGCGAACCGGCGAGGGGGCGGGACGATGAGGGGCTCGTTCCTCGGCGGTTGGGGCTTTTTCGCGGTGGCCCTCGCCCAGGTCACGGCTCGCGCCCAGGCGCCGACGGTGGATCCCACTGAGCTTCGGATCGAGGCGCTCCGGATCGAGCGCCGCGCCCTTCAAGACGAACTACGGTCCTTGCTCTCCGATGACTCGAAGCTCACGGATGCGCCCGCCGGGGGCGTCTTGCTAGGTCTGCCCACGACCCTGGTGGAATCGGTCGTCTCCGAAGCGCTCACCGGGCCCCTGAAGAATGTCCGGCTGTCCTTGAAGGATGTGGTCAAGGTCAGACGCTCCGACGTAATCCGGGCCAAAACGTTCCTGGGATTGATGACGCTGGGGCGCTACGCGTTGACTGTAAACGTGCAGGAGGTCAAGGCGATGTTGAAACCGAGGGCGCCGAAACTCACCTTTGGTTCGAACCGGATCAGCATCGATTTGCCGGTGAGCGTCGAGGCCGGCGACGTCAAAGCCAACCTGGTCTTTGCCTGGGACGGTCAGAAAATTGCGGGTGCCCTCTGTGGCGATCTGTCGGGCGAGCACGATCTGCGGGCCACGGTTCCTCCGGTTCAGATCCGTCTCAAAGGGCGATTCGACGTGGAGCCGAAGGGCGAGCGACTCCTGGTGCGCCCCGTCATCGCCCCGGTGGAGATCGCTTTCAAGATCGAGCCGCCCCAGCAGACGTGGGACTTCGTGGACGACCTCATCGAGAGCCGGAACGCGGTGTGCCAGGCCGCGCTACGAAAGGCCGCGGTTGGCCAGAAGGTGAGGGATCTGGTCGCGCAGGGATTCAAGGCCAGGCTGCCGACGAACTGGCTCCATTCAATGACCCTGCCCGTTTCGTTTCGAGACACCGTCGCGGTGAAGGGCACGAGTGCGGGCCTCACTCTCACCCCCACGGGAGTCTCGATCACGAAGACCCGGATCTGGTACGGCGCCAATCTGGTGGTGAAGAAACAGCCTGCGCCCGCGCGCCGGGCCGCATCGTAGGAGGGGAGGGGCACCGCCTGCGAAGACCAGGTGCCTGCTCAGGACGGCTCGAAGAGCTGCTTGAGGGCCAGGTCGGAGAGGCCGGCCCCAAGCGCCACCATCAGGAGAATCCGCGCCTTCTGGCCGACGAGGTCGCCGCCGAGGACGCATCCCATTTTCTTTAGCTGCGAGCCGCCGCCGGGATATCCATACAGAGGTGCTACCGACCCTGCTCCGCAGCGCGACACGATCACCACGGGGACCGAGGCTTTGATCGCGTCCTGAATGGCGGGGACGGCGAGGGGCGACACGTTGCCCGCACCTGTTCCTTCGATCACCAGTCCCCGGGCTCCCCGAGCGAGCGAGGCCCGCAAAAGGATGTCGTCGGTGCCCGCGGCCATGACGTGGAGGTCAATCCGGGGTTCGATCGATCCGGTCTGCACGAACCTTCGCCGAACCGCGCTGCGAACGAAGCGGACGCCGCTCCGGTCGAGGATGGCCACCGGTCCGATCTCGCTCTTGAAGGCTCCGAGATTCTGGGTGTGGGTTTTCACCGCCTCGCCCGCGGCGAGGATCTGTTCCCCCACCGCGATGAGGACGCCGTGGCCGCGCGCATGAGGGTTCGCCGCCGTCTGCACCGCGATGCGGAGATTCGAGGGGCCGTCCGATCCGGGCTCGCCCAGGGTCCTCATCGCCCCGCAGAAGACCACGGGCTTCAAAGTCTCGGTGGTGAGGTCCACGAGGAAAGCGGTTTCCTCGATGGTGTCAGTACCGTGGGCCACCACCACGCCGTCGACCTTCGGATCCGCGAGATGCGCCTCGATCCGCTTCTTGAGGCCCCACATCCAGCGAGGGTTGACGTGGGGTCCGGGAAGCCGTGCGTAGTCTTCGAGGGTCAAGCGGGCCGCCCGCCGCAGGCCGGGGACCTGGGAGACGATGTCCCGGCCGGACAGCGCCGGTATTGCCGCCGCGGTCAGGGGATCGATCTTCATCGAGATCGTTCCGCCCGTGAACATCACGTGGACGCGGGGCTTTTTTGGGACCGCTCCCTTTCGCCTCCGGGGCTTTGCCGCCATGGAGACTAGTTCCAGAGGGGCTTCATGTTCTCGACGTACTTGAAACCGGTCCCGGTGTTGAAGATGACCACGCGGTCCTCGGCCGAGAGGTGCCCGGAGGCTTTCAGTTTGATGGCCGCGGTGACGCAAGCGCCGCCTTCCGGAGCGACGAACAAGCCCTCCGTCCGGGCGATGAGCTTGACGCCCTGGATGATCTCGGCCTCGCTCACCGCGATGGCGGCGCCGTGGCTCGCGCGCAGCGCGCGCAGGATCAGAAAATCTCCGAGGGCCTTGGGCACGCGGAGACCGTGGGCGTGGGTGGTGGCTCCCTCCCACATGGGCGCTTCGTCCTTGCCTTCATGGAACGCCTTGACGATGGGCGCGCAGCCGTCGGCCTGAACGGCGTACATCCGAGGGCGCTTGGGGCCGATGAAGCCCATGGTTTCCATCTCCTCGAAGGCCTTCCACATTCCGATGAGTCCGGTTCCGCCTCCGGTGGGGTACAAGATCGCGTCGGGGAGGGTCCAGTCGAGTTGTTCGGCGATTTCGTAGCCCATGGTCTTCTTGCCTTCGACCCGGTACGGTTCCTTGAGGGTCGCGCACTCGTACCAGCCATGCTCCTTGGCGAGGCCCGCGCAGACCCGGCCCGCATCGGTGATGAGCCCCTCGACGGTCTCGACCTGGGCGCCGTAGGACAACGTTTCCATGAGGAAGACTTCCGCGATGTCCCTGGGCACGAAGACATGAGCTTTGAGGCCGCCCCGGGCCGCGTAGGCCGCAAGCGCGCTGCCCGCGTTGCCGGCCGACGGCAGGCAGACGTCGGTGGCTCCGAGGGCCTTGGCCATGGAAACCGCGAGAGCCAGGCCGCGCGCCTTGAAGGAGCCGGTGGGATTTCCGCCTTCGTCCTTGACCAGAGCGAGGGGCAGTCCGAGGGCCCGGCCCAGGGTCGGCGTTTCGAGCAACGGCGTCATGCCTTCGCCCAGGGACAGCCGATGCTCGGGATTCTCGACCGGGAGGACCTCCCGGTAGCGCCAGAGGGTCTTCTCCCGCAGTTCCAGGTGCCCGGGCCGCATGTCCAAAGCCGCGGTGACGAGGTCGTATCGCGCGAACAGGGGCGCGCCGCAGGCGCACAAGTTGAGGCGCTGACCCTTCGCATAGGTCGCGTCGCACCTGGTGCAGTCGAGGTGGGTGAACGTCATGGCGACTCGTCCTCCGTGATTCTTCGACTAGACGTGAAGGATTTCCGCTTCCTTCTTCTTCAGCATCTCATCGACCCTGGCGATGGCGCCGTCGGTGATCTTCTGGGTCTCGGCCTCGGCGTGCTTCTCGTCGTCCTCGGAGAGCTCAGACGCCTTTTTCATCTTCTTGAAGTGGTCGTTGGCGTCCCGCCGGACATTGCGGATCGCGACCTTGCCTTCTTCGGCGGCCTTGTGGGCGAGCTTGACCAGCGCCTTGCGGCGCTCTTCCGTCGGGGAGGGAATGGGAATGCGGATCAGCTTGCCGTCGGTCGCGGGGTTCAAATCGAGGCCCGAGGTGCGAATGGCCTTTTCGATGACGGGCACGAGCGCCGCGTCCCAGGGCTGGATGGTGATGAGGGCCGGATCCGGCACCGCTATGTTTCCCACCTGATTGAGCGGAGTCATCGTCCCGTAGTAGTCGACCTTCACGGAATCGAGCATGGAGGCGTTCGCTCGCCCGGCGCGCAGGGAGGAGAACTCCCGACGGACCGCCTCGACCGCGCTGTCCATACGGTGCTTCGCGCTTTCAAGCGTCTCTTTCAATGTCGCCATTTCGTCTGGAGGCCTTTCGCAAAAGTGCTCGGATCTGGGTTGCTGCGGTCTTCCGCCAGTCACCTGGGCGGAAGGCAGGGGCGCCTAATCGCAGACGAGCGTTCCCACCTTCTCGCCGATGAGGACCCGCCTCAAGAAGCCCTTCTTCTTGATGTTGTACACAATGATGGGAAGCTTGTTCTCCATGGCCAGGGCGATCGCGGTCTTGTCCATGACCTTGAGGCCGCGTTGAATGACGTCGAGGTACTTGATTTCCGCGAACTTCTTGGCCTGGGGGAATTTCAGGGGATCCCGGTCGTAGACGCCGTCGACCCGCGTGCCCTTGAGGATGACCTCGGCCTTGATCTCGGTGGCTCGGAGCGCGGCCGCGGTGTCGGTCGAGAAATAGGGGTTGCCCGTCCCCGCGGCGAAGATGGCGATCCGGCCTTTCTCGATGTGGCGAATAGCCCGGCGACGGATGAAGGGCTCCGCCACCTGGCGCATTTCGATGGCGGAGAGCACCCGGGTGGCGAGACCCGCCCTCTCCATCGCGTCCTGAAGGGCCAGGCCGTTGATGACGGTGGCGAGCATCCCCATGTGATCGGCCGAGACCCGGTCCATGCCATAGGCGGCGTCGGAAACGCCTCGGAAAATGTTGCCGCCACCGACCACGATCCCCATTTCAACTCCGAGGGCGTGGGCTTCGCGGATTTCTTCGGCCAGGTAGTCGGCGAAGGCGCGGTCTATCCCGAAAGTCTTGGCTCCGAGCAGAGCCTCGCCCGAGAGCTTAAGCAGGACCCGCCGGTAGACCGGTTTCTGGGAAAGGTGGTCAGACCCGGGACGGTTTCTTGGGGGGGCGGGAAGCGACCCACCCATCGCCTTCGATCGCCGGGCTGGTGCTGGTTTCGCCATGCGCCAAGGCTACTCGGTCGGGCTGCTCGGTGTCGCGTCGCCCACGCGGAAACGCGCGAAGCGGCGGACGACGATGTTCTCCTTGATCACCGCGATCTTCTCCTGGACGAGCTGGCCGATGGTGACCTTGGGATCGCGGACGAAGGCCTGCTCGAGGAGGCACTGGGTCGAGTAGAAATCCCTGAGTTTGCCTTCCGCGATCTTGTCCGCCACCGCTTCGGGCTTGCCCGCGGCCACGGCCTGGGCGCGGTAGATTTCCCTTTCCTTCTCGATGACCGAGGCCGGGACTTCGTCCATGGTCACGTAGGCGGGCGCTGCGGCGGCAATGTGCATGGCGACATCGTGCACCAGAGCCTGAAACCCTTCGTTCTTGGCCACGAAGTCCGTTTCACAATCGATCTCGACCAGAACACCGACCTTGGCCCCGGGATGGATGTAGTGTCCGATCATCCCTTCGCTGGCGTTGCGGCCGGAACGCTTGGCCGCGGCGGCCAGGCCCTTCTTGCGGAGGACGTCCTGGGCCTTGGTCATGTCGCCCTGGGCCTCGACGAGCGCGCTCTTGCAGTCCATCATTCCGGCGCCGGTCTGCTCGCGAAGGGCTCGGACGGATTCAGCGGTGATGTTCATGGGTCTCCTGCTATGACCTCGTCATCAGCGGCTCCCAAAGCGGGATCGCAGAGAGGTGTTTTTCTGGAAGGGATGAATCGATGTTCCCCAAGGAGATGGTTCCCGAAAGAAGCGCAATCTCCGCGGGGTCGCGGGGGCCAGGACGGAGAGCCGGCCCGGAGGCCAGCCGCTTTTCTGATCGGCTAGACCGTGGCTTCGACCGCGGGGGCTATCGCCGCGGCCGCGATCGCAGCCGCCGCTGCGGTGGCGGCGGCCGCCGTGGCCGCGGAACGGGCCCGCGCCGTGGCCGCCATTTCAGCCGACTTCGCCTCGCGCAAAGACCGGCCGGCGATCACGGCGTCCGCCATCTTGCTGGCGAAGAGGCGGATGGAGCGCAGCGCGTCGTCGTTGCCGGGAATCACGTAGTCCACGAAGTCCGGGTTGCAGTTGGTGTCGACAATGCCGACCACGGGGATGCGCAGCTTGCGGGCCTCGGCCACGGCAATGGCTTCGTTCTTGGTGTCGACCACGAAGATCACATCGGGCAGATTCTTCATGTTGCGGATGCCCTTGAGGTTCTTGTCGAGCTTCACCTGTTCCTTGGCGAGGCCGTTGAACTCCTTCTTGGTGAGGCGATCCTGGCGACCCTCGGCGAGCATCATCTCGATCTGCTTGAGGCGATCGATGCTCTTCTTCACCGTGGTGAAGTTGGTGAGCAAGCCGCCGAGCCAGCGCTCGTTGACGAAAGGCATCGAGCAACGCACGGCTTCTTCGGCCACCACGTCCTGAGCCTGGCGCTTGGTCCCCACGAACAGGACGACTCCGCCGTTCGCGGCCACATCGTGGACGTAGCGAAGGGCCTCGCCGAACATCGCCTGGGTCTTCTGGAGGTCGACGATGTAGATACCGTTGCGCTCGCCGAAGATGTATTCGCGCATCTTCGGGTCCCAGCGGCGGGTCTGATGGCCGAAATGAACGCCGGCCTCGAGCAGATCCTTGATATCGACCATCGAGATCGAGGGCACCTGAATCGGGGGTGCGGGGGGCGGAGGGACGGAGGCGGACTGCGTTGTTTCCATAGATTCTTTCTAGCGCTTGGAGAACTGGAATCGGGCGCGTGCGCCCTTCTGCCCGTACTTCTTGCGTTCCTTGATGCGCGAATCGCGAGTGAGCAGGCCTTCCTTGCGGAGGCGAGCCCGGAACTCTTCGTTCAAATCGAGAAGGGCGCGGGCGATGCCGTGGCGGATGGCGCCCGCGCGGGCGGCGACTCCGCCCCCGTTGATGGTGGCGATGACGTCGAACTTTTCGATGGTCTCGGTGGCCACGAACGGCTGGCGCACGATCATCTTGAGGGTTTCATGGCCGCCGAAGAACTCATCGAGGCTCTGATCGTTCAGGGCGAAGGCGCCCTTCCCGGGACGGAGGTGGACGCGGGCGACCGCGGTCTTTCGCTTCCCGGTGCCGAGGTTTTCTGTGATTGCTGTGGCCAAGGTATTTCTCTTTTGCTCCGCTTTGATTACTTCGACTTCGCTTTCACGTCAAGAGTCTGCGGGCGCTGAGCCGCGTGCCGATGAGCGCTCCCGGCATAGACCTTCAGTTTGGTGTACATGGCGTTTCCGAGTTTGGTCTTCGGAAGCATGCCCTTGATCGCTTCTTCCACGGCGCGGGTGGGTTTCTTCACCAGCACGTCTTTGGCCGGGGTCTCCGTGAGGCCCCCCATGTAACCCGAGTGGCGTCGATAAAGCTTGCCTTCGAGTTTCCGGCCCGTGAAAGCCACTTTAGCGGCGTTTACGATGATCACATGGTCGCCGGTGTCGAGAAAGGTCGTGTAGGTCGGCTTGTGCTTGCCTGCGAGGAGGCGGGCCGCCACCGTGGCCAGGCGGCCGATGACCACGTTCTCGCCATCAAGGAGGAACCAGTCGCGTTTGATGTCTTTTGCGGAAGGGACAAAGGTCGCCATTTAGGTAGTTCTTTTGGGGTCTTCTGGTGATTCGACGGGGGTGCGAAGGTGCTGGGTAACCTCGCGGAAGTCCCGATCTACGGGCTGCGCGGGAACTTGCAACTTTAGGCGACCGGTCGCGGCATTGTCAAACCGGGAGAGTGGGGAGTTCGAGACCCCGGGCACTCATCCGATCCTTGTATCGGCGCAGGGTCAGTTCGACGTCCACCACGAGCATTTCGGTGGTGCTCTCCAATTGGTCCAGGACCCGGTGCTGCTGGGTGAAATCGGGTTTGTCCACCTCGCGGGAATCCGCCAGCATTTCCAGCCGCGCCCCCCATTCCATCAGGCCCTGAAGGCTCGCTTCGCTATGGGTGTCGAGGTGCGAAGGCTCGGTCCGGCCGAGGTCCAGCCCACGCATAAAGGCCCCGATTTCGCGACGCCGGGCCCGGGCCCTCTCGACCAGACTTGCAAAGGTCCGCTTGGTCGGGATCGTGCGGTTGGGAGGGGCGGCTTCGATCGCGCCCCGGAAGCGCTCCTCGGCGGTGCGCGCGAGTTCGAGGAGTTCCCGTTCGGAGGTCGAGGGCTGGAGCTTCTCCGACTTCGCGCGTATTTCCGCGGCCGCGACGTCGAGGGATTCGCGGACACAGGCGACCGCACCTCGGAAGAGGTACTGGATCTCCTCGCGCGACTTGAAACCGTCGGGCAGGAAGACCGTGCCGGGAGGGAACTGCGGACCCTTGCTCGGCTTAGGCGCCTTGACCTTTCGGCCGGGCTTGTCTGCCTTGGGCTTGCCCTTGGGAGCGACCAGGAGGTTCAGTCCCTTGCCCTTGCCCCCCAGAAGATCCGCCCCGGGGCCTTCCAAACCCTCTCGGAGTTTTCGCTTGAGGGCGGCCTTCGCTTCCTTGGCGAGCGCCCTCGCCGCGATCTTCGCATCGAGTTTGGCTTTCGCTCTCTCCATCCTCATGAGCTTCTTCTGCGCCTTGAGGGCCGCCTTGGCCGCGGCCTTTTCCGCCGCGGTCAGCTTGACCACCGCTTTCTTCTCGGTTTTGAGGGCCGGAGCCTTCGGCGCTTTCGTGGCTTTCGGCGTCTTCTTCAGGGCTTTCTTCGACGTGGCCCGGCCCGCTGCCGCTTTCTTGACCACGGATTTCTTCGCTGCGGGCTTTTTGGTCGCTTTGGTTTTTTTCTTGTTGGGCATCGCTTAAAGGCTTTTCAATAGGGTGCGGCTTTAGACGGATCGGCCTCCCTCGAAGACCTGGAGGGCTTCTAGGGAAGGAAGGACTTCGTGTTCTTGAGTTTCGCGGGCAGGTAATCGTCCATGACGAAGTTGAGAGCGTGCTTGGCGAACGCCTGTTGCTCGGCGCGTTTTCCCATCTTGAGCAGCAGCTCGAAGGCCTTCGCCCATTCCGGGTAGTGCTGGAAGAACGGATCGTTCTTGAGCGCGTCCTTGGCCCGCTTGATGTCCACGTCCTTGAGGGGGTGGGTGGGCAGGTCGTAGTCGATGATGTCCTGCGGGGCCGACCGCAACTCGTCGGTCGGGTGCCCTTCAACGCCCACACCCGCCGGGCGACCGATTTCAACCCGAGTCGGGCTTCGTCCTCGCACCACAACTCCACCGGGCGATTCGGGTCCGCTTGTCGCAGCGCGGCCAGGTTGGCTTCGAGTCCGTCAAAGCCACCTCCGCTGTTCGTCCGCACCGGCGGCCTTGGGGTGCCGGGGACGCGGCACAACGAGCCGGAAGCCGAGTTTCTTCAGCCATCGCCACCCGGTCTCGGGGCACACCTCGATCTCCCACCGGTCCCGCACGTAGCGGGCGAGTTTCGCTCCGGACCACAGGCCCCCGTCGGGCGGTTCCTTC
>JANODX010000283.1:0-6637 GCA_031412915.1 Vicinamibacteria bacterium | reverse complement strand
GGCTGGAACAATTGTCCAAGCTGCGCCTCGGTCAGCCCCGCACCGGTATCACCGACGCTGATCTTCAGCCTATCCAAGCCGGAAGGCCTGCGGAGCCGAAAGCCGGGCACCGAACAGACGAAGGAAGAGCAGACAAGCGTCGTAGTCGGCTGAAAAGGCCCCGACCGGGCGACCCTCGATGTTTCCCGTGGCGCCCGGACTCCGAGCGATTACGGAAAGCCCGCAGACGAATCTAGAATTTTCAAGGATCCGGCGGACAATCTCAAGGGTCGTCATGCCTGTCTTGGCAGGAAGGGTAGCCGAATCGGAGCCCGCTGCCGGCCGAGCGAGTGGACATCGGTGTCGATGTGCTCGGCAGAAAATGCTTTTGGGAGGGGGCGAAGCGTTTGCTGCGTCCCCTCCCTAAGCGTTCCTCCTCTGGGAGGAGGTTCCCGACTTTACGGGAGCAGAGTTGGGTGGAGGGTATTGAGGGTAGTTACGTCTTCTGCAGGGTTAGACAAGCAACAGGCGTGCCGGGCCGATCAGCGAGCGATTCTTGAACTCATCGCAACACCACAGGCTGCCAGTCAACAAGGTGAGTGAACCTGTGTTCTTCAGTACTCGGGTTATCGGGGGTTTCAGGCGCGGTCGCGCAGTTTTGTGACGCCCTTCATCTCGGGGCCGTGAGCGACTTGCAGCAGCGAAAACCGAGGTGATAGTTCTGGTGGCTGTTCTTGTCCATCACCTTCGTCCCGTGCCAGAACGGCGCGCGCCAACGACACCAGTCTTCATGCGCTTTGTAGCGATCGAAGATGAACCAGCTGCCTTTCATCTCCGTGACGCCCAGAGTCGCGCTGCCGCGACTCGACATCTGAGTCTCGTCGAGCGGCAGATTCATGTGCTCGGCCGCATTGCCGTTGATGTCGTAGACACCTGAAGAACTGCGGCACGCGGGAAAGTAGCCGGCGGGAAACGTGTTGGACCCGCAGTGAGCCCAGTCGCCGCCACTGCACCCTTCGGTCTTCGCGCTCGAGGTGCCGCAGATGCCCTTCTGATACGTGGGTCCGTAGCTCCATGACTTCGTCGCCGCGTCCTTGCGATTGTGGGCCGAGCGCATGGCTTCCGCCGCGGACATCTCAGGCTTGCCCCGGGCAAGCGAGAAGTCATAGTCCGGCTCTTTGAGACTCCCGGCGCATCCGCCTTCCCATTCATGGGCGTCGCACAGGCGCTTGCCTTCGGCCTGACAGATGAGAGCAGCGTCGCGCGCCTTGATCCACACCACTGGATACGAGCAGGGGTTGTTCGGGAACTCGAAGCGATCGATGCAGGACTTCGCGTCTTCCGGCTTCTCCCGCGAGGGATCGTAGAGCGGGGCCATGTACCTGGCCCCGCAGATCCGGTCAGACGCCGGGTCCTCATAGGAAACGTTGGCGGCCTTGAGTTTCGCAGTGCATTCCTGAGGGGTGGCCGGGTGCTGCGTCACTGCGGAATTGCCCTGACCGATGCGACTCGAGCTCGCAAAGATCTCCTCGATGCGACGCATCGCCTCATCGTCCAGGCCATGGACGCGCTTCAACTCGGCCAGCAGCGCTTCGTTGCGAACGCTCGAAGCGGTGATCGCCGTAACCTGGGCGCGCGTGAGGCTCGTGCTCTGGCCGGTGAGAAGCAGAGCGACCGCCGCGCAGGCAAGACGCGCGGGACGGTTCACCGGGCCGAGCGCCTGAGGAGGTAGAAGAAGTCGCGGTTGTCCGCGACGCTCACGAAACGGGGGAGCGTCTGCCCGCCCTTCGACCCGTCGACCACCTCCATGCCGTCGATGAGATGCTCGGTGAGACGCGTCGATCCCTGCCGCCGATAGACCGCCATATACGTGTGTTCGAGCGCGTTCATGTCGAGCTGCATCGCATAGCCGCATCCGGCGGCCTGGAAGATGCGCGCCATGGCCGAGGGCGTGGCGGTCGAGAAGTAGCCGTAGATCAGGTACTGGCGTCCCTGGTTCTCCTGCAGGCACAGACCTGCGCGCAGGGTTCGCAGTTTCTTGTCGACTGAGCCGGACCAGTTGCCGCCGCCCCAGTTGCGCACTTGAGGTCCAGGTGTCCCGAGGCCGGTCGACGCATCGCGTTCGAGGATCGGGACGCCGTTTTGACGCGCATAGCGGATGCGGGGCAGGCTGGCCCTGTCTTCGTCGGTCCACGTCTTGAGCGTGATGGATCCGTCTTCGAGACCAATCACCGTAGCGAGGCCGGCCTGGAGTTTGCTCAGCACCACGCCGTTCTCGATGAAGCCGTAGTGCGCGCCATTGGAACGCAGCGCGCCATGAGTCCGCTTGAAACCGCCGGTGAACGTGGCCGCCACGCGGCTTGCCTCAATGGGACTGAGCATTCCGGTTCGGACGAGCGGTTCAGCCGAGGGTATTCCATCCGGACCGGTTGTGGAGTTTCCGCGAATGGCGGGCTGGACCGCGTCCGACCAGTCAACACGCGGGTGATCCGTTCCAACCCGGAAGCCCATGTCGAACTGCGCGAGGTCGAAGGCCACGAGAAAGGCAAGCGCTCCTGACTCGGTCGCGTCGAGCGCTGAAACACGGTTCCCCTGTTCGGCGATGACGCCGGGAGCCACGACATCGGGCCGCAGTGTGGTCACGAAGATTCCCGGGTTGTCCACCGCCTTATACCAGCGACCCACCGCGACCCGTCCTTCGGTTTCGCCGGTCAAGGGGATTTCGAGATTGACCGGGACCACGAGCTGATCGAGCGCCGCAGCGCTGACCCGTGGAGGAACAGGGCCCGAGTCCGAAGGAACTGGCGCGGAGCCAGTGGGGGCTGCGGTCAAAGTCGAGGTGGCGAGGAAGGCGTCCTTGTAGAACATGTCCTTGACGAACGTCGTGAGTTCCTCGCCTTGCCAGACATGATCGCGAAGCATGTCGACCACACGCTCCTTCGGCGTGCGATGCCCGTCGATCGGATTGCGAAGGTAGAGGGCTCCGCCACACAGCGGCGCATAAGCGAGACCGGAGTTGCGCGCGTCTGACAAAGCGCCGGCGTTCGCGGCGGACCACAGATCGCACTGACGGCTTTGCCTGGAACCGATAGCCACACGTTCGAGGGTGAGGCCCGAGGAATAGGCGGGACCAAGTCTGAGCCTTACGTCCGGCTGGCTTTCGAGGTGATACGAGGCCGTTTCACCGTCCTTGCTTCTCAAGCGCAGGACGTACCAGGTGCCGACGCTGGGATTCAGATCGATCAGCGTCGCGGTGACCGCGTCGTCATCGCTTGAAGGAAGACTCGTGAGTTCGCGGAACTGTTGAAGATCGATGACCGACTTGGACCGATTCGCGCCGTATTCCGCGCTGCGCTCGGTGGACGGCGTCAAGAGCAGCGGCGCAGCGTTTTGGGCGGCGCGGGCGGCGATGGCGTGGACCGTGACGGAGAGGCCCGCCGAGGCCAGGAGACGCGCAGAATGGGCGGCCAGGGCGGGAGGTGGGACCTTCGAACAGGCAGTGGTCATCGCGAAAGCCACGGCGCCCAGTAAAGCCACCATCCGCCGGCGAACCCGACTTGACACCTTCAAAGAGGCGCCGCCAAACTGTGCAGATGTCAAGATCGATGCCAACGGGTGCGAGCATTTTGCTCGTCTGCGTTCTTGGAGGGCTTGCCTCACCACCCGCAACCGTTCGCGCCGCGCCCCTGGTGGCGCCCCTCCTGAACCTGCCGCGAAGACCGGCCGATGCGATCGGCGGCACCGAGTTCATTCGTCGCACCAGCGGCATGTCCATCGTGGAGCGTGACCATGCCGTGGTCGCTGAGATTGCAAGAGGGAACGTTCCTTCGTTCCTGAATCGGTTGACGCCGGTCACGGTCAACAGCCGGGCGACCGACGGCCGCACCGTGACCGCCACGGTTTGGGTCACGCCGGACTACCTTGCCATCGGCTCGGATGACGACTTCTTCTATGTGCCGCTGAATTACTACTCCGCCACATTGATCGCGGCCCGCCTCGGGTGTGTTCTCCCGACCCCGCGGATTGTCGACGCGATCTACGATCAATCGGTTCACCAACTGAAGCCCGCTCCCCTGCCCGCGAGTCCGCTGATGGGAACGAACCTCTATATGGCCGAGCACAAGGAGAAGGTCGACGCTCAGCGCCGCGGCTTCGCTCTCGGTGATTTGATCTCCGGCCACAAGAAAGATCTGGTCCTGACCAACCGCCTTGCTCAGACTCCCGGCCGCGTGGCCATCTACGGCTGGCACCTCGCGACCGGGCGTCCCATTCAGCCTCTGAGCCTTGTGCACGGCGCTCGATACGTTGACTACAGCCACGGGGTTCGATTGGTCGCTTCGGTCGTGGACATCGGGGGTGTCGCACGATCGATCTACGACGCTCTCCAGGATTCCAGGCTCGCGGGCGCTCTGAGTCGCGAAGGCGTCACCCGCAATCCGTGGGGATTGATGCACCCACAGCCGACGGCGCCGACCCTGTCTCTCGCCGGAACGCTCAAGCTCGCCGGTCGCTAGCAGCCCGTGGGCTAGCCCGGACGTCGTTCGGGGAGACAGCGTTTCCGCCCTCGAGCCAAGTGGTGCAATTGGGTGGGTGGTCATTCCAGGTGGTTAGGCAGCAACTCGCGTGCCACATTCGGCCCGTGATAAGGCCCAGGTGGGTGCCCGCAACGCGGTGCGAGCGGCTGCTGCCCGACCGTGGGCTTGCCTCACCCCGGCGTCGGATCTTCATGAAGCCTCACTTTGACGGCCGTGGCCGCGCTTTCTTCTGTTGGCCCCCGCAAGGGCGGTGCCCACCCGCGGCCAGTCTGCGGCCGAGTCACTCCCGATTCCCATGTGCGGTAACACGCTTTCACCAGAGCGAACGCGGCACGCTTGTTGCTCAAGACGTGAGTGTTGAAGAGGGGTGGCATGACGCGTCGCCTTGGCTCAACGGATTGAGGAGGCTGCGATGTGGACGATTTCTCGCCATTGCCGTGATGCTGATCAACGTGATCCAGGGCCGCAAGGCCGTCTAGTGTGACGACTGCAGTGTTCCGCTCTCGGGGTTCGCGGTGGCGCCCTTAGCTACACCGCCGGTTTTCTACAAACGCCGAGCGGATCTGGTTCGGTGTGGTCAACCACTTAGGAGGATGTCTTGAGCAAGATACTGCGTGGCGTCGTTGCGGGCTGGGGAGCCAAGAAATCCGGTTGCGGATGTATCGGCACGCTCGTCATCTTCTTCATCCTGTGGTCGTTGCTCGGAAACTTCGGAATCTTCCAATAGGAGCAAAGCGATGACATCCGGCCGCACCCACATTGAGAAGGTGACGCAGACCGACCGGCCGGTGGAGGTTTTCCCAATCGTTTGCGTCGGCGGTTCGGCGGGCGGCCTCGACGCCTATACCCGGCTACTGCAGAATCTGCCCGCCGACCTGGGGGTGGCGATCGTCATCGTCAATCACATGCGCAGCATGCCGACCCGTCTCCATGAGATTCTTCCGAGCTACACCAGTATGCCCGTCGACTTGATTACCGAGGGTCTGTCCATCGAGGCGAACCATGTGTTCATCATCCCTGAAAACCGGGATCTGCACGTCGATCATGGCCAGTTCCGTCTCAAGCCCGTATCCAAGCCGCGTGGCTGGCCGGATGTGATCACCGTGTTTCTACGTTCACTGACCGATTTGCTGGGACGGCAAGCTGGTTGCCGTCATCGTCTCCGGGTACGACGGCGACGGGGCCGCGGCACTGTGCGGGATCAAAGAAGTCGGGGGCGTCACCATCGCCCAAAAGCCCGACACCGCGCGCCAGCCGGACATGCCGGAGAGTGCTATCGACAGCGGATGCATCGATTTCGTTCTTTCCCCGGAAGACATCGCGAGAAAACTCCGGCACATCGCCACTTCGTCCTCGGTCAGCGGGGCGATCCTCTAGGCGTCGGCGCCATCCGCAGGGCCGCGTCGAGCTTATCCAAAAGCTCTGGGATGCTGAATGGCTTGGTGATGTAGCTGGAGAAGCCGGCCTCTATGGCCTTCTCGATCTCCTGGGGCATGGCGCTGGCGCTGAGGGCGATGATCGGAATGTGCCCGGTCGCCGGATCGGCGCGCAACCGTTTCATGGTGTCCGTGCCGCTGATGCCGGGAAGGTTGATGTCCATCAGAATCAACGCGGGTTGATGCTCGCGTGCGAGCTCAATGCCCGTCTGACCCTCCTTCGCCGTGAGCAGCCGCAGGTCGGGACGGTCCTTGAGGATCTGCTCGACCAACTCCAGATTGTCCGGGTTGTCCTCCACATAGAGCAGGGTGCGCTGGGGGGCGCCTGCGGCCCGCGGGACGCGCGCCGCGGCCGCGTGTTCGAGCAGTGCAGGGTCAGCCACCTCGACGTTGCTCAGCCGGAGGTCAAGCGTGAACCGGGTTCCCACTCCGACCGTGCTCTCCACATGAATCCTGCCGCCCATCTTTTCGACCAGTTGCCTGGTGACCACGAGGCCGATACCCGTGCCCTCCTCCCCACGAGCCTCCCGGCCCAGACGATTGAAGGGCTGGAACAATTGTCCAAGCTGCGCCTCGGTCAGCCCCGCACCGGTATCACCGACGCTGATCTTCAGCCTATCCAAGCCGGAAGGCCTGCGGAGCCGAAAGCCGGGCACCGAACAGACGAAGGAAGAGCAGACAAGCGTC
>JANODX010000282.1:0-3872 GCA_031412915.1 Vicinamibacteria bacterium | reverse complement strand
GGGTGTGCGACATGGTTGTGGGGCGATCCTGCAAGACCCGGTGGATGCCGGTGGCTGAGCTTGTCGAAGCCACCCCCAACGCCGGTCCCTTCGACGAGCTCAGGGACCGGATGCGATCGGCTTCCCCCGAACGTCACCGGGTACTTCAATACGGACCTCCCTCAGCGACCGCCCGACCGCCTCGTTACTATCGGACCGCTTCGCCTGGCGCGAAGTGACGCTCTCCACCCACAAACATGTCGCACACCCGAGCGGAGCCAGGGGGAGTGTGTGAACGGCGGCGCGGACGGTAGACTCGCGCCGTGAGACGAACGCAGCGTGCCGCGATGGCGGCGCTCGTCGCCCCCTTGCTGGCGATCGATGCGGGTGCGGTCACCCGCGTTCCGTCCAAAGACGGACAGTACTGGGATATCCAGGACACCTCGAGCTGGTCCCAGGACAGTGGCGGCATCGCCACCGGGGGCGGAGCGAACCCGTTCAACGGCTTCGGCTACCTCAAGCTGAAGGTCTCCCGGCCCACGCGCACGCCACTCGCAAGCAATCGCTACCTGAAGGGTTTCGGCCTCGCCTGGGACGGCCTCGATCGCTTCGACTCCATCACCCCGGTCCTGGAAGAGGGCATCGTCATCGCACGTGCGATCCAGGCCCCGAAGGACGAGGACTACCTCCGCTACGTCGACACCTTCACGAATGCCGGCAATGAATTGCGTGTGGTGCGGGTGGCCTTTGGGGGGGCGGTGGGAGCTTTCGACGACGGCGGACGGGTGGCGGTTGCGGAGACCTCGAGCGGCGACCGGGTGATCGACACCGGCGATCGCTTCGTTACCGTGATGCAGAACGCGCGTCAGACCGCGAATCCCCTGGAGGGCCCATCCGGCCACGGCCCGTCCGCGCACGTGCTGGGCAACGTGTCCGGCGTGCTGACGTCGATAGGCGACATGTACGCGGATCCTTTCGCCGATAGATGGCCCGGCTTCGACCCCGCCCACATCGGCTACGTGTTCACACTGCGCCTGCGGCCGGGACAGACCGCGGCCCTCGTCACGTTCGTCGTAAAGGGCCTGAGCGAGGTCTACGACCCGCGCGGGGGAACGCCCGTGACCGTCAAGGACGGCCTGGTGAGCGGCGGCATGGTGTACGAGGGGGCCGACAAAAAGATCCCGGCCGCTGGGTCGGAGATCGCCCGCGTGTCGGCGATCGCGCGGCGTCTGGTCAGTGAACCGGATCTGCGCGGTCTCACACCGTTGCAGCGGTCGCAGATCGTGAATTGGGCCCTGGCGAACGGGCCGAAGGGCCCGACCCCAAAGGCGCCCCCGTTCACGGTGTTCGAAGCGTCCGTCTCCGAACTCCAGGAGGCCATGACCCGCGGCCTCACCACCTCCGAGGACATCGTCCGCGAATATCTGGCCCGGTTGACCCTGTACGACCGCCACGGTCCGGAGTTTCGCGCGCTCTTGTCGCTCAATCCCCGCGTGCTGGCCGAAGCCCGCGCCCGTGACACGGAGCGTGCGGCGGGAAGCGTGCGCGGCTGGTTTCACGGTGTCCCGATCGTGCTGAAGGACAACATCGATACAACCGAGTTGCCCACCACGGGTGGATCGAAGGCGTTGCTCGACCACCGTCCCCGCCTCGACTCGCACGTGGCCGCCGCCATGAAACGAGGCGGTGCGATCATCCTCGGCAAGGCCAACCTCGATGAATTCCCCTTCGGCGACTTCGGCATCAGCACCGTGGGCGGCACGGTGGGCAATGCCTACGACCCCTCTCTCAGCACCGCCGGATCGAGTGGAGGCAGCGCCACCGCGGTGGCGGCGAGCCTGGCGGCGCTGGGGTTTGGCACCGACACCTGTAATTCGCTGTCGAATCCGAGTGCTTTTGCCTCGCTCGCTACCATTCGCGCCACCCTGGGCCTCAATAGCCGCGCCGGCGTGATGCCGCTTAACACCTTCAACGATGCGGTGGGGCCGATGGCGAAGTCGGTGCGCGACATGGCACTCGCCCTCGATCTGGTGGCCGGCCCGGATCCCGAAGATCCGGTGACCGCGGGCGCCGCCGCGCACATTGCGGGGACGTTCTCGCAGGGGCTGGACGCCGCAACCCTCAAGGGCGCGCGCGTCGGTTTGCTGCGGCAGCGGTTTGTCGGTATCACGGGTGAGCGCGAAATCGCAGGCGTCATGGATCGCGTGGTCAAGGAACTGGAAGCCGCTGGGGCCACGGTGGTCGATGTGTCGATTCCCGACTACGACGCGAAATACCGGACCGCGCGCGGCAGCGCTCCGGGATCTCTCGCGGCGGCGTGGACGGCTTACCTGTCGCGAGGCGCTCGGCCCGGCGACAGTGTGCTGACGCTGGCGAGCCTGCTGGCCTCGGGCAAGCTGGCCCCGGTGAGCGCACGTCGATTCGAGGACGCGCTCCGGCCCGGACCCGCGGGAGCTGAACTCGAGGAAGCCACACGCAGGTTCTATGCGGGACGCGAAACGTTCCGGCAGGTCTTCGTGAATCTGATGGATCAACATCGCCTCGACGCGCTTCTGTATCCCGCGAACCAGGCGCGGCCGCACACCCATGAGGGCGGCCTGGAGCGTTACGGCTCGGAGCCGGGGACGTGCGAAGAGAGTGCTGCGACCGGATTGCCGCAGGTCACGGTACCCGCCGGATTCATCGGCGGCCGCTACCCGGTGGGCGTCTCGCTGCTCGGCCGGATGTGGGACGACCGCCGGTTGCTGGAGCTGGCGGCGGCTTACGAACGCGCCACCCATCATCGCCGCCCGCCCGATACCGCACCGCCGATTCGTCCGGCTCCTCCCGCAACCTCCCGAAGCGGGCGAGGACCAGGTCGCGGCTGACGCCGCGAGCAAACGACACTAATACCGGATGTCGCGGCGGCCCACGGTCTGGCCGATGTGCCCAACCGGCCGGTCGAGAGTGTAGAACTCGCCGCTTCCCGAGGTCATGCCGAAGAACGCCTGCGACCCCACGATGAGACGGCCGTCCGCATCGCAGACACCTTCATGGACGGTGGTCGCGACCACATCGGCCAGGAAGACCGTTCGCGCAGGCGGCGCCCTCAGCCGATGAGTCACCCGGCACTCCACATGGATCGGGGCCTCCTCGACGGTCGGCGCATCCACCACCCGGGCGCGGCCCCGGGTAAGACCAGAGAGCGCGAACTTGTCGCCGCGGCGGCTCGAACTCATGTCGACGCGGTCGAAGGCGTGGACGAGGCCGGCCGTAGGCACATTCAGAACGAACTGCTGGTGCTTCTCGATGAGGCCTCCGGCCACATGCTCGTCGCCCACGCTGATCCCGACCTGGGGCGGGTCGCCATTCACCACGAACGTCCATACCACCGAGACTTCGTCGGTCTCGCCCGGGCCGCCATTCACGGTGAGCAGGATCGCGGGCACGGGGGGAAGCATGGGGCCGGGTTTCGCGAGGACGCGCCGCGGCAAGCCTTGACCCGAAGCCGGGGCCGGGGCCGCGAGGACGCTTGCGTGAAGCGGGCGCGCCAGGGCCCCCGATCCCAGAGCGCCGACCCCCGCCTCTTTCAGGAACGACCGTCGCGTGTCCTTCATCCTGACCTCCCGTTGAGAAACAGCTTCAAGAACGGCCCGTTCCATACACTTCTGGTGAGACGGTAGCTGAGCTTGCCTGCCGTGAGTCTGCGTGCCGGCTCAGGGACCGTGGCGGATAACCCTACCATTGGGCCTCCGCAATGGAGCGGCTCGATCGGGGTGTGCGACATGTTTGTGGGTGGAGAGCGTCAGTTCGCGCCAGGCGAGGCGGTCCGATAGTAACGAGGCTGTCGGGCGGTCGCTGAGGGAGGTCCGTATTGAAGTACTCGGTGACGTTCGGGGGAAGCCGATCGCATC
>JANODX010000281.1:0-4493 GCA_031412915.1 Vicinamibacteria bacterium | reverse complement strand
CCATTCTTTTCGATCGTATCCTGACTGAATACGTCGGACAGGAGAAAGTTACGGTAAAACAAAGGGTGGGTCAGTATTGCGAATCGTACGGTATTTTCGTAATTCGAGATGATAGTGGAACCGCCACACAATTTATAGTTACTTACCGCATTTTATCAAGCGCGACTTCCGACGCAAGCTTTTGGATTGTCTTCATCGTCATATTTGATACTGGTACGGTAGTGTGTGTTATCGGAATTCAATTTACCATCGAAGATTGGAAGTGTGTGAGAATCCAAGGTGCAGCTCCGATTGGTATCCGCTCGTCCGACTTTTGGACTTCCGCATTCTTAGCGTTTCAGTTTCCCAAGTTAGTTTAAACTTGGCGTCATTTTGCTGTGACGAACTGCGGGGATTGGTATTATTCGCAAAGTGCTACATATGCGCCCGGAAGCGTCACATCTGACGACGTCAGTAAATCCATGATGGTTCCGGACTTCAACTTGTGTGCCGGAACATGGCAATCTTTGGTTTGGTCCGCTAAGAATTACGAAACGGTCGTAAGTCGTACGATGACGGTATGTCAGCCGATGAAGCAGGGACCCGCGTACTCGCCGGGGACGAAGAGGAGGATGGCGAGCATGATCACGAGCTCGACGGAGATCAGGAGCGTGCCGATCGAGATCCCGGCCTTGAGGGGAATGGCGTAGGTCGGGAAGGGCTTGCCGCGAAGGGCGGCGAACGCGGTCCGGGAGTTGGCGAAGGTGTTGATTCGGATGCCGAACCAGGCCACCCCGTAGCTGCCGGCGATGCCCACGAGGGAGAAGAAGATGATGAGCAGGACGCGGTCGATGGAGAAGTGACGCAGCCAGCCGAAGTACACCACCATGATCGAGGCGATGAACACCCACAGGAGCATGATGAATCGCCCCTGGGTCTGGAGGTAGGTCTTGCAGGTCTCGTAGATCAGTTCCGACACCTCGAGCATCGACTTGTGCACGGGCATATCGCGGAGCTGCCGGAAGAAGACCATCCCGAACAAGGCGCCGACCGCGCACACGAACAAGCCGAGGAAGAGGAGAGTCTGGCCGGTCATGCCGAAGAAACTCACCGAAGTGAGATCAGGCAGGATGAGTTCGGCTTCGCTCGCGAAACCGGGAACGGCTCCGGCCACCATCACGAGAGCCGCCATGAGGGCGAGCCTTAGGGACTTACGCTCGGCGAACGGGAACATGCATTTCTCCTAAAGAGGGGATCTTGGGGGGACTGAAAACCACGCCCGGGAACAGACGCCAGGGGAACTTGAAGCGGCGAATTCTAGCCGATGCGGGTTAGATGAGGTTGAGGGTCACGCGGGAAGGGTGCGCGGCGTCGACATGAACCCGGTTCATAGCCACCTCCATCGACGACTCCAGACCGCAGGGCTCGCCGGTGTTCGGGTTTGTGTCGAAACGCGGGAAGTTGCTGCTGGAGATGTCGAGGCGGATGCGGTGGCCGGGGGCGAAGAGGTTGCTGATGGCCTGGGGTTCGATCGCAACCTCGACGATTTCGCCGGGAATCAGCCAGGTCTCGCGATCGAAGCCCTGGCGATAGCGGCATCGAACCACCGAATCGGTCAGATTCATAGCGAAGCCTCGCGGCCAGTCCGCACTGGGCGGATAGACATCGATCAGCTTGGCCGTGAAGTCGGTGTCGCGGGCGGAGGATGAAACGAAGAGGCGCACCAGGATTGGCCCGGTGACCTCGCACGCGGCTTGGAGCGGTTCGGTCTGAAAGACCAGGACGTCCTGCCGGTTCGCGAGCGGAGAGGTGTCGCGGCAGGCCCACAGATCGTCGCGGCCGCATTGGTCATAGGCCCCGCCCTGGATGAGTGCCGGGAACATGCCATTCTGGACTCCACCGCCGATCGTGGGCACCGGGTCCGCGGGATCAAAGGCGAAACTGCGCGGGGGGGCCTCGGGCCCGGGACGGTCGCGGCGGAGGCCTCCATCGCCGTGCAGGTGGTACGTCACGGGCAGACCCCTGGCGGGAGGCCAGGAAGTCTCATCACGCCAGGCTCCCCCGTGCTGGAGGCGGCCCTCCGCGTCCCGGCCCCCGCCCCCTCCTCCCATGACGAAAATGTGGACCTCGGGACCGGCCAGAATTCCGTTCTCCAGCCCTTTCAGGGTGGCGTCGAACCAGAGGAGCCGGAGCGCATTGAAGTCGATTCGCGCCTCCGCGCCGAAATCGACCTCGCCCGCGTAGGTCCTGGCGAAATCGTCGTAGCCGTGCAGCCATGAACCGATGAGCAGGCGCATGGGCGATTTCCGGCCTCGACGCAGGGCCTGGTATTTCTCGAGGGTGGCCCACACGTGATGTCCGTACCACGAGGTCTGGAAAAAAATCGGAATGTCGGGATACTGGTCGACGTGGTCCTTCAGGCTGAGCGTCGCCTGCGTCCAATAGTCCTCACGGCGACTCCTGGTGAGCATTTCGAAGAACCACCGCTCTTCCTGCGGAGCATGGCGAAGGAACGACGCCCCCTTGCGCAAGGGCAGTTGGTGAAGCCAAGGCTTCAAGCCGTCGAGCTCGGCCTCGAAAGCGGCCCGTCTCTCGGGATCGTTCGCCAGGTCCGGGCCTTCGCGGGCGAGCCGGACCACGTAGGGCAGCAACACTCCGAGTTCGAGAGCGCCCGAGTGCCTCAGGGTGCGATGGAAGTAGTCATAACCGCCGTCTGAAAGGAACTGCGACCGAAGGCCCGGGGGGCGCAGGACGGCGAGAGCCTGCTGCGTCGCGGTGCTGTAGGACAGGCCCATCGTCCCCACCTGGCCGTCGCACCAGGCCTGGGCAAGGGTCCACGCCATGGTATCGAAGCCGTCCTCGCCTTCCTGTCCGGAAAGGAAGGACCACTCCCCCTGGGAGGCGAAACGTCCGCGCACATCCTGCATGAGCACGACATAGCCCCTGCGAGCGAAGAACTCGCCGGCTTGATTGAGAACCACTCTTCGCTTGCCGTAAGGAGTCCGCTCCAGCAGGACGGGAAACCGCCCGGGTAGAGCGACGCCGTCCCGGGCGGGTCGATAGATGTCGACGGACAAGGCCACGCCATCGCGCATCCGAACGATCCGTTCGCCTTCGAGAACGAAGTCGAACGACATCAAGACGCGCTTCGCAGCTCTCCGAGTTGCTTTTGAGCCAGCCTCGAATAGCGGGCGTCTTCGAGCGCGGCATCCGGACGCGGCGTGTGGTTGGCGCACCGTTCGAGGAAACCCAGGGCCTCTTCTTTCTTCGCCGGCTCGTGGTCGAGGATGGCCTCAGCCAGGAAATACAAGGTCACCGGATGGTCCGGCGCCTTTTCGTAGGCGCGACGCAGATACTCGACCCCTTTGCCGTGCGAAACCCAGCCCGTGATGAAGGGGATTTTGGGAGCCTCGGAATGGAGCCGCCCCAGGAGCCGATACCCGGCCGCACCCTCGTAGACGGGATCCAGATCGATGACGGTCTGGGCGAGGTCGCGCAGTTTCCCGGCCACACCACTGCGGGCAGCGGCGAATTTCCCCCGCACCAGGCCCCATTCCCCCAGGTGCCCCGCGGTCCACAAATAGAGGGCCGGCGCGCCCTTGACCAGGCGAAGAGCTTCGATCCGGGAAAGGGCGGGCGCGGTCCTGGCTTCCGCCTCGAGGCGATCGACCGTGACTTGCCCGAGTTTCCGGCCCTCCTCGAAGATCGCTTTCTTCTCTTCGAGGCTGGCCCCGGTGTAGGCGCCGCGGAAATGCAGGGCACGCATCAGCTTGGCCAAAATCTCCACGTCGCCAGGCGAAGAGATCCTCGCCTTCCGGTACAGATCGATCGCCGCGTCGATTTCGTGGCGATTCGCGACCTCGTCGATGGCGCCCACCGAGCGCTGCGCGAAGTGAGCGTCCGCTTCGAGCACGAGAGTGGGAGCGTCGGGGCTTGGCGCGGGAAGGGCCGCGGGCCCTTCCGCTGGCACCGCGGTGGGCGACGGGGTCGGCGAGGGCGTTTGGGAGGGGGCCAGGCTCGAAATCGCAAAAAGGGTGAGAAGCGAAGTGAATACCATGAGAAGTGGGCTCTATCTTGCCATCGAGGTCTAGCCATCAAGGAACCTGACCCCGGTTGTCGTCGAGTTGAGAGTCGCAACGCGACGGCCCTCCCTGAGCCTGCGTGCGCTGAGCCTGTCGGCCCCCAACGGTCCCTGAGCCGGTCGAAGGGACCGGGCTGGACTGAAGCGATCTCGTGAGATTTGGCAGTTGTCGCCCGCGGGGCCAGCCGCCGGTGTGGCTTGCTGCGCCGGGAGCGCCTCGGGCCCCAAGGGCCGGCTTCGCGCTGCGTCACCACTGGGCCGACGGGACTTCGGAATGGGTGTGTGACATGGTTGTGGGGCGATCCTGCAAGACCCGGTGGATGCCGGTGGCTGAGCTTGTCGAAGCCACCCCCAACGCCGGTCCCTTCGACGAGCTCAGGGACCGGATGCGATCGGCTTCCCCCGAACGTCACCGAGTACTTCAATACGGACC
>JANODX010000280.1:0-6967 GCA_031412915.1 Vicinamibacteria bacterium | reverse complement strand
GCACCCGCTCCCTCGCCTACAATCTACATAGCGTCGCTGCCCGCGGCTTAGTCCAACAGGTTGTTCACGTAATCGCTATGAACCATCACTCCATCGATTCACGTCATCGTGTCCGCGACTACGTGAACAACCCTTTACGTTAGACGCACCTCAAGGACCTCGAAACTCGATTCAAAAGGAGATGATTCTCATGCTGGTGCGGACCATGGTGGTTGTTCTTGTCTCACTCTCAAGCATCGCATTGCTTCCAACCGGTTTGGAGGCCCAGGTCGTTTACGACGGAAAGCCGCTCGACTACTGGGTTGAGCAGATTGAAGCTGGGAACTACTACGGGGGCGCATACAAGGCCTTCGAACAGCTCGCCTGTAGCGCCGCCCCGGCGGTCCCTCGGCTCCTCGATCTCATAAAGAATCCCAAGCACCAGACGGAAGCAGCCGCTGCCCTCGGCGCCATCGGGCACGCGTCTGCCCTTCCGCCCCTGACGCAGCGACTCGCGAATTCAGACCGCTACGATCGCCTGTACGCTTGCGCGGCCATCGGGGGCATCGTTGCTGCAGAAACGGGTAAGGGGCGCACGCGCTGCAGCGGTTCGGCCGTCAAGCTAAGCGAGACGGTCGGGCCGACGATCCAGCCTTTGATCAAGCTCCTGCCCGACAACGACAGCAACGTCGCTGGCTGTGCTCATCGTGCCCTGGCGGGCATGGGCGCAGCTTCCGTCCCCAACTTGGTCGCTGCCGTCAAGGATTCGACCGAGTCAACTCAAGTCCGTGCCGCGGCGGCGCGTGTCTTGGGCATGATCGGGCCCGCCGCCATCGACGCCCTTCCCACACTGAAGGCACTGGTGTCGAGGTCCACTGAAGACGCTCTCATTCGAGGAGAGGCGAACGCAGCCGTCCTGAAGATCGAGCGCCGAGAACCATGATCAGACGGGCGTGCAGAAAAGCTCGCGGGCGTCTAACAACGAGATGCACCTGACGGCCGGGCATCGTCAACGAACCGGGCCCGGCCGCAGGTGATCTCGGTGTTCGACGGAGCGAGGTGTCGAATGAGAATTACGGCAATTGTGACGCTTCTCGCCCTACCGGTCCTGGCACTCGGCTCGTCACTGTCCGACCTCGCGTCTCGTGCTCAAGAGAGTTCGGTAGGCGTCTTCGTCGATGTCGGAGTCACGCCCGTTGGCGCTAACGCTAGCCCCGCCCTCCGCACCGTTCCCAATGGATCCGGAGTCGTAGTCGCGCCGCACCTCGTGGTTACCGCGGCCCATGTCGTGGCCGGCGCGGCCATGGGTCACATTTGGGTCGGGCTGGATGCGCGATGGTCCGAAGGCGAGCCTGAGATCCTGCCAGCCAGGGTAGTCGCAAGCGACGCCGTCCTCGATTTGGCCCTGCTCGACGTGGAGGGCCTCAAAGCGCCAGCAGTGGAGATCGCATCCCCATCTGCACTGAGACTCGGCGACGACCTCTTCCTCTTGGGCAGGCCGCTTGGCGGTCCTCCACTTCTTGGCAAGGGCATCGTCTCCTCACTCCGCCTGACACAGCCAGCGAAGGCCCAGCAGGTGAAACTTATCGGCATCGATGGTCCAGTTGTGTCCGGCAGCAGCGGCGGTGGTGTGTTTCGGCTTAAGGATGGAAGGCTAGTAGGCATTGTTACGCAGAAGGCTGGTCGTCTCTCAGATGAGCTTGAAGCCCTTACCCGCGCCACCGGAGGTGCAGAAATAGTCGCCGGTGGCGTTGGCATCATTGGAACGCAGAAACAGGCATTGACCGAGATGCGCCACCTCTTCTCCGCCGGATACGGCTGGGCCGTAGACGCTGAGCACGTCCGCGCTCTGCTTGGCCGGAAACGAGATGGCAATTAGCAGCCCGTCGAACATTGCACCTGACAAAGCGCGTAGGTGTGCCCGCTTCGCGGGCAGTCGTTGAGGCGCGCTTTGCAGGTGAACGCCGGTGTTATCCAGACACCCGAGGGTGCAGCTGAGCTCGGCACATCAGTTAGAGGTAGAGGCCATGATCGACACGCCCAAACAGGAGCCCGCCGCAATCGGGCAAGGAGTAAGAAGGACTATGCAGATCCACTACCTCGAAATCGTGACCAAGGAAGTCGACGCGGTGTGCGCCGCCTACGCCGCTGCGAACGGGGTGCAGTTCGGCAAACCAGACGCCGGGCTCGGCAACGCACGGACGGTCACGCTGGCGGGAGGCGGGCTGGTGGGGGTGCGTGCGCCTATGAGCGAGGGGGAGGATCCGGTGGTGCGGCCCTACTGGCTCGTGGCCGACATCGAAGCGGCAGTTGCCGCGGCGGTGGCGGCGGGCGGCGAAGTCGCCCACCCGCCGATGGAGATCCCCAGCCACGGCACGTTTGCCATCTACATTCGGGGGGGCGTCCACCACGGCCTCTGGCAGCGGTAGGCGCGTGAAGCCGCAACCCTGACCGCACGCCGCCGCCGATGCCGGGCGTTCGGCGAACCGCCCCGGCGACCGCCGACCGAAACGGCTACGCGATGGTCGGGATGCGGAGTTTCGTTCCCTTGAGGTTTCCGATCACGGCCAGGGTCATCCTGCGGCTAAAGATGTCTCGAGCGAGCGCCGAGATACCGTCGCTGCTGACCGCGTCGATGGACCGCAGCGTTTCATCCGGGGAGATCGTGCGCTGGTGGTAGATCTCGTTCCGGGCCAAGGCACTCATCCGCGACCCTGAGCCTTCACGGGAAAGCATCAGACTGCCTTTCAGGTGGTCCTTGGCGCGTTGAAGCTCGTCGGTCGGCACCGGCTCGTCCACGATGCGTTTCACTTCGTCGCTGATGAGGGAGAGGACGGTGTCGACCTTGTCCTTCGAAGTAGCCGCGTAGATGGAGAGGCTGCCGGTGTCCATGAAACCGGAGAGCCCGGCGGAGATCGAGTAGACGAGGCCTCGTTTCTCCCGGACGTTCTGGAAGAGCCGCGACGAGATACTTCCGCCCAGAACCGTGCCGAGGACATGGCCGGTGAAGCGATCCGCGTGAGTCGAAGAGGGTCCCAAAGCACCCAGACAGAGGTGGGTCTGGGCCAGGGTCTTCTTGTCTCGCTTGACGAGCCCGTAGTGAGTCGCGGGCCGCGCACTTCGGGTGTTCGCATGCCCCCTGGGCATGGAGCAGAACAGCCGGGTGGCAAGTTCGATGGCTCGCTTTTCGGTGATCCGCCCCGCGATTGCCAGGACCAGGTTCTGAGGTACGTAGACCTTCTTGAAGAACCGCCGCACCTCGACCTGGGTGTAGCCCTTCAGGGCCTTTCGCGTACCGAGAATGGGTCGGCCGATCGGGTGATGGGGCCACAGTTGCGCCGCGAACATCTCGCCCAGAATGTCGTCGGGAGTGTCGTCCACCATCGCGAATTCTTCGAGAATGACCGTCTTCTCCTTGGCGAGGTCGGCCTTGTCGAACCGGGGGTTTTTCAGGATATCGGCCAGGATCTCCGCCGACCGGTCGACGTGGGTGTCGAGCACGCGCAGGTGAAAGGCCGCGTATTCCTTCGAAGTGAAGGCGTCCATGTGGCCGCCCATGGCGTCCACATCCATGGCGATCTGCTCGGCGCTCCGCGACGCGGTGCCTTTGAAGACCAGGTGTTCGATGAAGTGGGCGAGGCCCCGCTCCGCGTTGGTCTCGTGGCGGGAGCCGCGCCGCACGAAGACTCCGATGGCGACCGAGTGAACCTGGGCCAGCGGCTCGACCAGGAGGGTCAATCCATTCTCGAAGACATGCCGCGTAGCACTCATAAACCTTCAGCATAGCGGTTCGATCGACCCTGACGTTCCCGGCTCGAGTGCCCAGGCTCCGCCTCCAGAAGATACGATTGGGGGGTGATCTCTTTCGACGAGGCGCAGGCCGCGGTTCTGGGACGCGTTCCCGTTCTCCCCACGGAGAAGGTACCGCTCGGAATAGCGCTTTCACGCATCCTTCGTGCTCCGGTGGCCGCGGACCGGGACCTGCCGCCGTTCAACCGCGCGGCCATGGACGGTTTCGCCGTCAGGTCGGCCGACCTGATGGCGCCTCGCGTCCTGCTGCAGATCGTCGGGGAAGTGCGCGCCGGAGTCTGGCCCGACCTCGCCGTCAAGTCCGGCGAGGCTATTCGCATCATGACCGGATCCGTGGTTCCCGAAGGCGCCGATGCCGTCATTCAGGTGGAACGCACGACCCTGGTCGAGGAGGGCGGCCATGGCATGCCTCGGGTGCTCGTGGAGACGAGCGTGACCGCGGGGCAGAACATCGTCCCCCGCGGGTCGGAGGCGGCCGCAGGCCAGGCCCTGATTCAGGAGGGTGTGCGTATCGGCGCAGCCCATCTGGCCGTCCTGGCATCGGTGGGTGCCACTGAACCTCTGGTCTCGATGCGTCCCCGGGTGGCCGTGCTGGTGACCGGCGACGAAGTGATCGATCCCAAGATCCGGCCGAGTGCCGCGAAGATTAGAAACGCCAACGGCCCCGCCCTGCTCGCCGCCATCGAGGACGCGGGCGGCCTGCCCAAAGACTTCGGCATCGTGCCCGACGACCGGGCGAAGACGCGCGCGGTCATCGAGCGAGCCCTGAGCGAAGGCCATGAGGCGATCGTGCTCTCGGGCGGCGTCTCCATGGGAGACTTCGATTTTGTCGAGGACGTTCTGATCCAGCTCGGTGTCTCCCTTCACGTCACCGCGGTTCGAATGAAACCGGGCGCGCCCTTCGTCTTCGGGACGAGGGAGGGCACCCTGGTCTTCGGCCTGCCCGGGAACCCGGTGTCCGCCCAGGTGACGTTCGAGCTCCTCGTCCGGCCCGCCCTGCTGAAGATGCAGGGCGCGAGCGCATTCCTCCGGCCGTTGTTCCCGGCCACGCTCGAAGGCCCGCTGACGAACCGATCCAACCGAAGGAACTATCTGCCCGTGACCACGTGGCGGGGCGCCCAAGGACTTATCGCTCGACCCTTGTCCACTCAGGGCTCGGGCGACATCGTCGCCCACGCCTTCGCCAACGCTCTCGCCATCCTCGAACCGGATCGAACGAGCGCGCTGTCGGGAGACGACGTCCTTCTCTACCCCCTCTCATCCTTTCTCGAGGTCTGAACCATGCCCAAAGCACCCGGCCGGAGACGGGCTCCCAAACTGTCCCACGTTGGCCGCAACTCCAGCGCCCGAATGGTCGATGTGACAGACAAGACCGAGACCGTCCGCGAGGCCAAAGCGTCCGGCCGAATCACCATCTCCAAAGCCGCGATGGCCCTGGTGCGCGCGCACAGCCTGGAGAAGGGGCCGGTGACCGCGGTGGCGCGGTTCGCGGGAATCCAGGCCGCGAAACGCACAGCGGACGCGATTCCCATGTGCCATCCCCTTCTGCTCTCCCAGGTCGACGTCATGGTGGTTGCGCGATCCTTCGGCTTTCAGATCACGGCCGCGGTGAAAACGAAGGGCCAAACCGGCGCGGAAATGGAAGCGCTCCACGCGGTCTCGGTTGCCGCCCTGACCATCTACGACATGGTGAAGGCGGCCGACAAGAAGATGGTGATCGGCGAGATCCGGCTGGAGTCAAAGACAGGAGGCAAGAGCGGTGACTTCCGTCGTTAAGCGGGGGGCCGCAGGTTGCCTCACGAGCGCCGTGCTTAGCCCCCCGTGCCCCCGCGCTCCGGCGGAAGTGACAGACGAGTCGGTTCAGGGACTGCGTCCATGACGGTTGGAAGAAACACCGCTGAACGGTCCCTGAGCTTGCCTGCGCTGAGCTGTCGAACCGTCGAAGGGACCGCCAGGGGCTTCGACCCGTTCGACAGGCTCAGGGCAGGCAAGCTCAGCAGTTGTTTCACCAGGAGTGCCTGGAATGGGCCGTTCTAGAACGTGTTTCCTGGCCGCGACCGAGAGCGACTTTGCGGTGAAGGTGTCGCGTAGCGAGACCTTCGGAAATTCCGCCTTCGCTAGCCCGAAAGCCACGGTGGTGGCGGTTGCTTTCGCGCTCCTGTTTGGGGCGGTGGCCGGATTCGCGCAAACGGTCGCCTTGCCGCCGCGCCCGTCACCGGCCGTGGAGGCGGTGGTGGGGGAGTACGGCGAAGGACGGACCCGCCTCATCCTTCGCGAAATGAATGGCGCGCTCGAGGTCAGCGCCGACGGACGGCTCTTCGAAGCCGTTCGCGAGCTTGGCGGCGAACGCTACACGGCCCCGGCCTTCGGCGAGTTTCGGGTGGACCGCGGCGTTCCCGCGATGAAGACCGAAAGAGGCGGGGTCCATTCCATCGTTCAGGGCATCTCGAGGGGCGGCGCCTTTCTGCCGCGTCGGGACTACGGGGGATTGGAGGGTGTCTTCAGAATCACACCCCTGCGCCCGGTGAAGGACCTCATGACCGAGGCCAGGACCTTGTCCCCGCCGAAAGAAGAAGGCAGCTTTGCCCAGAGCGCTCTGGTCGATGTGCGTTCCCTCGACCGATCGATCGCCCTCGATGTCCGTTATGCCACCCCGGCCAACTTCCTGGCCACCCCGGTCTACGGCAAGGGCCAGGTGAGGCTCCAGCGAAGCGCCGCGGAGGCTCTGGTGCGGGCGCACCGCTCCCTCAAGCCCGCAGGCTTCGGTCTCATGCTGCACGATGGCTACCGGCCCTGGTTCGTGACCTGGATCTTCTGGAATGCGACGCCCGAAGCGTCTCGAGAGTTCGTCGCGGATCCAAAGCAAGGATCGAAACACAATCGCGGCTGCGCCATCGACCTGACCTTGTTCGATCTGAAGACCGGGAAGGCCCTCGAGATGACCGGTCTCTATGACGAGATGTCCCCCCGCTCCTATCCCGACTATCCGGGCGGAACCTCGAGACAGCGGGCGTTGCGCGAACGGCTTCGGCAGACCATGGAGCGGGAAGGCTTCACGGTCAACGAATCGGAATGGTGGCACTTCGACTACAAGGACTGGCCCCGCTACGCCATCGGCAATGAGAGCTGGTGGAAGAACTGACCTTGGCTCCCATTCCCGACCTCGAGAACAGCCGGC
>JANODX010000279.1:0-2000 GCA_031412915.1 Vicinamibacteria bacterium | reverse complement strand
GATGCTCCGCCAGAGCTGTTGGCCGCGGCCTACCGGAACGGGGATGCCCAGGAGCCCGTGCGGGAACTGGTGGTGCTGCAGCGCGTCCTGGCCGACGAGGTCAACCGGGGCTACGACAACCTCGAACCGGAAATCGTCAAGACGATCGACGGCGTCCGGCCGCGTGACCTCGCCCGCGCCCTGGAACTGGCGGAGGTCGGTACCGCGCCGGCAGGAGAACATTCTGAAGACCTACTCGGTTCCTGCCGGCCGGTCGGTTGAGTTGAACCGGAAGGGGCAGTAGACGAGGGCGTTCACAACCAGGGAGCCGCGGTGACATCCCAACTCAGCGCATACCAGGCATTTGGCGGTGGCCCCCGCATGCGGCCTACAATACGGTCCGAGGAACCACCCATGTCGAGTGTCACCGTCGAGATCCCGCAAAGCCTCGCGGCTCTCATGAAGGGCTTGCCCATCGAGAAGATGACCTATGAGGCCATCGTCCTCGACCTGTATCGGCGCGCCACCATCTCCAGCGGGAAGGCGGCTGAACTCCTTGGCCTGGGCCACATCGAGTTCATCAAGTCCGCGGGCAAGTTGGGCATCCCTTACATCCAGATGAGTCCGGAAGAACTCGCGTCCGAGATCGCCGCCGCCAAGACTCTGTAAGCGCGGTCGTCGCGCATACCTCACCGCTCGTCGCGCTGCACCAGATCTCGCTGCTCAGCATTCTCCCTGCGCTCACGACAGGGTTCGGGTTCCGGCCTAATCCTCGCCCCCGCGCTGCTAGCGAGAGCACTTCAGCCCTTCACGCGATAGTCGCGCGCGTCCAGGCAACCCTCGAACACGGCTCGCTCAATCCGAATCCAGTCCGTGCCGTTGATACCACGAGTGTTTCGTGAGGTCGGGCTGACGGGGTAGGCACAGGCAATCTTCAGCCATCGGTTCCGCTCGCGGGCGATCGTCCGCAACTCGGTGGCCGCCTCGCTCAGGTCCTGGTCTTGACTGAAGACGAGTGCCACGTCGAAGGCGCCGCTGTGAGCCAGGCGCACGAGATCGAGCGCGAGACGCACATCTATGCCCTTTTCCTGAGCGACAAGCGTGGTGCTCTCGGTACCATCCGGCAGGGTGACCCTCTGGTTCCTGTATCGCAGCGAACGCGAGTAGGTGACGACGCCCTCGCGCCCCATTTGCCCGAGCTTCGCGGTCCAGAAGTGATTCCAGGTTGCGTTGTCGCGGGCGTCCGGGATGCCCGTGTAGAAGCGGGTCTCGACGAGACTCCAGCCCTTCGACCCGCAGACGGCGCGCCCGAGAGCGGCGGCATCGAAACTCGGATACCGGTGCCCGAAGGCTTCCTTCGCCGCATGAAACAGATTCTGGCCGTCGAAGAAGGCGACCGCGCGCTTCACTGGGGGTTCGGAAGCCAAATCAGGGCCCCACAAAAAAATAACCCCGCCCGAGGCCGTGAGGCGTGTCGAGCGGGGAGCAGATGCCGAATCGTACCACGCCGGCTCGCACGAACCCTTCGGCAATAGAGCTGGCGTTTGGCACGGCGCGAGCATCCAACAGGCCCCCGCCGAATCGGGTCCCTTCGGAATCAAGCGTCGGAAAAATCTCTACCCCCGCCCAGTCAGCTTTCTCTGGTCGGACCCCGCCAACCGTCGCCTCAGATCCTCCTCCGCGGTCCCTCACAGCCCCGACCTCGCGCTGCTCACCGTGGACACTCCAGGGCAGCCAACACCCTCAGCGTCACGCGCGGCGTGGTCTCTCGCGTCGAGCGTCAAGGCGGCGCGCACAGCGGGGTGGAGCTGCTGGCGGCGCAGATCGACGCCGCGGTCAACGCAGGCAACTCCGGCGGGCCCGTCCTGGCCTCCGGGCGGGTGGTCGGCGTGGCCTACCAGGGCCTCTGGCGGCCTTCTCTCCCTGCCCGAAGGCCGCAGCGGCCTGCTGGTGACGGCGCTCGTGCCCGGCTCCGATGCCGCGCGCGTCCTCCGCCCGCGCGACGTGATCACGTCCATCGA
>JANODX010000278.1:0-2926 GCA_031412915.1 Vicinamibacteria bacterium | reverse complement strand
GTTGGAATCGAGCGACGCTCGGAGCGTCGGGGCCATGTTGACGCGGGCGTTCATGGGCCAGTTGCTCGTGGCCGAGGGCCGGCCCCGCGAAGCTCTTCCGCTTCTGGACCAGGTCTTGAAGCAGCGTGAATCGATGCATGGCCCGAATCATCCGGAAGTAGCGCTCGCGCTGGTGGATCTGGGGTCGGCCCATCGGCTTCTCGGGGACTTTATAAGGGCGCAGGCCATGCTCACGCGGGCTCTGGAGGTTCAGCGCGCCACCTTGCGCCGAGGCCACCCAGCCCTCGTCCGCACCCTGGCGGAGCTGGCCGAGACGAACGCGAGGTCGAATCCGGAGAAGGCTCGCACCCTTCTCGTCGAGGCCGTGGAAATCGCGAGGGTGGAGTTGAAGGAGAAGCATTCGCACCGGGTTCGGGCCGAGACGGCCCTAGCCCGGCGCGGCCCGCGATAGTTCACGAAAGAGCCAGGCGCGGGCAAAAGCCCAGTGCCTCTTCACCGTGGCCGGCGAGATGTCCAGAAACTCCCCGGTCTCTTCCACCGAGAGCCCTCCGAAGTAGCGCAATTCCACCACCTTCGCCTTATCGGGCGAGATCCGGGTGAGGGTTTCGAGGGCGTCGTCGAGGGCCACCAGGTCGAGTGCGCCGTCCACCGCGCCGCCCAGGCCGTCCAGATCGGTGATGGTTTCCATCACCACGCCCCGCTTCTGGGCCTTTTGCCGTCGGGCGTGATCGACCAGGACGCGCCGCATCACCTGCGCCGCCGCCCCGAAGAAGTGCGCCCGGTTCACGAACTCCATCTCGCGGACCCCGGAGAGCCGCATGTAGGCCTCATGGACCAGATCGGTGGGCTGGAAGGTGTGTCCGGCCCGCTCCCGCCTCATGTGGAGGCGAGCGAGCCGGCGCAGCTCGTCGTAGACGATGGGGAGCAGGGCTTCGAAGGCTTTCCGATCGCCCTCCGCCCACTGGTGCAACAGTCCCGTGATCTCGCTCATGCCCGCCAGAAACCATACACCAGGGAAAAAAATCATCAGGAGATGAGCCTTTCGGGGCGCGGACTGCGCCATGAACCATTAGAAGGGACTCTCCCGTTCCGGGGGAGCATTATCTGCATGAGATCGAAACTGCTGCGCGCGGCCATCGTCACCATCAGCATCGTGACGCTCTTCAAAGCCGGAGGCGTGAATGCTCAGACCCTGCTTTCAACAGAAATAATCAGCACGCCTGGCCCTGACCGGGTTCGCAGCGTGGTCGCAGGCAACGGCTTCGTGGTGGTGGTTGGCAGCGTCGGTGGTGCGATCGACGGACAGACCTACCTGGGCGGAACGACCGATGGCTTCATCCAGAAGCGCAACGTCGACGGTGTCGTTGAATGGACGCGACTCTTCGGCACGATCGCCGAGGACGCCATCGAAGACGCGGTCGTGGATGCGGACGGCAACATCTATGTGACGGGTTGGACCAAAGGCGTCCTGGCAGGCGCCATAGACACTGATGGCGCGCAGGAAGACGGATTCGTCGCGAAGTACAACACCGAAGGCGCCCTCCAATGGGACGAACCGCTGTATCAATCCGGCTACGTGATCCCCGGCCACATCGCCCTGGCCACTGCCGGCTCGGCCATCGAAGTGATGGTGGCGGGTTATACCAACGCGGCATTTGTCAGCGGCAATGGCCCCAGCTTCCTGGGCCGCTTCAACAAGGAGACCGGAGCCCTCAGGGGCTTCCGCACCTACAGCACATTGACGGTTGGTCAACAGGCCGGCGTCTCGCTGAAGTTTGGCGGGCTCGCGGTGGATCCGTCAGGCGACATCTACCTTCTGGGCGGTTTCAATACGGGCAACTTCGGCGGTTCGATGAGGCTGATGCGATTGAAGGCAGCCAGTGGCCTGGACCTCGACCCCACCGCCGGGGACCCCGTGTGGGCCGCTCCAGTGACCCTCAGTGGGAACCCCAGCGGCCTGGCGCTGCTGCCCGACGGACGCGTCGTTGTGGCGGGCACGACGATTGGAGGTTTTTTCGTCAACGGCAATGTCTCGAATGTGACCGTCCGGGCGATCAACCCCGACGGCACCGTGTCGTGGGAGCGGACCGTCGGGATCCCCGCCCGCGACGAAATCGGGCTGGACGTCGTCGTCCGCGAGAACGGGGACGCCTTTGTCGTGGGCAGTACGGGATCAGGTCCATCCACCGGGTTCGTTTCGTCGGTGGGCATGTGGGCCTGGAACAGCGAGGGCGCGTTCAAATATGAGACCAGTTTTGCCGTCAACGTGAGCGGGGTTGGACACGACCGGGCGCTCGGCGCGGCGATTGCGGGCGGCACGCTCTTCGTGGGCGGCTATGACGATCTCGCGGGCGCCGACTACGGACTGCTCGGCCTGATCGACCTGCCCAGCCCAAACCCGCCGGTGCTCACGCTGCCTGCCGACATCGTGACGGATGGTTTCCTGGCGGAGGGAACGCCGGTGACCTTCACGGCGAGCGCCGTGGACGGCACGGTGATCGTTCCCGTCGGCTGTTCACCGGCCTCGGGACACAAGTTCCTGTTCGGTACGACCCACGTTCTCTGCTCCGCCACCGACGCCGACGGCGATGCAGCCACGGGGACATTCTCGGTCACCGTTCACTTCCAGGGATCCAGCACGCCCGGTCCCCAGGGGGACCAAGGCGACAAGGGCGACAAGGGCGATCCTGGTGCCAAAGGCGACAAGGGGGACCAAGGTGAACGCGGCCTCCCGGGAACCGACGGCCCGGCAGGACCAGCCGGTGCGGCTGGGCTGAAAGGCGATCTGGGCGCGGCCGGCCCGAAGGGTGACAAGGGCGATCCAGGTTCTCAAGGTCTGCCAGGAACACCGGGTGCGCCCGGTGCAGCCGGCCCCGAGGGCACTCAGGGCGTGGCCGGAGCTGCGGGACTGCAAGGCCTCAAGGGT
>JANODX010000277.1:0-3027 GCA_031412915.1 Vicinamibacteria bacterium | reverse complement strand
GACGGGGTTCGTGCCGGGTAACAAGTACGGGGCCTACGCACGCCTCTTCGGCGGAGGCTCTTCCTGGCCCGGGGTTTACGACGCGAGTGTTTTCGCGGTACGCGAATTCGCGGGCGCTTCGATCAGCCGCGAGTACGTGGGAGCCCAGGGCCGTTTCGCCTCGAAGTCGTTCCTCTTCTGGCAGTGGGCGGAAGTCGACCTCCTGCGGGACTGGCGAAAGCCCGTCGATGGCAGCGCCGCCCAGGTCTCCAACCTGTCGCTTTCCGCCACCTACCGTGCCTCCCCGTCTTCGTCGCTGGGTCTTTCCTACGACCAGCGCCGCAATTACCGTACTGCCGAGACCCGATCGGTGCCGGACATCCTGTTCGACACGTTCGTGCATCAGGGCTTTCGGGGCAACTTCGATGTTTCACGCGCGCACGGGCTCGGCGGCTCTCTCTTCGCGGGGGTCAGGATGAAGGACAAGCAGTCGGACACCGCGTACTCCGCCGGGGCCGGCCTGCGGAAGGCCAGCATGAAAGGCGCCAATCTAAGCCTCGACGGTTACTACTTCACCAACGGCGTCAATTCCGGAATTCAGGGCAGCGCGCGGGCCGGATACAGCGGACGCGATTCCATGGCCGATCTGACCTTCGGTCTCTCGAGCTACACCCTCAAAGCGGCCGAGACCCTGCGCCGCCAGAACCAATGGTTACGGCTCTCGGCCCGCCGGACGTTCGGGCGCGGGCTGTGGCTCTACGCCGAAGGCCAGTACGACCAGGGCGACGACGTCAAGGGCCCGCGGGCGGCCTTCGAGATCGGGTACCGCTTCTAGTGTCCTGCCTTCGAGAGTCGGGAAATCCGTGTCGGAGTCGATAGCCATCTGGCTGGTGGCGGGCGCGGTCGTCGCCACCATTTTTGTCCCTTACTTCGTGAGCTTTCGCCGGCGCAACTCGCGCGACACCGCTCGAAAACAGGAAGCCTCCAAATTGGGAATCGACCGTCCCCTTGCCCAATTCCCCTACGTCGACGCAACATGGTGCATCGGCTGCGGAGCCTGTGTCACGGCCTGCCCCGAGGGCGATGTCCTCGGTATCGTGGGCGGCACCGCCGCGGTCATCAACGGTCTTCGCTGTGTCGGTCATGGCCTGTGCGAAACCGCCTGCCCGGTGGGAGCCATCGAGGTCGGCCTCGGCGATCTCAAGTCGAGGGTGGACATCCCTCTGATGGACCCCGAGCACGAGACCTCGGTTCCCGGCCTCTTCGTGGTCGGCGAACTCGGCGGTCTCGCTCTGTTCAAGAACGCCGTGACTCAAGGCCGCCGGGTGGGCAAGCACATCGCCCTTCGCTCCCGCCGACTCGGACCCGCCTCACCCGAATCCTTCGACGTGGCGGTGGTGGGTGCCGGACCGGCGGGAATTTCCGCAGCCTTGACGGTACTCGAGAACGGTCTTCGCCCGGTGGTGCTGGAGCAGGAGCAGCACCTCGGGGGCACCGTCCTGCACTACCCCAGGCGCAAACTGGTTCTCGTCCAGAGCGTCGACCTGCCCATGGCCACGCACCTCCCCGGGGCGGAGTACACCAAGGAAGACCTCCTCGATCTGCTCGAGCGGCTGATCGCTCAGGCCCGGCTGGCGATTCGCTTCGGCCAGCGCGTCACCGACGTGCGACAGGAATGCGGCCAGTTCGTGATCATCGCCGGAGAGTCGACGATACGCGCCCGCTTCGTGGTACTCGCCCTGGGCCGACGGGGAACGCCCCGAAAGCTGGGCGTCCCCGGAGAGCAGCTTCCAAAGGTCATGTACAAGCTGGTCGACGCCGCCTCCTACAAGAACCAGAGGATCCTGGTGGTGGGCGGCGGCGACAGCGCGGTCGAGGCCGCCATCGGACTCGCCGGGCAGAAGGGGAACGAAGTCACCCTTTCGTATCGAAAGGACCGGCTCGTGCGCATCAAGCAGAAGAACGAGGAGCGCTTCAACCGGCTCGTCACCGCGCGCAGGATCAAACTCGCGTTCTCTTCCGAGGTGCGCGAAATCCTGCCCGAAGTGGTGCGCCTGCGGACGGCGGAAGGGGAGATGGAGATCCGAAACGACGGTGTGTTCGTCTTCGCGGGCGGCGATCCGCCCCTCGGTCTTCTGAACAAGATCGGGCTCCAGTTCGGAGGCGGGCCCAAGGCGCCGAAGCCCCTGCGGACCGACCGACTAGATTCGGAAGCCGGGACCCGAGGGAATCAAGCCCGCCCGACCTAGCTCCTTGGCCATCATGCTCCTGTTCAGCGGCGCCTCCTGATTCTCGTGACCGATGATGCGGAGCGCTCTTCGCCGCATCCATGACGCGATGGCGAGACCGCTGGCTCGGGCAAGGCGGTCGCTCTCCGCGCGATCCTCGGGCAGATGGACGATCGCACGGGCTCCATCGCCGAAGAGAAGAGCGGTGAGGTCACCGTCGGCGACGACCACGTGGGCGCGGGCTCGCCTCTCGCCCTGACCCTCGCACCAGGCAGGCCAGGGCAGAGTCACGCCGAAGGGATTGGCGGGGTCCGTGGCCGCAAGGACCACGGCGAAACCACCCGTCCCGGCATCCTTGAGCTCGCGCATGCGATCCACGGCCGCAGGGTCGGCGAATTGAAGCGCGCCCAGACCTTCGATGAAATAGCCGCGCCGAACCTGCCCTCGCTCTTCGAGCGCTCTCAGGATGGAGTAGGCCGCGCTGAACCCTCCTTCTTTCGCCTCCGCGCTGATGGCCTCGCGGGTGAGGACGCCATGCCGGGAGATCCACTGCTCGACCGCAGCCAAAAGGCTCTGAGTGGATGCCGCGGGAACCGGTGTGAGCAGCGAGAACCGTCCAACCGCGTCAAGGGGAATATCGAGACGCGATCGGTGCCGACCCGTCCGCGCCGCTGCGAAGCGCTGGCCCGGACTCTTGGCCGGGTCTATTGATCGGGCGCGCAGGGCGGCGCCGGAGTCGTTCGTGACCTCGCCATTCCAGAACAGATCCCACAGCGCATCGACGAGGTCGCGGCGGCGAACCCCCGGACAAGCCGCCTCG
>JANODX010000276.1:0-9172 GCA_031412915.1 Vicinamibacteria bacterium | reverse complement strand
CGGTGCCGGCGACGAACTGCGGTCCACGTGACGGTTTGGGGACTTTGACCTTGCGTCCCGGCTTTTCCGGCTTGGTCTTGACTTTGGGGGCCACAAGAAGATTCAGACCTTTGCCCTTGGCTCCAAGCGCGTCGGCGCCCGAGCCGTCGAGGCCTTCATCCTTTTTTCGGAGACGCTCAGCCTTGGCCTGGGCCTTCGCCGCGATCTTCGCCTCCAGCTTGGCTTTGGCCCGCTCAGCCCGCATCGCCTTTTTTTGGGCCTTGTCCACGACTTTCTGGGCGAGCTTTTCGGCGGGCGAGGGCTTCGCCTTTTTGGGGGTGACTTTCCCGTTGTTGTCGTGGGAATTAGGGGGGGACGTCACCCTCGCCTTGAGGGCTTTGGCCGATCCGGCTTTTTCCGGGCGGGCTGTGCCCTTGGTCGCAGGCTTCTTGATCGCGGTCGGTTTTGTCTTGTTTGGCATGGCTTCAGGCGCTTTTCAGTAGATCAGGGAAGGAAAGACTTCGGATTCTTGAGCTTCTCGGGCAGGTACGTGTCCATGACGAAGTTCAAGGCGTGTTTGGCGAACGCCTGCTGCTCGGCGCGTTTGCCCATCTTCAGGAGCTGTTCGAAGGCTTTGGCCCACGCGGGGTAGTGCTGGAAGAAAGGGTCGTTCTTGAGGGCGTCCTTCGCCCGCTTGATGTCGACGTCCTTTAAAGGATGGGTTGGAAGGTCGTAGTCGATGATGTCCTGCGGGGTGACCCCCAGGAATCGCGCCTGGGGCACGCAGAAGAACTCGTTCAAGTGAGCATTGTTCCCCGAACCGACTTTGAGGGTTCGGTAGATGTTGGCTATCCCGTACGGATCGCAGTCGACGAAGACGTAGACGGGGATCTTCTTTTCGTCCGCCAGCCTCCGCACGAAACGGCGGACCGCGCGGGTGGGCACGCCGGCCATCGAAACCAGGATGCAGTCGGCTTTCGCCCAGTACTGATGGCGGTTCAGGCGGTCGAAGATGCCTCCGGTTTCGATGGCCAGGATGAATTTCGCCTTCGTCCTGAACTGCAGATGCTCCACTTCAGGCGGGACCCCATAAGAACCAGATCCGAACTTGGTGCAGTCGATTTCGAGGGTTTTGGTCGAGCCGGGCTCCTCGCGATCCACCACGATCAACTCGCCCGCCACCAGGCCGCCGTGCTCGTCGGGGGTGAAGCAGAGCTGCTCCTTGTTGACGCCGAACAGCGCCTCCACGTCGTCCAGAATGGTGTCGGACTCCGTCTGTTCGTCGCACCGGGCATCGCCCCAGTTCTTCGTCTGATAGTACGCGTCCCTTTTGGTGGCGCGCTCGTCCGTCTCGATCATCTGCTTCGAGAGCGAGATCATTCTCATGGTCTGGGCAAAGGTCTTGACCGTGGAAACGGCCAGGGTTCGCTCCTTCTTCTTGCCCAGCATCTCGAAGTGCCCTTTTTTGGCGGAGTAGCGAACATTGGCGAGCGTCCGCAAGGGGAACTTCATTTCGGGCTTCTTCAGCCCGTTGATCTTGGACTCGACTTCGCGTGCCGTCCCGACGATCTTGGAAATGACGGGCGAGACAGTCTCGCCGGACTTAGCCATTCTTTGAGAGCCTCATGACGGGAGCGTAACTACAGGTCGAAAAATAAAATCCCCGCGCTACGCGGGGATTCGTCTGCGATGAGACCAAGGGCGCGGAACGGGCTTCACCTGCAAGTGTAGCACGGGGCTTCAGCCTCCCGAGGCCCCGCAGAGGCCCGCTAGGCGGAGATCACGGAATAGGGATACCCCTCTTCGCGGCGCGGGTCTCGCCGCAGCTTCTTGAGGAACTCCGCTCGCTCCGATTCGATCCGGTCCGAGATTCGTTTCCTGGTTTCGGTACCGGAGGCTGGAGCGATCAGGATGCCTATGACAGCTCCCACAGCACCTCCGGCGACCGCAAGCCCAGCGTACTTAATTGTTTTGTCGAGTGTCATTTTTCTTGGTCGGCCCCTTTCAATTGGTTCATGGCGTTGTTCGGTAACACGATTAAGCACGGAGCGTGCCAGGTTTTTGGCGCTTGTGATCGGTCTCATGTTTCATCGTTCCCACAAACTCGTGTGGCACTGAATGGGGCGCTGTGGGTGGGGCGCCAAATCCTTGATCGCGACAGCCATGAAGCGGCCACGTGATGAAGATCACGTCCTCGATTCAGCCAACCGGAGCGGCCATTCAAGAGCTTGAAGCGGATGGGTCCAGGCCGCGCGCCACCCACCGCCTGATTCCAGTCCGCTCACCCTGTCCATTCGCACGGGCGGACCTTCATCGACTCGATCGAGGGGGCGGGGGCTCCCACCGGTAACCGAGTCTGAGAGGTCTTCTCGGTTGGCCCGCGGTCGAGGCGGTAAGATAAAGGCATGGCTCAAGACTCAGGCCGGACGCTCATCGATGCGGAGACCACATTCGATGGCAAGATCGCGGGCAAGGACGCTACGATCGCGGGCAAATTCAAGGGGGAAGTTCACCTCTCCGGAAGCCTGGTCCTCGCTCCCTCCGCCAGCGTCGACGCTATCGTCCAGGCCGAAATGGTCGAGGTCGCTGGCGCTCTTTCCGGAAAGATCACGGCGCGAAAGCTGGTGGTGCTCGAGACCGGCAAAGTGACCGGGACTATCGATGCCGGGCAACTCGTGGTGCGCGAAGGGGCCTTGATCAACGGCCCAGTGGCTGCCGGCAAGACGGCCTCCGGAACCGGAGCCCTTGCCCCCGCCCCGGCACTGGCGGCGCCTCTTCCGAAGCCTTGAAGCTCGCCGAACTCGCGCCACGCCTCGGGGGCGAGGTTCGAGGCGATGCGCACGTGAACGTGGACCGGGTGGCCCCGCTTCAGGAAGGCGGGCCCGGTGCAGTCTGCTTCCTCTCGCACGCGAAGTACCGGTCGCAACTCCGGACTTGCCGCGCGTCCGTCCTGATCGTGAGCGATCCGTCTCTCCTCGCCGCCCATGAAGGAGCCCCGTCTTTCCCCGCTCTGCTGATCGTCAAGGACGCCTACGTGGCCTATGCGCGCGCCGCCGAGATCCTTCATCCCATGGTCAAGGAGGCTCGAGGCGTGCACCCGACCGCGTTTGTACACGCGCGGGCCCGCGTCGACCCGTCGGCCCACATCGGGGCCTTTGTCTCCGTCGAGGAGGGCGCTTCTATCGGCGCCCGCGCCGTGCTTCATCCCCACGTCGTGATCTATCGCAACGTCTCGGTTGCGGAAGACACGGTCCTCCACAGCGGTGTCTCCGTGCGCGAAGGGTGTCGCATAGGGCGACGCGTCGTTGTCCACAACCACGCCGTGATCGGGGCCGACGGCTTCGGGTTCGCCAAGGATGCGGATGGCACGTACGTGAAGATTCCCCAGATCGGCATCGTCGAGATTGAAGACGATGTCGAGATTGGCGCGCTGTGCGCGGTGGACCGGGCGTCGATGGGGATCACCCGAATCGGGCGCGGAACCAAGCTCGACAATCTCGTGCAGGTTGGCCACAGCGTCGAGATTGGGGAAGACGGCGTGGTCTGCGCCCAGGTGGGTGTCGCCGGCAGCACCAGGATCGGCGATCGGGTCGTCCTGGCCGGTCAGGTCGGGGTGGCCGACCACACGACCCTCGGCGACGACGTGGTGGTGAGCGCCCAGTCGGGACTCCATGGTGACGTGGCCTCCGGTTCCCGAATGGCGGGCAGCCCCGCCTACGACGCCCGAACCTGGCTGAAGGTCAGCGGCGGACTCAAGCAGCTTCCCGAGCTCATCAAGCGCGTGCGCGAGCTCGAGGAGCGTCTGCAGGCCCTGGCCCCCTCCGCGGGCCCCCGCCGCACGTGACCGCAACGCCGATGGCCGCGGTGGTCGATCGAGTCTGCCGGTTGGTGAAGCGTGAATCTCTGGGTGGGCCTTTTGGACTGCTGACCTTCGAGCACGAGGAGGTGGCGCGTGCTTCCGCCGGACAGTTCGCCATGATTCAGTCGGAGGCGGCCACGGATCCCATCCTGCGCCGGCCTTTCTCCATCATGGATACCGATCCGGCCGCGGGCCGGTTCACCCTCTTCCTGAAAGCCGTGGGGTCCGGGTCCCGGTCGGTTCACGACCTGCGCGAGGGCGAGCGTGCGCGTATCCTCGGACCCTTGGGCCATGGCTTTACGCCGCCCGCCTTGGACGAGCAGGCTTTCCTGGTGGGGGGAGGCTACGGAGTAGCCCCCTTCGTTCTCTTCTCGAAAAGCCTGAGCCGGGAGCGCGAGGCTTTTCACCTCTTCTATGGAGGACGAAGCGCCGCCGAACTGCCCTTGGCTCTCCATCTGGAGCGACGGGGCATCCCCCTGACTCTGTCGACCGACGATGGGACGCGCGGCGAAACGGGAAGAGTCACCGCTCCCTTGCTGGACGCCCTGTCCTCGAGAAGGGGCAAGGTCAGGCTGTACGCCTGCGGCCCGGAGGCCATGATGCGCGCGGTCGCGCGCATCGCCGCCGAGCGCGCCCTCCCCTGCCAGGTCAGTCTCGACCCATGGATGGGCTGTGGCCTCGGAACCTGCCTGGGTTGCGTGGTGAAGATCCAGGACCCGGGCGATAGCCGGGCGAAGAACCGGCCCGCCTGCACCGAGGGACCGGTCTTCGATTCGCGGCGCGTGGTCTGGCCTCACGTCAACGCATGACCTCCCGTCCCTCGCTCGGTGTCCAGATCGGTTCCCTGAGGCTCAAGAACCCCCTGCTCGCCGCGTCCGGAACCTGTGGCTATGGGGTTGAAATCGCGCAGGTGGTGAATCTCTCGACCTTGGGCGGCATCGTCACGAAGGGCCTCTACCTCGCGGGGCGCGACGGCTGCGAGGTCCCTCGCATCGTGGAGACGCCCTCCGGTCTCCTCAACGCCATAGGCCTTCAGGGCGTGGGAATCCGGGCGTTCGTGGACCAGGTCCTCCCAAAGTTGCGGGCGCACGACACCGCCGTCATCGTGAACGTGTGTGGCGAGACCGTCGAGGAGTACGCCGAGGTTTCCCGCATCGCGAGCGAGGCCGAGGGTGTCCACGCCCTGGAGATCAACATCTCCTGTCCCAACGTGAAGACCGGCGGCATTGCTTTCGGGATCGACCCCGCCATGACCCACGAAGTGGTGGCGGCGGTCCGGCGGGCCAGCCGCCTGCCCGTGATCCCCAAGCTTTCCCCCAACGTCGCGGACATCACGGTGTTCGCGCGCGCTTGCGAGGAGGCGGGGGCGGACGCGATCTCCTGCGTGAACACATTTCTCGGCCTGGCCATCGACGTCGAGACCCGAAAGCCGAAGCTCGCGTTCGGAACCGGAGGCTTGTCGGGACCGGCGATCCGGCCGCTGGCTGTGCGCATGACCTGGCAGGCGGCGCGCTCGGTCAAGATACCGATCATAGGCATCGGAGGCATCGCGTCCGCCAACGACGCTCTTGAGTTCCTCATCGCCGGCGCTTGTGCCGTGCAGGTCGGCACCCTGAATTTTTCGCGACCCGGTATCTACGCCGAGATCGAAGCCGGCCTGCGGGACTACCTCTCCCGCCACGGATGTTCGTCGCTTGGGGAAGTCGTCGGAACCCTTCAGTACCCGGGCTGACCCATCGGCCGGGGGCGCTCCTAGCAGTCCGTGGTGAAAGTCGGCCGCGCCACCGAGACGAGCGATGCGCCCGGCTGGCGATGAGCCGAAGCGCCCGAATATCGGGAGTATTCGGGCGTCTGAGCGAAGAAGTCCAGACGGGATGCAGCGTTCGTCCCCCGGAGGGGAGGCTTCGCGCTCGAATGCCGGCGGACTTTCACCACGGGCTGCTAGGGTGCGGCCAGCACCGCCTCGGCGGCCAGGCGGCCGGACATCAATGCTCCGTGGGCCGAGGGTTGCCGGGTGTGATCGCCCGCGAGGTATAGACCGGCGCCCAGGAAACCCGCGACCGTCGTTGCCGCAGGCTGGGCGTGGGGGATCCGATCGACACGCAGGAGAGTCCACTCATCGACTTCAGGCCCGAACCAGCCGCGCAGCTGGATCACGATCTCCTTTCCAAGGACGGCGTCGTTTGGAGGTGCCATGGGGCCGAGAACCGTGGCCGAGACGAGGGCGCGCGCGTCCGGCGAATACGCGGGGGCCACGTTGGTCATGACCGCGAGGTTGTTGACGAGGCCGCCCTGCTCTCCGTTCAGGGCGAGCCACGGGCCGGAGAAGGGTGCTTTGGGCGCGGCGAAGGACGCGCAGGTCACCGGTTTCGATCCGGCGTCGGGAATACGGAGAAGTTTCCCGGCTTCCGGCCCCTCGGTGGCCACGACGATCGTCTCGGCCTCCAGCACCTCGCCCGATTGAAGGCGGACGCGCGTGCCTTCCACCGCGGTCGCGCGACATCCGAAGCGCAGGGTCTCCGGCCGGAGCCTCGAAGCGAGTTGATCCGCCACCGCACCCATGCCGAGTGCGGGAACCGTAGCTTCGCCGTCAGCCAGACAGCGGAAGACGAACTTGCAGAAGGCGGCGTCGGTCGAAAGCGCGCGATCCAGCGTGATCCCGCCGAACCAGGGCCTGAAGAAGCTGTCGATGAAATCGGCGGAGAAGCCCTGACCGCGCAGGGCGTCGAGGAACGACTGGCCTGCGGGCGCGCTCAGCTGGGCTTCGGACTCGAGGGATACTCGTGAACGAAACCGGGCGAGACGGAAACGGTCGGCCACCCGGCCAGGCGGGCCGATGAGACCGAGGGCGCCTTTGAACGGCCTTCGCCAGGGATCGCACAAGGTGCGGAACGCACCGGCTCGAAACACCATGGCCCCCGGCGCGAACGCCTTCAGGCGAAGAGCGTCGAGGTCGAGTGCCGCCTTCACCTCGGGATAGCCGGTCAAGAGGACCTGGAATCCGCGATCGATCCGGAAACCGTCCACGATATCCGTACGGACTCGACCGCCCGGGCCGTCGGCGGCTTCGAGGACGGTGACCCCGCGTCCCGCCTTCTGGAGAAGGTCCGCGGCCCGGAGGCCGGCAAGTCCCGCTCCAATCACGATCACACGCTTCAACATCGGTCCATAGGATAGATGCTCAGGGCGGCGGCGCGGCCTGCGCGACGTTGATGAACCTGGGGGCGGATCAAGCTCCGCGGGGAACGAAGGCTAGCGGCGGTAGCGGATGCGGAGCGGCTCTGCCAGTCGCGTGGCCAGAGCCGCGAGATCGGGACGGCCCGCGGGAATCTCCTGTACCACATGCCCGTCGGGATAGATGGTCACGGTCTGGGTCACTCCGAAGGTCCATTTCTCGGCCCGCGTCCTCGAGATCTGCAACCCGTCGTGCGAGAGCAGCATGCGGCTTTCCTTGAGGTGGCCCTCGCCGATGACCTGGAACAGGGCTCCGAGAAAGCCCGAGGTCGGACGGCCCAAGAGCCCCTCGATCTCGCCGTAGACCACCATCCCACTGAGGTCGAGGAGTCTGTAGACGATGGTCCGCTGGTTGGTGACCTTGAGGTGCGGCGTCGACGACAGGTCCTCGTACGAATACGAGTTCGGTCCGCCCGGCCTCTCGGGCCACCAGATCCGCACCGTGGCCGCGAAATCGGGGGGCGTGTTTCCCGCGTTTTCGACCGCGCGATCGGCACGGTAGTCGATCTGCAGATCCTGCGCATACTGGTGGGCCAGGCGGACGAAGGCCGGCGCCTTGTCCGTCCCAAGCCCGGTTCGCTCGAGGAAGGCGGAAAACCACTCGGCGTGGCCGATCAGCAGGGCGGGGCCGTGGGGGCGCTCGGCGCGCGCCTGTCGGGCGAGGCGCAGCAAAACCTCGGCCTGGAATCGCGCTCCATTCGTGGTGGCGGTCATGTCATATCCCTGGCATGCCTTCATCGCGTTCAGGACTTCCACATGAGCGACTCCTCGCGGCGGGACGTCTTCGGCCAGGAGCAGGAGGGCAAGGACCGCCGAGATCATCGAGGCGATATTCTCACGCCTCGGTTTTCAGGGCGGGCGGCGCCAAGGAGGGGAGGGTCAGGCGCGCCCGGACCCCGCCTTTGGGCGACGCTTCGAGCGAGATGGATCCGCCGTGCAACTCCGCGAGATCCCTGACGATGGCGAGACCGAACCCGGAGCCGGGGGCGGCTTCGTCCGCCCGCACACCACGTTGCAGGACGCGTTCGCGCAGATCGGGGGCGATGCCGGGGCCGTCGTCCTCGACCACGATGGCAATGGCCCCGTTGTCTTCAACTGATTCCACGGAGACGCGCGACTTCGCCCACTTGCACGCGTTGTCGAGGAGGTTCCCCAGCATCTCGTCCAGGTCTTCACGCTGAGCCCGCACGCGGTGAGCCGGTGAAATCGTGTGCTGGATCGAGACTCCCTTCTCGATGTAGAGCCGCGACAGGGTTCGTTCGAGTCCCCGCACGGACGGCTCCACCCCGCAGTTCGCACCGAGGGTGGAGCCCGAGGCCGCGGCTCGAGCGTGGGCCAGGTGATAGTCGATCTGCCGGCGCATGCGTTCGACCTGCTGGCCGATGATGGCCGCCGGTTCGTACTGCCCTGCGCTGGTCAGTCGCTCGGCCTCTTGTCCGAGCACCGCGAGGGGCGTCTTGAGGCCGTGGGCCAGATCGCCGGCCTTGGAGATGGCGCGCTCCACCAGTTGCGCGCGGTGATCGAGAAGGGCGTTGAGGTCGCTCACCAAAGGTTGGACCTCCGCCGGATACCCTCCTTCGAGACGCTGCTCGCGCCCGTCGCGCACCGCGGCGAGACGGGCCTGCAGCTGACGGAAAGGCGCCAGGATGCTGCGCAGTTGCCACAGACCCGCTACCAGCAGGCCGATGCCGGCGACGCTCATTGCGCCGAAGTGGACGGTCCAGCCCGGGTATCGATGCAGGACCAGTCCGAGAATGACCACGTTCGAGACCGCGATCAGCCCGATGGCCCAGAGGATGGATCCGACCACCAGGCGCGAGCGCAGGGGACTGGTGGGCTTCACGCCGACCGCTCCATTCGATAGCCCAGGCCGCGGACGGTCTCGATGCACGATGAGCCAAGCTTGCGGCGAAGGCGGGCCACGAAGACCTCGACGGTGTTGGAGTCGCGATCGAAGTCCTGCGCGTAGATGTGCTCGGTGAGTTCGCTCTGGGACACCACCCGCCCCTGCTGGTGCATGAGGTAGGAGAGGACGCGGAACTCGTGGCCGGTGAGTTTCACGGCCACGCCGTCCTTGGTCACTCTCGCGCTCCTCGGGTC
>JANODX010000275.1:0-21112 GCA_031412915.1 Vicinamibacteria bacterium | reverse complement strand
CCATCGGCGTGCGAATCTCTCGCTGGGTCACGTCCCACGGCTTTGCCTTCAACGTGAACACCAATCTGTCGGGATTCGACCTGATCGTGCCCTGCGGTCTTCGCGACCAGGGCGTCACGTCCCTGTCCAGGCTCCTCGGGGACCAGGCGGATCAGGCGGAGGTGGAGGAGAGGCTCGCGGACCGCTTCAAAGAGGTCCTGGGGTACTAGTGTCCAGGCGCCAGGCACCCGACTGCTCCTAGATCCCCGCGGCCAGCAGATAGATCCAGTTGAGCGCGGCCAGGGTGAGGCCCGCCAGAAAAACCAGTCGCGACGCTCTCCCTTCGGTCCGGACCACGGTCCGCTTCGAAGCCGGAAGGAGAAGGACGTCGACCGCGCCCCACAGCATCAGGCCGAGCGTGCCCACCGTGACCAGGGGCTGGACGGCAAAGGCCGCGGGTATGTCGAGTTTGGAAAGATGCCCGAAGGCACGCGTGGTTCCACAGGTCAGGCAGGCGTGACCGGTGAGAACCTTGAAGTAGCAGAATGAGAGACCGGCATGATCCAGCCCGGAGAGCCGCGTGAACACGCACGCCAGCACGGCCAGACCAGCCAGGGTCATAGGCCCGGTGAGGACCCGCTCCCTCTCTCTTGAAACGATGGAGATGCCGAACGACCTCATAACCATGGGCCGCTATAGTACGCGGGCTCCATGGCCGAGATCGAAGACAAACTCCTCACACATATCGCCACTCTGGCCCGACTCTCCCTGTCAGAAGCAGAGACCCGATGGCTCGCCCACGATCTAGGCGACATCCTGAAGTACGCTGAATCCCTCAAAGACATCGAGCTCGAAGGCGTCCCGCCCATGAGCCACGCCACGGAGGGCGAACGCTTCCGCCCCGACGAGGCGAGGCACGAACTCACGAGGGAACAAGCCCTTCAAAACGCCCCCGATCAGGAGGCGGGGTTGTTCCGCGTGCCTCAGGTGATCGGGGGATGAGCACCCTGACCTGGCTGGGCGCTGGCGAGATCGCGGCCGCGATCAAGGCGAAGAAAACCTCGGCCATGGAGGTCGTGGAAGCGCACCTCCTGCGCATCGCCCAGAAGGACGGCGCCGTCGGAGCCTTTCTGGCCAGAGCCGACGAAACCGCGCGAGCGGAGGCTCAAGGCATCGACGCGCGACTGGCTCGAGGCGAGGATCCCGGGCCCCTTGCGGGGGTGCCGATAGCAGTCAAGGATGTCATGCACGTCCACGGACTGCCCACAACCTGCGGCTCCAGGATTCTCAAGGGATTCGCTCCTCCGTACGAAGCCACGGTCGTGACCAGATTGAAGAACGCGGGCGCGATCGTCCTCGGAAAACTCAACATGGACGAGTTCGCCATGGGTTCTTCCAATGAGAACAGCGCCTATGGCGTGGTTCGCAACCCGTGGGACGAGACCCGCGTTCCCGGAGGTTCGTCGGGAGGGTCGGCGGCGGCCGTGGCCTCCGGCTTCGCGGCCATGGCCCTGGGCTCGGACACCGGCGGATCTATTCGACAACCCGCGGCTTTTTGCGGGGTGGTCGGCCTGAAGCCAACCTATGGCCGAGTGAGTCGGTACGGGCTGGTGGCCTTTGCCTCCTCCCTCGACCAGATTGGCCCGGTGACGCGATCCTGCAGCGACGCGGCCCTCGCCCTTTCCGTGATTGCCGGCCCGGACGAGCACGACGCCACGAGCAGCCATCGAGCGACCGACGATTACCGGGCGGCGGTGTCTCTTTCCACCCCCGGGCTCCGCATCGGCGTGCCCCGTGATTTCTTGAAAGAGGGCGTCGATGGCTCCGTCATGGCGGAATTCGAGAAGACGATCGGAGCCCTCGAAGCAGACGGAGCCCGAATCGTCGATGTCGCGCTGCCCCATGCGCGGCACGCGATCGCCACCTACTACCTCGTGGCCACCGCCGAGGCTTCTTCCAACCTTGCGCGCTTTGACGGCGTACGCTACGGTCTTCGCGCGGATTCGACGGCTTCCCGGGCCACCCTCAAGGACATGTACGGCGAAACCCGGGACGCGGGTTTCGGCGCGGAGGTCAAACGCCGCATCATCCTGGGCACTTTCGTCCTGTCGTCGGGGTACTACGATGCGTACTACCTGAGGGCCCAAAAAGTGCGAACCCTCATCCGTCGTGATTTCGAGGCCGCCTTCGCCTCGTGCGACCTGATCGCGACGCCGACCACGCCCTCGCCCGCGTTCAAGCTGGGCGAGAAGACCGCGAATCCGCTGGAGATGTATCTGGCCGATGTCTTTACCGTGCCTGCCAACCTCGCGGGCATACCTGGGATTTCCGTGCCCTGCGGCTTCGCAAACGGTCTGCCCGTGGGACTGCAGTTCGTGGGTCCTGCCTTCGCCGAAACCACATTGCTGCGGGCCGGGTCGGCGGTCGAACGGCTCATGGGGGTCGCAGGGCGAAGACCTCCGTTGTAGCGAGGGCTCAGCTCTTCGGCGTTTCGGACGACGAAACGAGTGGTGTCGGAGCGCCATCGCGCTTTGCGGTCAATCGGTCTTCCCGGGCCTCCAGAAACCGGAGGGCCAACGCGTAGGCGACAAGGCCCGCCACAAGACCAAGAATGGTGTTTCCGAGGAGGATGGGCCAGAGCAGGGCGTGCAGCGTCGATCCGAAAGAGGCCAGGATATGGCGCCAGTCGCCTGCGAAGAGGGATCCGACGGCCGACCACAGCGATGAGTCGGCCTGCTCCCAGTCGATCGCTTGTACTTTTCTTGGGTCAACACCCAGGAGGAGGGTTCCGATCAGCGTGCCGAACGCATAGCAGGGGGGAAGCGCCCAGAAATTGACCCACGCCCCGGTCAGAACGGCCACGCGGTTGAGGCGAAACGCGAAGGCGACGATGATGGCTATGGGCGTGTGCAATCCAAGAAACGGGGAGAAAGCGATGAACACACCCGTTCCAAAGGCGCACGCCGTCCGGCGGGGCGGGTCCTTCAGATGAAGCAGTCTCTTCAGGGCGTCAGTTACGGGCATCGATGGCCTGCGGACGTGCGAGACGGCTCAACCGGGGCCGGGCCGCTTTCTAGGTCGCCGAGAGGTGGGACGGAGGCTGCGCCACGCTGAAACCAAAATGGTCGTAGCCTTGAGGCTTCAGCGGCTCGATCCACTCGCCAACCTGGACGGAGACCACGGGCGCTCCCACCACGAACTGGCCGACCACGGTGATCGGGAGATCCCAGACGAACGCCATTTCCCGGACGGCATCGATGGTCTCGGGCGACACGGCCAGAACGAGCTGGTAGTCCTCGCCCCCGTGCAGGGCCAGAGGCAGGGGATCTCCGCCGCGCGCGCGCTCAATCATGGCGACCGCCGGATCGATGGGCACGGCCAGTGGATCGATCAAGGCGCCGATACCGTTCTCGGCGCACAGCCGCATGAGATCGATCGAGAGACCATCGGAGAGATCCATCATGGCGTGGACCATCTCGGGGGTTTCCGACAGGGCCCGGGCGAAGCTCAGAGGGGGCGTGGGATCGAGATGGGCACGAACGCAACGGCCCAGCGGGCGCTCCGATGAGGGCGTCCAGATCCCGGTGTCGATGACCATGCCGTCATCGGCGAGTCGTACGCCGTCTCGAAGCAGGCGCAGTCCTTCGGCCGAAGCGCCCAGGCCGCCCGTGATCACGACCAGATCCCCGATCTGCACGCCCTTGCGAAGGATCGGCCGGTCGCCCACGCCGAGGAGGGTGACGGCCATAATGATCGGCCCGCTGGTGGCGCAGAGGTTGCCCCCCACGATGGCAACACCCACCTCCGCCGCCCGCTCGATCAGGCCTTCGTAGAGACCGTCGAAGAAAGCCAGGGGGCACGAAGGGGGTATGCAGAGGTTGACCAGCGCGTAACGAGGAACGCCAGACATGGCTCCAATGTCGGAGAGGTTGACCGACAGCGCTTTCCGGCCCAGAAGGCGAGCGGGAGTCAGCCGGAGGTCGAAGTGAACGCCCTCGACCAGGGTGTCGGTGGTGAGAAGGGAGACGGGAGGTGTTTCGAGCAGAGCGCAATCGTCGCCGATGCCGACCCTCACGCCCGGCATGTTGACGACACGGGACCGCAAGCGCGCAACCAAGGCGCGTTCCCCCAAAGAGGAAACTGTTTCGATGCTTTCTTCGGTCAAGAAGCGTACTCGATTGGACTTTACCAGCGTCTTTGGCCCTGTCAGAGTGGGCCTCGGTGCGCCGTGTCCCGGTCCGGGCATTCCTCGAGGGACGCCCATTCGCCCCGAGCCCTTACCCGCTCGCCAAATGGTCGCGGTGGCGCCGGTGTATCCTGCCTCGAACGCCCGCCCAGGCGGCTACTCACACGAATGGCTTACGCGACTTTCCTGAAGAGATTCTCCGCGGTCTGCGTTCCCATGGCGCTTTTCGGGGTCTTGGCCCCGAAAGCCTTCGGGCAGGACCTTGCCCGGGTCAACCAGGACGAACTCGCTTCCTTCTACGGTCGAATGAACGTGGTGGTGGGCTCCGGGGCCCGAGCCTTCGGGATGGGCGGAGCTTTTCTGGCCCGAGCCGATGACGCGACGGCGGCCTCATGGAACCCGGCAGGATTGAGCTACCTCAGGCGCGCCGAGTTCTCGGTGGTCGGGGTTCACAACGACTTCCTGCAAAGAATCCCCAAGAAGAATCAAACCCAGGATGTCACCACCAACGACCAGCTCCAGGGTTCGGTGGCCGACTTCATCGGCTTTGCCTACCCGCTGCGGGCGAGGGAGCGAACGGGTGCGATTCAGGTTTCCTATCAAAGGGGTTTCTCCTTCACGGGACGAAGACGCAGCGAGGGCCCGGTGGGTGTCGCGGGGTTCCTTCCGGATGGGCAGACGATCCTTCCCACCGAATTCACAGTTGAGGGAAGCGGAGGCTTCGACTCGCTCTCCCTGTCGTCTGGATTTGAAGTCGACCCGCGCCTCCGCCTTGGCGTGAGCGTCAATCGATGGATCAAGGGCTTCTCTCAGACTGTCGACCGCCCGGATGCCCAGACCGGGGGTTTCCGCCGCATCGACAGCACCTGGGATATCGGCGGAACGAACTTCAACGTGGGCGCGCTTCTCACCCCGACGCCCAAGCTCAATCTCGGAGCCGTCCTGAAGACTCCGTTTGGCGCAGACGTGCATCTGACCAAGACGCGCACAGACAAAGTCGGGCCCCCATCCGGCTCGACTGCGGCAGGGGCGCCGACGACGTCCGTCAACCAGGCGTCGGGGGACGCCCTGATCCGGTTTCCTCGGGTGTATGGCCTTGGGGCCTCCTACCGCGCCACCAACACCCTCACGGTATCCGCCGACTTCACGCGTACCGCCTGGTCGCAGGCGACCATCGTGGACTTCTTCTCTCTTGCGAAAAAGGGTGTTCTTCCCACCGACATTGATCGCTATCCCGAGCTTCCCTTCCCCGCGGTTGAGGAAGGAGCCAACGGCCAGGAGGATACCGTCCAATTTCGCACGGGCGCCGAGTGGGTTCTGCGTCTGGGAGCGTCGGGAGGTGTTCTCCTTCCGGTTCGAGCGGGGTTCTTTCGAGACGGTCAGCCCGTGGCCATCAGGCTCACCGATGCGCAGGGAAATCCTCTCCCCGTAGTCAAGCCCTCGTTCCTGGGATTCACGGCCGGTTTGGGCATCACCGTGGGCGGGCTCCTTTTCGATGTCGCGTACATTTATGAAACCGGAGACGTGCCGGCCGCTCGCGAACAGAACGGGGTAAAGGACGCCACCCGAAACATCCGCTACAACCGCCTCTTCGCGTCGATGATGGTTCGGTTCGGACCTCGGCGCTAGAGGGAGCAGGAAGATCCGAACGCGCGCCTCACCGCGTTAAGACGATCGCTGTCCTCGATTGGCGGCGAAACTGAGTCAAGTCGCTGAGCTCATACGGGCCTAAGCTCCATCTACTCATACGTTTGGTCCGGAGGCGAATCCGGCATGATCGTTGCTTCTCCTCAGGCCGAACTGCGGAAGGACGTTGATGACTTCAAGATTCGCCGCGCCGACTCGAAGATACGCTCCAATCCTTGCTCTCGTGGCTGCGTCTCTGGCCCCCCCCGGCCTCGCCCAGGACCTCCGATACCGCGATGGACGGTTCCTGGAGACTCTGGGTGGCGTTACCCTGCAGCGGGCGGATGAGGCCAGCTCTGACGAGGCGGACCGCAACATGCCGTTCCTCCCCGGCGACCGGGTCTGGACCGACGATGCAGGCCGGGCCGAAGTCGTATTCGCCGACGGCGAAGTTCTGTGGATCGCGGAGCGGAGCAAGGTGGACTCACTCGGACGAGGCGGTCGCGACCAGGACGAACGATTGGGTCTGCGCGTCTTCGCCGGTTCCTTTGGCGCGCGCGTCCGTTCTGGCGGCCCGGGTTTCGAGTTCCGAGTGCTAGGGGGAAGCATCACCAGCGCCGGGGCGGCTGCGTTCAGGCTGGATGTGCGAGCGGGCGAGACGACCCTTTCCGTAAGTGAGGGTGAGGTGCTGGCCAACCTGGGAGGGGAACGGATGACATTGCGGGGCGGAGAGCGGGTCCGCTACGCGGACGGCCGCGTCGATGGGCCGTTCCGCTATCCCCGAGCCGCCGCCGACAGCTTCGACCAGTGGTGCGAGGAGCGCTCCGGTGAGTTGAGTCGTATCGCCCGCGGCCATGAGCGCCTCCCCGATGAGCTCGACAGCTATGGGGATGAGCTCGATCGGAATGGAGAATGGGTGTACGACGAACCCCAGGGTTATGTCTATGTGCCGCGGGTGGCCTACGGCTGGTCCCCCTACACCTACGGACGCTGGGCCTACACCCTCTACGGCTGGACCTGGGTGGCTGACGAGCCTTGGGGCTTCGTAACCTCTCACTATGGACGGTGGGGTTACTCGTCGCGCATCGGCTGGCATTGGATGCCTCGCCTCGGTTTTGCCGGCGCCTGGGTCTCCTGGTCGTCGCCAATCGGGAGATGGAACAACACCATCGGGTGGTGCGCTCTCGGCTTCGACAACCGCGCCGTCGGCTCCCTCGCCTACGGAACGGACCGCGGATGGGCGGGAGGGCCTCGCGAATCGCGTACGACGCCTTCGCGCCGAGGCTGGTCCTTCGCAAATCGCTCCGATATGGGCCGCGCCGATATCCACCGGCGCCGGGTCGAGGTGCCGGTGGACGAAGCCCAACACGCCGTGGTCTGGAGCCCGGACGCCTCGCCGGATCGCGAGTTCCGTAAAACGAGGGGCGGCTCCGGTCGCGGGAGCGACCGCGAGGCTTCCGCGGGCGGCGACGCCGCGCGAGTTTACGTTCGCCCCTCGCCCGGCGACAGCACTCCCGAACTCCGTTCCGATCCGACCACCACGATTCCAAGTCCCGAGTCGCGCCGGGGCCGAACCATCGGTCAGGATGGTTTCAAGAGTGAACAGGACGGTCGCCGAAATCGCTCGCGACGTGACGATCCGAGCCCTTCCCTTGACGAGGCCGGTCCCTCAACCGGGTCCGACCCGTCGCAGGCGCGTCCGGCCGAGCGCGGAACAAAGGCGCCGCAAGCGGGGTTCCGGGACGACCCGGCGGCCCCAGGCGAGAAGGTGCGCGAGCGCCCGACTCGCGACCCGTTGCTGGACCGTTTTTTCCGGTCGATTACGCGTCCGAACTCGACGGACCGGGCCCCTGAACCGCCCCGGAACGACGACCCGTCGACTGAACGGAGAGAGCCCTCCCGCTCGCGGGACGACTCCTCGGCGCGGGAAAGCAGCCCGCGTGAGCGATCGAGACCGCAGGAATCCCGACCTCCGGAAGCCCGGCGTCCGGACGAAAACCGGGAGAGAAGCCGACCCTCGGGAGGCGAACGCTCCCAGCCCCGCGCCACCCCACCGCCCAGGAGCACTCCCCAGGGCGGAGCCAATGACCAGCGTGGGGAAAGGCGCCGATCCCCCAAAGAAGGCTAGTCGTCGAGCGCCCGTCGCATAAAGTAACGGGCGCAGATGAGCACGGGCTTCGAACAACTCAGGGCCTTCGGGAGACGGAACCGCGCGCCGTTCATCGTGGCCGCATCCATCGTGGCCGGTTCCGTGATCGGCGCATTGATGGCCATCGGCAGCGACCTCCCTCAGGTCGAACAGCTCGAGGAGCTCAAACCCAACATCGTGACCCAGGTCTTCGCCCGAGACGGGTCGGTCCTCGGGGAGTTCGCGATCGAGAAGCGCGTGCTCATCAAGTACGAAGAGATCCCCGACGTTCTGCGCAACGCCATCATCGCGACGGAGGACGAGAACTTCTTCACTCACATCGGGATCAACGTGTGGCGAATTCCCGGCGCGCTGTGGGCGAACTTCCGATCCGGTCGAAGGAACCAGGGGTTTTCCACGGTCACGATGCAGTTGTCCCGCCTGCTCTTTCTCTCTCCTCAAAAGACCTACGAGCGGAAGTTGCGGGAGATCCTGCTGGCCCTCGAAATCGAGCGGCGCTTCACGAAGAAAGAGATCTTCACCCTCTACTGCAACCTGGTGAACTTCGGCCACGGCAACTACGGAGTGGAGGCCGCGAGTCGCTTCTACTTCGGCAAGTCCGCGAAGGATCTCAGTCTCGAGGAGGCCGCCCTGCTCGCCGGCATTCCTCAGAGCCCCACAAGGCTTTCGCCCCTCGACCATCCCGACGCCGCCAACCGACGTCGAAGCCACGCTCTCGATCGAATGGTCGCGGAGAACTACATCACACCGGCGCAGGCTCAGGTTGCGCAATACCAGCCTCTGGGCGTGATCGCGCGTCACTCTCCTTCGTCCATCGCTCCTTACTTTCTGGAGGAAGTCCGAAAGACCCTGGAGCGCGACTATGGCTTCTCGGGGATCTATAGATCCGGCCTCAAGGTGTACACGACGCTCGACCCTACCCTGCAGGCAGCCGCGAATCGCGCGGTGCGCGACGGAATCCTGCGCAACGATCGGGCCGCCCGCGGCTTTCAGCCGCACCATGCGTCGGCTCTGAAGGAGGGTGCGATTCCCCGGGGATTCACGCTCTCCGACTGGCGCCAGCCGTTTGGCGCAGGCGATGTCGTGCGGGGCGTGGTCAGGTCGGCGGACCGGGATCTGGCGATCCTGCAGCTGGGCGCGACCACGGGACGCCTCTCGGCGAAGTCGATCGCCTGGACGGGGCGGTCTCGGGCCTCCGACGTGGTCAAGGTCGGCGACATCGTGCCGGTGAGGATCATGAAAGTCGACGGCCCGGACGACCAGCGGGTGGCCGAGGTCGCGCTTGAACAGGAGCCCGAGGCCGAATCCGCGTTCCTGGCCATGGACACACGCTCGGGTGCGGTCAAGGCGATGGTCGGGGGCTTCGACTTCGAACGAAGCAAGTTCAATCGAGCGGTTCAAGCCCATCGACAGACCGGCTCGATCTTCAAAGCGATCGTCTATTCCGCGGCCATCGAGAGCCTCGGATGGGGGCCCGAGACCCTCATCATGGATTCGCCCATCACGTTCACCTCCGCCGGTTCACCGGCCTGGTCGCCCAAGAACTACGACCTGCGATTCGAGGGAACAATCACGGTTCGGCACGCGATCGAGGAGAGCCGGAACATTCCTGCCATCAAAACGCTGCAGGCCATCGGGGTGGAGAAGGGCATCGAGTACGCGAGGAAACTCGGACTCAAGGACGAGCTGCCCCCGTACCTGCCCATCGCGATCGGCGCCGGCGAAGCGACCCTGGACGAGATGGTCGCGGTCTTCGGCACCATCGCGAACGAGGGGTTGCGGATGACCCCCATGCTCATCAGCAGGATCACGGACAACGAGGGCAACGTTCTCGAAGAGAATCTGCCGGAAGCGCACGACGCCCTGCGCGCGGATACGGCGGCGACCATGGCCAATATTCTCCGGGGCGTGGTGGAGAGGGGCACGGCGGTGAGAGCGAAGTCCCTGAAACGACCTCTCTGCGGGAAGACGGGAACGACCGATAACTGGAGCGACACCTGGTTCGTCGGTTTCGAGCGCGATCTGGTCGCCGGGGTCTGGAGCGGCTTCGACGACAAGCGAAAGTCTCTGGGCCGCGGACAGGACGGGGCCCGCACCTCGCTTCCCATCTTCATCGATTTCTGGAAGGAAGCGATGAAGCAGCTTCCCACCGATCAGGTCTTTCCTCCCCCCCTGCCAAAACCGCCCGCTGACCTGACTCTCGGGCAGGTGGTTCAGGAGTCGAGAAACCCGCGCTGAAACTTCGTTTCGGGACAATCTCCAGAGCCAGATCGTCGCCAAAGCGCGAGGCCTCGCGCAGGTCGCTTGAGAACTGAGGCAGTCCTTCCTCGATGGTCTCGCGTCGATTGGGACCGAAACCCCGTAAGTGAACAATGACATCGCGGACGTTCATCGAGCGTAGGAGTGCTATCGACTCCGTGGAGGGAAAATCCTTCATCACCTCGCGAACCCGCCCGTAAGCCTTGGGCTCGGTCCCGGCGTAGCCGTTGACCAGGCGCTTCCAATGCAGGGTCGATCTCAGCAAATAGACGCTGTCATCGAATCGGGGCCTTTGAAAAAAGCCGTCGTTCGGCAGGATCGGCAGTTCGATCGCGGGTTCGTCCCCGGGTCGGGCCCCGAGCCAGAGGTAGACCGGGGGAACGGGTTCGGCGGCGCTGATGCAGCGATCGGCCGCCACCACTCGGAGCGGCGCCACCGTGGCCTCGAGCAGGGCCAGGCCCACGAGCGCAACCCGCCAGCCGGTTCGCCGCACACCGTCCAGCCCGAAAGCCGCCAGCATGGAAAGCGCAAGCCCGAGGAAGACCGAGGCCCGCGCCGGCACTCGGATCATTCGAAACACCCCGACCTCGCGGATCCAGGCGAAAGGGCCGGCGAAGAGAGTCGAACCGAACAGGCGGACCTCGGGTCCGAGGGCTATTCCCCAGGCGCACACGGCGAGGACAACATAGCCGAGGACGATTCGGCGCGTCGGGGAGGGACGACGCAGGGCCCCGAAGGCGAGTGCGGCGAGGAGCAGGACGGTGACGCCCTGGAACAGATCGGCTTCGACGACGGACCTCAGATTCTCGGTGAGCGCCCCCCAGACCCGATTCGAAGCGGAGGTCGAGAACAGGGCCTCGACCGGGGCCGAGAAGAAAGCCGTTTCGCCGGTGGTTCGCTCATAGCTCAGAGGTTCGAGGGCCCGTTGGTGAAGCCACTGAAGGGGAAGCAGGAAGCACAGCGCGACCGCCATCCCCAGGGGGGCGGTCTTGAGGAAGGCACGATGCTCAAGAAACACCAGGATCGGAACAGGGAGAATGGCGAGGGCCAGCAGGGCGTGGTAGCCGCAGGCCCATGCGGACAGGCCGAAGAAGAGACCGGCCAGAGTCGCTGATCGAGCCGATCCACTGCGCGACCACCGATGGAGGAAGAGGAAGTAGAGGGGAAGGAACTGGGTCCCGAGAACGGACAGGTGCGCGGGAGACGAGATACGGTTTGAGGAGAAGGAGAAGAGGGCCCCCGCCGCGAACGCGGCCAGGGGCGAGAGGCCGAGACTCAGGCCCAGGGCACGCACGCCCAGGGCCGAGAGAAGGAAGGTCAGCAGCCGGACCACATTGAGGATGATGATGGGATCGTGGGTCAAAAGACGCAGAGGCAGGGACAGGATCGAGGTCGCCACGATGGGTTCGTCGAGGAAGAGCGCATAGCGAAGCGGATGGAGCGTGTTCGCGTGAGGCAGACCTGGTGGATCATGGAGCAGAGAACGCGTGGTCCACTCCATGACCCAGGCAAAGTAGGAAGAGTCCCCCGCCTCCATCAGATCCAGCCGGGAGGCCAGCGGCCACGTCATGGCCACGGTCAGGACCGCGTAAAGCCCCACGGCCCCCGCATGCGACCTGGCCCTCACTCTTCGCTCGCCGAAACACCCTTGGACAGCTCGCCCTTGGCTTTCGCCACCAGTGCGGACTTGATGAACATGTCGAGATCGCCGTCGAGTACCCGATCGACGTCGCCGGTCTCCTGCTTGGTCCGGTGATCCTTCACCATGCGGTAGGGATGAAGCACGTACGAACGGATCTGCGATCCGAAGGCGATCTGCATCTTGGCCGCCTCGACCACGTCGAGTTTTTCGCGCTGCTTCTTCATCTCCAGATCGAAGATGCGCGACTTCAGAACCTTCATCGCCACTTCGCGGTTCCGGATCTGAGAGCGTTCGTTCTGACAGGCCACCACGATGTTGGTGGGGATATGGGTGATGCGAACCGCGGAGTCCGTCACGTTGACGTGCTGACCTCCGGCTCCGCTGGACCGGTAGGTGTCGACGCGCAGATCCTTGTCGAGAATCTCGATTTCGATGCTGTCATCGAGCTCAGGCCAGGCGAACACGGCGGCGAACGAGGTGTGTCGGCGCGCCGCCGAATCGAACGGGGAGATGCGAACCAGGCGGTGAACGCCGCTTTCCACCCACAGCGTCCCGAAGGCGTAGTCGCCGGTGACCAGCATGGTGACGCTCTTCATACCGGCCTCTTCGCCCTTCTGGTAGTCGGTGACGTCGACTTTGAAGCCTCGGCGCTCGCAATAGCGGAGGTACATGCGGAAAAGCATCTCCGCCCAGTCCTGGCTCTCGGTTCCCCCCGCACCCGCGTTGATCGAGAGAATCAGATTGGCGGCGTCGTGTTCTCCGCCCAGGGTGTGCCCGAGTTCGGCCTCGTCGATGCTCTTCTGCCAGGCCAGCACCGCGGTCTTCAGATCGGTTTCGACCTTCTCCCCGCCGAGAAGCCATTCCTGGAGAACCGTCACATCGCCCTCCTGAGTGTTCACCCGGCGAACCAGGGCCAGGTCCCCTTCGATCTTCTTGCGCTTGCGCTGGATCTTCTGAGCGCGCCGCTGATCGTTCCAGAACCCGGGTTCGGTGATCTCGCGGTCGAGCGCCGCGAGCTCGCCCGTCAGCTTCGTTTCGTCAAAGATAGCCGCGGACGTCCGCAGCCCTCGCCTTGAGCTCGAGGCAGAGCTCGCTGATTTCGTCTTTCAATTGGGGACTCTCACGCTTTCTATTCTCTTCGGGCTCAGGAAGGCTGGAGTCTAGTCCGACCCCGCCGACTCAGGAAGGAGGCCAAGGCCACGGCCAGAGCGGTCAGGATCACCAGAGACCAGGCGAAGACGTCTCCGTAGCGCGCGTAGAAGGTTATCTCGGAGATCCCTCTGACCTCGCCCACCAGGGCGCGCTGCTCCATCAGTTCGCTGCGCACCAGCTCGCGGCCAAAAGGGTCGATGATGGCAGAAATCCCGGTGTTGGCCGCGCGCACCAGAAACCGGTGATTTTCAACCGCCCGAAACCGAGCCATGGCGTAGTGCTGGTAAGGCGCGGCGCTGGTGCCGTACCACCCATCATTGGTGACGTTGACCAGGACCTGCGCACCCGCCACAGTGAATCGGCGGACCAGGGAGGGAAAGATCGCCTCGTAGCAGATGAAGGCGCCGAGCGAGACCCCGAGAACCCGCCCGGTGGCAGCCTCCGTGCCCGCCGTGAAATCCGAGACGCTCTCCACCAGCCGCCCCAGGGACAGCAGCGAAACCAGGGGGGACGGAAGAGGGAGGTACTCGCCGAACGGAACCAATCGCATCTTGTGGTAGCGCATGGCGATGGCTCCCTCCGGAGAAACGAGCTTGGCCCCCACATAGCTACGGAGCACGCCGCCTTGGTCCCGCTCCCGGTCGTCGTTGCCGGCGAGCAGGAACACGCCCTCCCGCGAGGCGAAATCGGAGATCTTCTTTCTGACTTCCGGATAGAGGTCGAGTTCGTACCCGATCGCGGACTCGGGCCAGACGATGAGTCGAGCCTCCCTCCGCACCGCTTCGACGGAGAGGGCGAGATGCCGGTCGATATTGGATTGCAGGAGCGCGCTCTCCCATTTCTGATCCTGCGGGATGGAGGCCTGAATGACCCCCACTCTCAGGGCCGCATCCTGCGCGATGGGTCTTTGCAGACGCGCGTGGCCATAGGCCAGGGCGGCCGAAATGAGGAGGGCGGGAAGGGTGAGCCCGAGTCTTCTTTCGAACGGCTCGCGCGCCATGAACGCATAGGCAAGACCCGCGGAAGAGGCGGCCACGAGGAACGAAACTCCGTGCACGGCGGCAAAGGCCGCGACCTGGATGAATTCGGGGAACTCCACTTGCGCATAGCCGAGCAGGCACCAGGGAAATCCGAAGAGGAGGTGCTCCCTCAGGAACTCGCAGGTCACGAAGACGACGGGGGAAAAAAGGACGGCGCGGGCTCCGAAAGCGATGCTCACATGAGCGTGGATGGCCCCGAAGGCCGCGAGGAAGAGGCCAAAGGCCAGGGCCAGCAGCAAGGTCAGGAGAAGGGCGAGGGCCTGGGGGACTCCGCCATACTGGAGAAGAACATCGCCCACCCAGGACAGAACCACAAAGCCCTGGACGGTGCCGGTGATGTGACCGCAGACGAATCCCATCCGAGGAGTGGCTCCCTGAAGGGCGAACAGAATCGGGATCAGCGCGACAAAGGCGGCGAAAGCCCAACCGGGCTTCGGAAATGAAAGGGCGAGGAGAAGTCCGGAAAGAGCGCAGAGCCCGAAGCGACCGGGAAGGGTCAAGGCTTGACGATAAACGGCTTGAACTTCTCCTGGGTCTCGAGCTTGACCAGAATTCGTTCCGCGTCTTCCCGGTCGGTGAAAGAGCCGACGCGGACGTTGAACAGTCCTTCGCTCACCGGCACGAGGTAGGCCGAGTAGCCCTTGCCTTTCAGACGCTTGACGATGTCCTCGGCCGCGGAGCGCTCCTTGAATGCCCCGACCTGAATGGTCAAACGACTCAAAGGTTGCGGAGGCGCCGGCTTGGAGGTGCGCCTGGGTTCAACCGGTGTCGCCTTGACGGTTGGTTTGGGGGCGGCTTTCGGGGTGGAGGCGGCTCGCGGGGTGGGGGCGGCCGCCGGCTTGACCGTGGACCTCACCTCCACGGAAGAACGAGCGGCCGCCGCCGGTGAAGCCAAGGGAGGGGGCGTGCCCGGCGCCGTCGGCGGTTTGGGAGTGGCGGTGGCGCCGGGGCTCATGCCCTCGATCTTGTCGCTTTGAAGGGCGGAGCCGTAGGTCAAGGCATCGCGAGAGGGCGAGACCCCGGGTTCTTCGGAGAGCCGGTCGTCCTGGATGTCGCGGACCGTCGGCTCGGGAGATGAATCGACGTTGCGGCCCACCATGACCCCGGCCAGGAACGCCGCGCTCAGTGCGATCACCAGAAATACAAAGTAGACGATGAGTTGCTTCGAACTCACCGGAATGTTGTATTGCGTTTCGCCTTCAACCACCAAACGTTCCTTTCGTCGCTCGTCTCACGTTTGCCGGACTTCCGTGAAGACGCTTTGACGGTCCTAGCTTAAAGCCCGTCCCGGATAAAGCCCGAGACCACCGCCTCTTCCTGAACTCCGTAGTTTTGGCGGATGAGGAACTGGATGGAATAGACGAGCTCGGAGAGACCGGTCGAAACGAGCATCTTGCGATTCTCCAGCGTCTCCGCCCGGAGATTGGAGTAGATGAGATCAACATCGACCCGGCCGGAACTCTGGAGGCTCAGACCGTTGAAGAGGGCGCCGAAATGAGGGGCGATCTCCGCGACCGCCCTTTGCGTAAACGCATCCGCACCCTCGCCGGGCCGTGAATCCACGTAGGCGTAGATGCGTTCGAAGAGACGGTTGAAGCGGTCCACAATCTGCCCCACTTCGGCGCGATCGGCCGCTTCATCGACGAGGGCCAGCGAACGGTGGATGTCGTCCGCGTGCGCGCGCTGGATGAGTCCCAGAACGGCGAGCATCCACAGGGTCCGGCAGGTCTCGTAGCTGGTCCCGAACGAGAGCTCCGCAATCTGCTCCACCGTGAGCCGCCCATTGACCCTTGACAGGACGGTCTGTTCGTCGTCCAGCAACTCCACCTTGAGGTGCCAGGACTCGACGTGGGGGACCCGCACGAAGACCGTTTCGAGGCTCTGAATTCCCGCGAACACCCGGCTCCAGCTGCGCAGCTTCCTCATGCCTTGGGCGATGACTTCGTCGGACGACAGATGCAGGGGAACAAACTCCGTCTCGTCGATCTCTCCGAGGGACATTTCGTAAGTCCCCGAGGTCCAGTTGAAGAGCTCGAAAAGCATGGATCGGGCCTGCTCGGTGATCGCGGGAACGAGTTCCTCCGCATCCAGAGCCGCGATCTCCACCAGAAGAGTGCCCAGCCTCTTGCCCGGGCGGATCAGTTTCGAAGCTTCGACGAACTGCCGGGCCGAGATCTTCCCCTCGACCAGGAGGATCTCTCCCAGCCTCTCGTCGGGCTCGTTGCTGGTGATCTGAACGATGCGCCCGCGCGAAATGAAGACACGCTTCGTGGAAACCCCGTTCCAGAAAGAGAGAACCCCGCTCTCGCCGCTCTCCAGAATCGTTCGAAGGATCCTGGGGGTTCCGCTGGCGCGAAGATCGCCGCGGAAGGAAAGACCCGATGTTTCTTCGGCAACGAGTTCCTCGCCGGAGCGTTCGGACGATGGATCCTGCATCATGAGCAATGCTGAAGCACCAGGCGCGCTCTTGTCAATCAGGTCTGCCCGCGACCTCTTCGCGGGGACGGCGCCGGCCTCTTTGCTAATATGGAAAGGTAATGTTCGGCACGATCGGCGGCCCCGAGTTGATCCTGATCTTCATCGTGGGTCTGGTGGTCTTCGGTCCACGCAAGCTGCCCGAGATCGGAAAGAGCATCGGGAAGATGATCGGAGAGTTCAAGCGCGCCTCGGCGGACTTCCAGCGGACGGTCGAGGATGAAGTGGAAACCGAGAAGCTCCGCAAGGACATCGCGACCGCCGACTATGGTCGATCCCCGGACCTGTTGGAACCGCCGACCGCGATCGCGGCGGCCGCTCCGGTGGTCCGTGAAGCGGAAGGGTCCGTCCCCACAACGGCCCGGGTCACGGGTGCCGATATCTCCGGCGACACGTTCTCCGGCGAAGCTCACGAGAATCCCCCCTCCTGAATCCTGGGGACAGGCCCGTCAACTTGAGCGGTTCCCCCACGCCCCTTGGCCAAAGAAGACCCTGAAGCTCGCATGTCGTTCCTCGATCATCTCGAGGAACTGCGTTCGCGCCTGCTCAAGTCCGTCATCGCCCTCGCCCTGGGTTTCGGCGTGGCCTGGAATTTCCGGGAGGAAATCTTTCACTTCATGGTGTCCCCGCTCCGGGCCGCCTATCCGGGCCTGCGCCTGATCGCGACCTCCCCGACCGAAGCGGTGATGCTCTATATGAAGATGGCGTTTTTCGCCGGGATCTTCCTGGCCGCGCCCTTTCTCCTCTACCAGGTCTGGGCTTTCATCGCCCCCGGGCTCTATTCGAACGAAAAGTCCTACGCCATTCCGTTCATTTTTTTCGGCACTCTGTTCTTCTTGGGCGGCGCGGCTTTCGGGCATTACTTCCTGTTCCCTCTGACCTTCAGTTTCCTCGGCTCCTTTGGCGGAGCGGACATCGAGTTCATGCCCAAGGTCAGCGATTACTACAGCTTCTACTCGTGGTTCATCCTCGCCCTGGGTGTTGTCTTTCAGGTTCCCGTGGTGATCTTCGTGCTGGCGCGCGTCGGGCTCGTGACCGCCGGATTCCTCCTGCGCCAGTTCAAATGGGCGGTGCTTCTGTCCTTCATCGTGTCCGCGGTCGTGACTCCCACGCCCGACATGGTCACCCAGACGCTGCTCGCCTTTCCCATGATCGGTCTCTATCTCCTGGGCGTGATCGTCGCGGCACTCTTCGGCAAGAAGCGCAAGCCGGCCGCCTCCCTCGTCCAGGGCGACTGACCGGTTATCGAGAGCGCTGAACGGCCGTGCCCATCGTCGCCTCCCGAGGTCGTGAAATTCAGAGACTGCTCGATGATCTCGCGGAGCCCCGGAAGCGCACCGGGGCCATCATCAGGCTGCGATCCCTCGGCTCGAGGGTGGTCCCGCACGCCGCAGAAGAGCTGGGACGGTTGAATATCCAGGCGCGAGAGGCGCTTCTGGAGGCCCTTCGGGATGTCGACAGCGCGGACGCGAGGGCGCTGAGGCGGCGGCTCGCGCGCGCCACACCCGCGCCGGTGAGCGATCAGGCGACCGAGGGCCGAGTCCCGCCCAGGTTGTCCGGGGCGTCCAAGCACGCCAATACTGGCACCATGGACGCGGAGGGGCGGGCTCTCGATGAGTTCCGGAGGCTTCCCGCGGCGAGGCCGAGCGAACGAGCCTCCATAAGCCGCGCGCGCGGGGAGGCCCATCTTGCCCTCGCCCGGGCCGGGTCACGCCTGGCCCGCCAGGACCTGCTTCAGAATCTCCATACCCTGAGCGCGGAGCGAACCCGTCTGTACTGCGAAGCCGCCGGCCTCATCGGAGATGGCGCTTTCCTGGCCCCCTTGGCGCGCCTCGTCCACGCGAGGCCCGAAGCGGCCGAGGCCATCGCCAGAATCGCCCTCCGCGAGCGGATCACCGGGCGCTCAAAGATCCTTCGAGACCTCGAACAACCGCTCCGCGTCGTGGTGGCCCGGGCGCTCACAGGACACTAGCCGCCCGTTCCTTCGCCTAATAAGCCTGGGCGAAGTACGCGAGTTTTCCTTCGGAACCGCAGCGGATGCAGGCGCGCGCCTCATCGCGTTTGAGGGGGAAGCAGCGGACGGTGGCCTTGGTCTCGTCCTTGATCTTGGCTTCACATTCGGCGCTCGAGCACATTCCGGCCAACAGAAATCCCCGCTTGGTCGACATGACATCCTTGAAGGCCTCGTAATTCGAGGGCTCCGATGTGCTGTCGTCCCGGAATTTGCGCGCCCTTTCGAACAGGTTCTTCTGGATCGCCTCCAGCCGGGTTGTAACCGAGCCGGCGAGACCCGCGAGGGGAACGAATTCCTTCTCGCGCGTATCCCGGCGCACCAGGACGCACGAGTCCTTCTCGATATCCTTCGGACCGAGCTCCATGCGGATGGGAACTCCGCGCATCTCCCAGTCGGCGTACTTGAAGCCGGTCTGATGATTGTCGCGATCGTCGAGGTGAACCCGAATGCCCGCGGCCATGAGTTCGGCGGCCAGGGCTTTGGCTTTGGGCAGAACCGCTTCGTTCCAGTCTCCCTTGCGCGGCGGAATGGGTACGATCACCACCTGATAGGGCGCCACCTTCGGCGGGATCACCAAACCGCGGTCGTCGCCGTGGGTCATGATGAGGCCGCCGATCAACCGCGTGGAAACTCCCCACGAGGTCGACCAGGGCAGAGCCCGCTGCTGGTTCTGATCCACGAACTCGATCTCGTAGGCCTTGGCGAAGTGCTGCCCCAGGTTGTGCGACGTCCCTGCCTGAAGCGCCTTGCCATCGCCCATCAGAGCCTCGATGGCGTAGGTTCTCGCCGCTCCCGCGAATTTTTCCGAATCGCTCTTCGGTCCGAAGTGCACCGGCATCGCGAGCACGTCCTCCGCCACCTCGCGGTACATCTCGAGAATGTCGAGGGTCTCCTTCTGCGCTTCCTCGGCGGTGGCATGCAGGGTGTGGCCTTCCTGCCAGAGGAACTCCGTGGTGCGCAGAAACGGCCGGGTCACCTTCTCCCAGCGCAGGACGTTGCACCACTGATTCAGGAGCACCGGCAGGTCGCGCCATGACTTCACCCACTTGGCGTACATCGTGCAGATGATGGCCTCCGAGGTGGGCCGGATGGCGAGGGGCTCTTCCAGCTCTTCGCCGCCCCCGATCGTGACCCAGGCGCACTCGGGAGAGAAGCCCTCCACGTGCTCCTTCTCCTTCTCCAGAAAGCTCTTCGGAATGAGCAGCGGAAAATAGGCGTTCTTGTGGCCCAGGGCCTTGATGCGGCGGTCCGTCTCCGCCTGGATGTTTTCCCAGATCGCGTAGCCGTAGGGCCGGATCACCATGCACCCCTTGACCGGGCCGTAGTCGGCGAGCTCCGCTTTCAGGACGACATCGAGGTACCACTGGGAAAAGTCCACCGAGGGCGGGGTGATTTCTTTGAGCGTGCGTTCTTCCATGATGGCAGCGATCTTCTCTTTGGGCTTTCTAGTTCTTGGCGGCTTTGGGATACAGGAGCGACCCGGCGATCGCGATGAAGAGAACCACGAGGATGAACCCGAGCGAGATGGAGATCGGGAAGTGCCCGTCCCACAGCTTGTTGAGGATGGTCATCTTGAGGCCGACGAACATCAGCACGATGCCGAGCCCGTACTTGAGCAGGTGGAACAGGTCCACCGCCTCGGCCAGCAGGAAGTAGAGGTTGCGAAGGCCGAGGATCGCGAACATGTTGGACGTGAACACGATCAGGGGTTCGTTGGTGATCGCGAAGACCGCGGGGACCGAGTCGAGGGCGAACACCACGTCGGTCATCTCCAGGAATGCCAGGGCGATGAACAGGGGGGTCGCCTTGAGGACGCCGTCCTCGCGGACGAAGAAGTTCTGGCCGTGGATGCGCGGGGTGACGGGCACGGAGCGTCGGAGCCACTTGATGAGGACGTTCTTCTCCGGATCCACGCCCCGCTCGTCGTCCGCGGTCATGACCCGATAGCCGGTGAAGACCAGAAAGGCGCCGAGGCTGATCACCACCCACTGAAACTGCAGCAGGACCGCGCCGAGGCCGATGAAGAGGGCGCGGAACACCAGCGCGCCGAGAATCCCGAAGTAGAGCACGCGATGCCGGAGTTCGGGCGGAATCCCGAAGTAGTTCAGGACCACGACGAAGACGAAGAGATTGTCGACGGAGAGGGAGTACTCGATGACGTAGCCGGCGAGGAACTCCATGGCCGTCTGCATGGCGGCGGCTTCGGCGGTCATGCCCGCCGGGGGGTGACTCCTCAGGAAGGAGAGCGACCAGAAATACAGCCCGAGGTTGAAGAGAAGCGCCACCCCAACCCAGATGACGGCGAAGCTCGTGGCTTCCCGCATGCTCACCCGGTGCGCCTGTTTGTGGAAGACGCCGAGATCCACGGCCAGGAAGACGCCAATCAGGAGAGTCGCGGCGAGGTAGACCCACCAGACATCGGCGAAGGGAAAGAGGCGGGGAGTGATCATGATGAAGAGCCGCGAATTCTAGTCGGTCGAGGCCTATCCCGCATGCCACGAGGGTGTGCGACATGGTTGTGGGGCGACCCTGCAAGACCCGGTGGATGCCGGTGGCTGAGCTTGTCGAAGCCACCCCCAACGCCGGTCCC
>JANODX010000274.1:0-20243 GCA_031412915.1 Vicinamibacteria bacterium | reverse complement strand
AAATCCGCGTTACATGCGAGTGTCCGAGGCGCCCGGAGCGCAAGGCGCCGAGGAGCCGCGAATATCGGGAATATTCGGGCGACGAGCAACGCAGCGATCCGGGATGCATCGGCGCTCCCATGTGACGCGCATTTGTGAGGCGGGACGCTAGGGCCGCGCGGCGTCGGCCATTCGAGCGGCGGTGGTCACCGTCTTGGGCGCCCACAAGCCGGCGAAGAAGCCGACACCCCGCCTCTGCCGTTCCTCGTTCCAGTTGACCACGTCGTCGAACACGCTGTACGCCGCGGGCACCACGAGCAGGGTCATGACGGTCGAGACGATCATGCCCCCGACCAGACCGAGGGCCATGGGCCTCTGAGTCTCGGCGCCCGGGCCCACGGCAAAGGCCGCGGGTGAGGCACCGGCGATGGTGGCGATGGAGGTCATCAGGATCGGGCGGAGACGAATCGGGCAGGCCTCGAGAAGAGCGTCATGCCGTTCGACCCCCCGGGCCCGGATCTGATTCGTGAAATCCACGAGCATGATGGAATTCTTCTTGGCGATCCCCATCAGCAGGATGAGCCCCAGCATGCTGTAGACGTTGAGCGATTGACCCATGATGTAGAGCATGAAAAGCGCGCCGCTCACGCTGAAGGGCAGGGCGAGCAGAATGACGATGGGATGGGTGAAGGAATTGAACTGCGCCGCCAGCACCATGTAGGCCACGATGATGCCCATGACGAAGGCGAAGCCCAGGGAATCGAAGCTCTCGGCGAAGGCCAGGCTCGAGCCCGAAGGCAGGGCGCGATAGCCATCGGGCAGGGATTCCCGCGCCACCGCGAGAGCGCCGTCGATGGCCTGGGCCTGTGAGAAACCCGGGCCCACGTTGCCGAAGATCTTGATCGCGCGCTCGCGATCGAGCCGGGTGATGGCCTGGAGCGACGGCGTCTGTTCGATGCGCACGAGATCGCCGAGCCGGATGAGGCTTCCCGAACGGGTGCGCACCAGGAGTCTCGCGATGTCCTCGGGCCTCTCCCGCTGTTGCGCGAGCAGGCGGACCCGGATGTCGAAGCGCCGGCCCGCGTCCTTGAACCGGCCCGCGCGAACCCCCCCGATGGCCGCATTGACGGTCTCGCCGATCGCGCTCATCGAGATGCCGAGGTCGGCCGCCTTGCCACGATCGGGAATCACCTGAACCTCGGGCATGCCCACGCGATAGTCGCTGTCGACATCCGCCACCAGGCCCGTGGCCCGTAATTTGCCCATGATCTCGCCGGCCCGGCCGGCCAGGGTGTCCCAGTTGCCGCCGCGGATGGAGAACTCCACCGGGAAGCCTCGACCCGAGGTGAAGCTCTGCTGCGAATTCTCCGAAAGGATGATGCGCGCGCCGGGAAGGCCCGAAAGGTCCCGGCGCACGGAGTCCATGAATTCGGTCTGGGTAAGACTGCGGCCGAGCTTCGAATCCACCGGCCGGTCCTTCCGGTCTTTCATGGTGACCTGGATCTGCCCCGACGAGACGTCGCCGCCCCCGCCGAAGCCGAAGCCGCCCGGGCCTCCGACGTAGCGCGCGATTTCCGATCGTCCGGCCAGATAGTTCTCGATCTGGAGCGACATGCGATTGGTGACCTCCATGCTCGTTCCGATGGGCAGGACGAATCTCACCTGGAGGCGGCCGGTGTCCTGCCGGGGAACGAACTCCTGGGGCAGGAGTTTGAGAAGGAACAGGGAAGCGAGGAACAGGACGAGCGAGCCCCCCATCACCCACCCCCGGTGATGCAGAGCGGGCCTGAGGATCCTCAGGTATCCGGCGGAGAGCCTCACGAAGGCGCGGTCCACGAAGGCGCCGAGACGGCTTCGCTTCTCCCCGACCTGGAGAAAGCGAGAGCACCGCATGGGGGTGAGGGTCAGGGCCTCGAGCAGCGAGAGAAGAACGGCCACCGAGATGGTGACCCCGAACTGGAAGAAGAACTTGCCGATGATGCCCTTCATGAAGGCCACGGGCAGGAAGATCGCGACGATGGCGGCGGTGGTGGCGGCCGCGGCGAAGGTCACCTCGCGGGCGCCCACACTCGCCGCCTTGACCCGGCCCTCGCCATCCTCGCGATGGCGATAGATGTTCTCCAGCACCATGATGGCGTCGTCGACCACGATCCCCACCACCAGGGACAGGCCGAGCACGGTGAAGGTGTTCAGGGTGAAGCCCATGAAGTACATGACGATGAACGTTCCGAGGATCGAGGTCGGAATGGCGAGGAGAATGTTGATGGTCGAGGTCCAGGAGCCGAGGAAGAGCCAGCACACCGTGCCGGTCAGGAGCGCGGCCATGACCAGGGTGAAGAGAATCTCGTTGATCGATTCCTCGATGAACAGGGTGGAGTCGAAGTTGATCCCGATGGTGACGCCTTCGGGGGCCAGCCTCTGAAGATTGGCGATCCGCGCCCTTACGTCGTGGCCGACCTGAACCGCGTTCGCCCCCCGGAGCTTCTTGATTCCGAAGCCGAGGGAGGTCTGGCCCATGGCCCGCTGGATTCGCCGCTGATCCTCGAAACCGTCCTCCACCACCGCGATATCGCTCAGGCGAATGGGGGCTTGCTGCCGGTACGCGATCACCAGATTGCGGAAGGTGGCAACGTCGATGGCTTCGCCTTCCGTGCGCACGTTCATCTCGCGCCCGACCCCTTCGATGCGACCCGCCGGCATCTCGACGTGTTCGCGGGCAATGGCCTGGGTCACATCCTGGACGGTCAGCCCTTGCGCTTCCATCTTGGGCGCATCGAGCCAGACCCTCACGGCGCGCTGGCGATAGAAGAACTGAATCTCGCCCACCCCCTCCAGGGTCTGAAGCGCCGGGGTCAGGACATTCTGGGCATAATCGGCGAGGAAGGTCGGGGTCCGGTCCCCCGAAATCCCCACCTGCATGATGGGTTGATCTTCCGGATTGGTCTTTGAAACCGTGGGGGGATCGACGTCTCGGGGGAGCCTTCGGCCGAGCTGGGCCACCCGGGCCTGGACGTCCTGCACGGCCTCGGCGATGTTGCGCGAGAGATCGAACTCCACCGAAACGTTGCCCGAACCCTGCCTCGAGGTCGACGAGATCTCCTTGACTCCCTCGATCGACGTCATCGCGTCCTCGACCGCATCGATGACATCGGTCTCCATCACTTCGGGCGAGGCGCCCTCGTAATTCACGTTGATGTTGACCACCGGAAAGTCGACGTCGGGGTTCTGGGAGACCCCCAGGCCCTTCACCACGCCGCCCGCTCCCCGAAAAGCGATGACGCCGAAGCCCATGAGGCCGGCCATGAGCATCCAGGCGAAGACGTGGTTGCGGATGGCGATGTCCGCGAACGTCATCCCGGTCGCGACTTTGACCGGATCCTCGACAGGCTCCGCCCCGCCGGGCGGGAGCGCGCCGCCGCTCAAGGCTTCATTGCTCATGACCGGCCTCCTTCTTTATTCCCGGGTTCCCGCGAGGCCTCGCCCCGAGGCGATGGCGCACCATCGGAGGACGGGACAGCATTCGAGCCGTTGCCTCGAACTCCGCCTCTGCCCTCGCGTCCATTTCCGGCGGGTCCGCCGGGACCGCCACCGGTGCGGCCTCCGGGCGATCTGGCCGCTCCGGGGATCGCCCCTTCGGTAGTGACCGCGACTCCATTGGCGATTCGATCGGAGCCCTCGTAGACGATGGTCTCGCCCGCCTTGAGGCCGGAGAGAATCTCCACGTCGCCTCCCCCGGTCCGCAGGCCGATCTCGACCTGCCGGACCTGGGCCTTGCCGTCCACGATGGCATAGGCCACGAAACCCCGATCGCTCGCCTGAATACCGGTTTCCGGCACCACGATCGCGTCCTTCTTGCTCCCGCTCGGCAAAGTCACCTCGGCGAAGAAACCAGGCTTCAGCGTCCCCGGGTTCTTCACCCAGGCCAGCACCTCCACCTGGCGGGAGGTCGGGTCGGCCACCTGGCCCACGTGATAGATCTGAGCGGTGTAGGGCTGATCTCCCGTCGCCGCCACCGTGAACGTCGGGGTCTGGCCCTTCGTGGCCTGAAGCGATTCCGTTTCCGATACCTTGAAGCGAAGACGAAGCCGGCTGAGATCGACCAGGCTGGCGATGGTGGTACCGGTGCGCACGAACGTCCCGGTGTCCACGAGACGCTTGTCGATGACGCCCCCGCGGCGCGGCTTCACGGAAGCCCGGGAGAGATTCTGGGCGGCGATGCCGCGCGCGGCCTTGGCGGCCGCCATGTCAGCGGCGAGACGCTCGTTGATCGCCCGGGTCTGGTTGAGATCCTCGACCGAAACGAGGTTCTCCCGGGCCAGGGCCTCGCGCCGGGCCAGGGTGGCCGCGGCCTGGGCGCCGTCGGCCACCGCACGGCGATAGTTCGCGTCCGCGCGGTCCGCCTCCAGCTTGTAGCGCTCCGGGTCGATCGACGCGAGGATCGTGTTCGTGGTCACCCGATCCCCCTCCCGGAACTTCACTTCGGTCAGAACGCCGTCGAGTTCGGCGGTCACCTGGATCATGTCCTCGGCCTCGAGCGAGCCCACGGCCTGAATGCGATATGTCACTTCCTGAACCTTGACCGGGCCCGCTTTCACCGGAATGGCTGCGCCGCCGCGGCCACCCCGTGCCCCCGCAGCGCCACCGCCGGGTCGGCCGGCCTGGCCGCCCGGACTGCCCGTTACCCCACCCTGCGCCTGTCCGGACGAGGCGCCCTGGCAAGCCATCAATCCCGAGGAAGCAACGAGAACGATCAAGAGACGCGATGTGCGCATGAACCTGCCTTTATTGAGGAGAACGGCCGCGCGTCCGCTCTCGCGCCTTTGGCCGAAGTGTCCGGCCGCACTCTAAGCTCGGGCATTCTCTCAGAGCACAACGTATCGAGTTTGACTCGATCCGGCGCTCAAGGGTTGAAGAGGGGACGGACCTCCACCTCGGTTCCACTGAAGGCAGCCGTTCCGCACAGCGCGTCGGTCCGCAGGTCGTCCGCCAGGTCGTTGAAACTCGCCCCCGGGTGGGTGCGGGCGACCCCCAACCGCACACCCTCCCGGTCGTGGCCGAAACCGTGAGGCAGGCAGACCACACCCGGTCGAATCGCGTCGGTGATCTCCACCGGCACACGCACTTCGCCGACTCGGGACTCGATCCGAACCGTCTGGCCCTCCTCGATGCCGCGGGCCGACGCGTCGTCGGGGTGGATCATCAGAGTGCAGCGATCCGGCCCCTTCATCAGGCGCCCGGCGTTGTGCATCCATGAGTTGTTGCTGCGGAGTTCGCGACGGCCGATCAGGGCGAGCGTCCCCCGCGGTTTCATTTCGTTCATCCAGGCCGCGAGGCGAGGCAGATCGTCGACCAGGGCCTTCGGCGCGAGGTTGATCCTCTTGCCGGGGGTGAAGAGCCGACCCGGCAGACAGGGCAGGAGCGGGCCGAGATCGACCCCCGAGACCTCTTGAAGGAGTCGCTTCATAGACACTCCGCCGCCAAACGGATTGAAGCCCGATCCATAGGGCCCGAAGCGAAGAAGCTGTCCCACCACGCCGCGCGGACCAAGGCGTCCCGCGACCCGGCGAGCGAACCGGCCGGCCAGGCCTTCGCGGCCGCGCTTTCGGGCGAGGCCGTCCGCGAGGCCGAACAGGATCTCCCACTCGTGCCTCTCCCCGGCAGGTTTTTCGAAGAGGGGGGGAGAGAACTTCGCGGTGTTCCTCACCGCGAAGATATGGAAGACGAGGTCGTAGTGATCCCGGGTCAGGGGCGAGGCGGGCGGCAGAATGAGGGTAGCCAGCCGGCTGGTCTCGTTGACATACGGATCGATCGACACCATGAAGTCGAGGCCATGGAGGGCGCGCTCGAGCCGGCCGCCGTTGGGGGTGGATAGAACCGGGTTTCCGCCCAGGGTGACGAGAGCCCGAATCTGGCCCTTCCCGCCGGTTTCGATCTCCTCGCCCAGGATCGCCGCCGGCCACTCTCCGCCGAAGTCGGGAGCCCCGCGCACCCGACTCCGATGCTTGCCGAACCGGCCCTTCTGCCCCGCTCGCCCAGCCAGGGCGACCACGTCGATGGCGGGGCGCGTGAACATGAAACCGCCGGCCCGATCGAGATTCCCGGTGACGACGTTGAGGGCGTTCATCAGCCACGAGGCCAGGCCGCCGAACGACTGCGTGGAGATTCCGACTCGCCCGTAGCAGACCGCGGAAGGCGCTCGAGCGAATTCACGCGCCTCTCGCCTGATCGTTTCGGGACTCAAGCCGACGGTTTCCGCCACCACCTCGGGGCTCCACTCCTTGACCGCTCGAGCGAGAGTGTCGATGCCATCCGTGAACTCGGCGAGACGCCCGGGGCGGGTAAGGCCTTCTTCGAACAAAGTGTGAAGGAGGGCGAGGAGGAAGAGGGCATCGGTCTCGGGCCGGATCGCGAGATGGACGTCCGCGCAGGCCGCGGTTTCCGTCCGTCGCGGGTCGACCAGAATCACGCGGCCGCCGCGGGCGCGAAGGTCCACGAGGCGCTTGCGGATTCCCGGCGCGGTCATGAGGCTGCCGTTCGAGGCCAAGGGGTTCGCGCCGAGGATCAGGAAGTGCTCTGTGCGGTCCACGTCGGGCACCGGCATCAGGAGCTGATGGCCGTACATCAGCAGGCCCGCGAGCATCTGCGGCAACTGGTCGACCGACGTCGCGGAGAAATTGCTGTGCGATCCCAGAGTCCGGGCGAAGAGCTGACCGAAGATCAAGGCGCCGTGGTTGTGCACCACCGGATTGCCCTGGTACATCGCCACCGCGGAGCGGCCGTGCGCAGCCTGGACCCTGTGAAGGCGCGTCGCCGCCTCGTCGATCGCGGCCTCCCAGGAGATCTCCTCGAAGTCGTTCCCACGACGGCGGAGCGGCCGCCGCAGCCAGTCCGGATCGTGGTGCAGATCCTGGAGAGCCACCGCCTTGGGACAGATGTGCCCGCGACTCAGCGGGTCGTTCAGGTCCCCGCGGATCTTCTCGATCCGGCCCTCGCGGGTCTCGATCACCAGGCCGCACATCGCCTCGCAAAGATGGCAGGTCCGATGGTGATGAGCGGAAGTCACCACGTCATTCTGACCGAAGTTCACCGGGGCGGACACGGACGCTTCCGTGAGTTGTTCCAAGTGTGTTCGAATCGAGCGGGAAAGAGGGAACATTCATGACTTCCTTGAACCGTCGTTTGGGCGTCGCCTCCGTCCTCCTCGCCTTCGGGGCTCTCACCGTCCTCGCGGACACTCTGATCCTTCGCACCGGCCGGTCTTTCACGGGGGAGCTGCTTTCGGTCCGCGACGGCCGCGTCGAGTTTCAAACCGATCGCGGTCGCACCGAGCGCTTCGATGTCGAGGAGGTCGATCGAATCGAGTTCTCGGGCCGGAGCAGCGGATTCTCGGGCCAGAGTGGCGGAGGTTTTCGGGACGACCGCGACACCCGGCCGCCCGGAAACGAACGCCCCTCGGGCCTGCGGGAGCGCGAGGTGCAGGTTCTGGGCGCCGACGCCTGGACCCGCACCAACGTCGAACTCCGCGCCGGCCAGGAGGTCTGGTTCGACTCGCGCGGTGAGGTGCGCTGGGGACCGGGCCGGAAGGACGGCCCGGCGGGAGAGAGCGGATCGCCGCGCAATCCGGCCCGTCCGATTCCCTCTCGTCCGGGTGCGGCCCTGATCGGGAAGATCGGCGAATCCGGCGACCCCTTCTTCATCGGGATTGAACGCGGTCCCATTCAGATCCGCGGGCGAGGGATGTTGTTCCTCGGCCTCAACGACGACTATCTGCAGGACAACACCGGCGCGTTCCGCGTGACCGTCTACTACTAGGCGTGAGCCATTGATCGCGACGCGGATGGGAAACCTGTGAAGCTGACCAGCGAACAAAGAAGGGAACTCGAGCGCCTCATCGCGTCGGGGAACAAGGTCGAGGCGGTCAAGCAGTTCCGCAACATCGCGGACGTGGGTCTGACCGAGGCCACGGCCGCCATCAACGCGATGCAGGCCGGAGTCGCAGGCCCGGCGGCCCGCGCGATCAATCCCAAGGGCTTTCGCGAGGCCGAAGCCGCGGCCATGGCTGCGATTCGCGAAGGCAAGGTGATCGAAGCGATCCAAAGGTATCGCCAGCACACCAAGCTCGGCCTCAAGGAGGCGAAGCAAGCGGTCGACGCGCTGAGCATCGTGCACCGCTCGGACGGACGCGTGAATGCAAAGCTCGCCGCCACTCTGATGTCCATGATGGCCGCGGGCCGGAAGCAGGACGCCCTCACGCATCTCATGAGCAACGTGGGCTACGACGAGGCCGAGGCGAGCGCGTTGCTCAGGACCATCGGGCGCGCCGGCCCGGACAGCGCCGCTGGCTGCCTGCGGATCCTCGTGGGCCTGGGCGTGCTGATCGCCTTGTGGCTCGTCCTCCGGCAGGCCGGGCTGCTCTAAAGCAGCCACGGCCTTCGGCCGTGAGGGTCCGAGAGAGACGTCCTCCAACGGTCTCGGCCGTGAAAACGCCCTGGCCCTCCAAAGGTCCCTGAGCGTGCTTGCCGTGAGCCTGTCGTCCTCCGCGCCTGCTCACCGGCAAGCCTTGATGTCCAGTCAGACGTCGAAGTCGTAGAGCCAGCGAAGAGTACGCACCGTCAACCAGGACGGCGTCACCCGCATGGCGAAGTCGCGCACGGCGCGCACCCTCCGATTCTCGATCTGGCCCAGGCACCCCAACCGCCGAGCGCCCTCGACCACCTTGGCGGTGCGCCTGGTTCTTCGCGTTTCGTAGTCCTTGAAGGCGAGGGCACAGTCGGCCTGCGCGGAAAGGACGAGGTCGAGAACCACCGCGTCCTCGATGGCCTGACCGCCGCCCTGGCCGAGGTTCGGGGTCATCGGATGAGCGGCATCGCCCACCAGGGCGACGCGCCCGTCGCACCACCGTCGCACCGGGTCGCGGTCGGAAATGTCGGTGCGGATGATCGCGTCCTCGGAGGTCGACTCGATCACCGCCCGAATGGGATCGTGCCACCCTCCGAATCGCTTCAAAAGGTCCGACTTCCCCGCATCCCGCCCGCCCGCGGGGACGTTCGCGGTGGCAAACCAGTAGATCCGATCGCCGTCGATGGCGACGAGACCGAACCGCTCGCCCCGGCCCCAGGCTTCGCTCGTCCGCCCGGCCGGCCAAAGCGATCCGCGCGCGGTCACACCGCGCCAGCTCGTGTAGCCCGCGTACCGCGGCTCCCCATCGTTGAGCATCTGGCGACGGATGGCCGAGTGCAGACCATCCGCGCCCACCACCGCGACGCCCGGAACGCGCTCTCCGGTTTCGAGCTCAACGTACGCGCCCGCCTCGGTCTGGCCGTACGAGCGAACCTGCGCCTTCAGCCTGATCGATGAGGCGGGGATGAGGTCGAGCAACGCCGCCTGCAGGGTGGCGCGATGGAGTCCGGCGGCTCCCGCGAAGAAGTTGGCGAGGAACGTCGAATTCTCAACCGACGACAGGACGCGGCCGCGCTGGTCGCGGAGCTGAAGCCGCTCCAGGGCGGCGCCCCGGCCCGCCACCGCCGATTCGATCCCGCCGATGCGAAGCGCCTTGATCGCGTTCGGCTGCAGCACCAGCCCGGATCCCACCGGAGCGAACCGGGAGCTTCGTTCGAGAACCAGGCATTGCCGGCCGCGCCGATGGAGGAGGGCGGCCAGAGTCAGGCCGCCGATCCCTCCGCCCACAATGAGAATCGGGCCTACGGAACCCGCCGGAAGCAACACCGAAGATTCCGGGACATCGGCCACAATCCGGCTTTCCTCAGTTTCAGGAAGCGAAACCGGGGGCGATCCTGGACACTAGTCCCCGATCTGGCCGGCGATCTCGGTCATGAACATCCGCAGATCGGCGGGCGTCGCCTTGGCCGAGCGGTAGATCGAGGCGGCATCCACATTCTCGAATGCGTGAACGAAAGAATCGCGGAAGGCGGCTATGTTTTCCAGCCGTTCGGCCAGAGCGTCCGAGATCCGGCCCGCATGGGCCAGTCGGGCCACCGCGTCGTCGTAGCTCGCCGGGGCCTGAAGTCCGAAGTGTATGGAGGCGAAGATCGACAGGTCGAGGACGATCTGGATGGCGAAGAGCAGATGCAGGGAGACGACGTCCCCCGCATCGCTTGTGCGCTTGAAGGACTCGGGGTCCCTGGGCAGGGCTTCCTGGATCCTCGCCAGGTGGGCTTCGAGGACGCTCGTCCGCCCCCCGAGGAATTCGCGGTCGATGGATCTCATCGTGGCTCCGCTCCCTGGATGGAAGCCTCGACCCGGTCGAAGGCCGCGTTCAGAACCGGCGCGAGTTCGCACCAATTGTGGATGGCGCGTTCCCGGAACTCCAGAAAACCGTGGAGCGTTCTTTCGAAGACGAGAGCGCCTTCGCGCGCCGCCCGAAACGCCGAGGTCGCGGACTTGCGCAGATTGGCCAGGACGACCCGCTCCATGTTGAGCACGGAAGCAGTCAGCTGCTGGAACGTCTCCGCGTCGAACCCGGGATCGGCGACGAATCCCAACTCGATGTCGGCCTCTCCCCCCGCATCACCCCGGGAGGACGAGCCCAGGATGACGAGCAGCTGCAGAGTGGGCTCGGCCGCGGCGTAGACCCCGAGGGTCTCCCGGAGGCTGCCATTGCCGCTTCTGGGGCGGCCGTCCAAGGGGTCGCTCATGCCGCCGCTTTCAGGACTGGAACATGGTCTTCACCACGAACCAGATATTCGCCGGGCGCTCGGCCAGCCGGCGCATGTACCAGGGAAACCAGTGTTCGCCATAGCTGATGAGGACGAACACGGTGTGCCCGGCCTGGATCAGGCGCTTCTGCTCCTCGGCCCGGATCCCGAACAGCATGTGGAACTCGTACTGCGACTTCTTGAGGTGAGAAGCGCTCGCCGTGATGCGCTGGTGCAGCGCCGAGTCGTGGGTGCCGAAGACCGCGCGCGCGCCCGCGCCGACCGCGTCGTCCTTCATCAGGCGCACCGCCAGCTTGTGGAAGTTCTCGTCCACATCGCTCTTCTTCGGGAAGGCGATGGCCGCGGGCTCGAGATAGGCGCCCTTGACCAGGCGGATCATCGGCTTCAGGGGAATGAGCGATTCCAGGTCGGCCATGGTGCGATACAGGTAAGCCTGCAGGGCCAGGCCCACGTTCGGAAACTTCGCTTTGGCGCGGCGATAGATGTCGAGGGTGACGTCGGTGTACTTCGAGCCCTCGATATCGATCCAGAGGACATTGCTCGTCTTCAGGGCCTCGGCGCACAGGCGGTCGATGTGGGCGTTGCACAGATCGAGCCCGCCCTGAAGATCGAGGCCGAGCTGGGTGGGTTTCACGGAGATCTCCCCGCGACGTTTGGCACTCGCCAGGGCGGCAAAGACCTGCACGTAGTGGTCCACCACTTCCTGCGCCGCTCCCTGATCGAGGACATTCTCGCCCAGCCGGGTCAGGAGAACCCCCGCACCCAGTTCGTTGAGACGCTGGCCCTCGCGCAAGGCGTCTTCCAGCTTCTCACCGGGCATGAACTTGCGCACCGCGGCCTTGGCGAAGCGATATCTGGGGAACGACTCGCTGAGCATCCGGTTCTCGGAAGCCCACAACAAAGCGGAACGCATCATGATTTCTTCTGGACTCCCAATCTACTTTTTCGATGCGCCCTGAGCGGCCACCACCGCGGCCCGCGCCGCCACCGCCGAGGCGTCTCCGAGGTATCGCCGACCGCGGGGACGGAGATTCTCGTCGAGATCGTAGACGAGGGGCACGCCGGTCGGAATATTGAACTCGAGAATTTCCGTCTCGCTCATCAAGTCGAGATGCATCACAAGGCCACGCAGGGAGTTCCCATGCGCGGCCACGATCACCCGCTTTCCCGCGCGGACGCTGGGCGCTATCTGGGTCTGCCAGGAGGGCATCATCCGGACAATCGTGTCCTTGAGCGACTCTCCCTGGGGAATCTCCTCGGGGCGCAGGGAAGCGTATCGGGGATCCTTGTGGGCCGAGCGCTCGTCCTGGGCATCGAGAGGGGGAGGGGGGGTGGAAAAACTGCGCCGCCACGCCTTCACCTGGGCGTCGCCATACTTCTTCGCGGTCTCTTCCTTATTCAGTCCCTGCAAGGACCCGTAGTGGCGCTCGTTCAGACGCCAGGTCTTCTCGACCGGAATCCAGGCGAGGTCCATGTCGTCGAGCACGAAGTTCAACGTCCGGATGGCGCGCTTCAAGACGGATGTGTAGGCCAGATCGAAGACGAAACCCTCTTCGCGCAGGAGCTTGCCGGCCTCGTGCGCCTCCTTCTCACCCTTCGCCGAGAGGTCCACATCGGTCCAGCCGGTGAAACGGTTCTGAAGATTCCAGTCGCTTTCACCGTGGCGCAAGAGGACGAGTTGCATGCGGTGTGAAGGTTACCCGAACCGGGCAGATTTTCGGCCGCCGGACCGCCGCGCGGAGGTCCCTGAGCTTGCCTGCGCTGAGCTTGCCCAAGCGCCCGCGCTGAGCTGGTCGAAGCGTCGAAGGGTCGAAGCGTGGTCCCTGAGCTCGTCGAAGGGCGCCCAGGGCAAAGATCCGACCTTGTGCCATTGGGCGGAAGCGATCGCAAGGCTTCTTAGTGGTCGCCCGCGGGGCCGGACGCTGATGTGGGCTCGCCGCGGCGGGGACGGCTCCTTCGTCGCCACTTCGCTGACGACACTTCGGAATCGTTTGGCTCCTCTCTCGCCTCGCCACGCGCGAACTATTCTTCCGGATTGCGGCGACTCGCGCTCCACGCCCCGACGCGAGCGACCCACCTCAGCACCCGTCCCCGCTCCATTCTTGCCCGAAGCGGCAACCAGAAATCGTCCGAGATCGGCCGTCCTTCTGCGTCTACCCGGCCATCGGCTCGAACAACGCCGTGAAATGCCGCAGGGCGGCTGGCGCCTTCGTGATCCGGTAGCCGCGCAGCGAATCCTTCATGGCGGCGACACCGATCACCGCCTCGGCCACGTAGTCGATGTGCGACTGTGTGTACACGCGCCGCGGAATGGCGAGACGCACCAGATCCATGCCCGGCACCTTCTCCGTGCCGTCGTGCTGCAGGCCGAACATCACCGTCCCGATCTCGACCCCGCGGATTCCCGCCTCGATGTAGAGAGCGTTCGCGAGCGCGATCCCGGGATACTGAAGGGGCGGGATGTGCGGGAGCAACGCGCGCGCATCGATATAGACCGCGTGGCCTCCGGCGGGGCGAATCACCGGCACGCCCGCCGCCACGATCCGCTCGTGCAGATACTCGGTTGAACGAATCCGATATCGAAGGTACGGCTCCTCGACCACCTCCTCGAGCCCCCGAGCCACCGCTTCGAGGTCGTAACCCGCCAGGCCCCCGTAGGTCGGAAAGCCCTCGGTGAGAATGAGAAGGTTGCGACAACGCTCGGCCAGAGCGTCGTCGTTCATGGCCAGGAAGCCGCCGATATTGGCCAGGCCGTCCTTCTTGGCCGACATCGTGCAGCCGTCGGCCATGCTGAACATCTCCTGGGCGATCGCCTTCGGGGTCCGCGACGCCTGCCCCTCTTCGCGGATCTTGATGAAGTACGCGTTCTCGGCGAACCGGCACGCATCGAGAAAGAACGGCTTCTTGTACCGATCGCACAGTCTGCGCACACCGCGCAGATTCTCGAGCGACACCGGCTGGCCGCCGCCGGTGTTGTTGGTCACGGTCACCATCACGAGCGGGACGTGCGCGCCGTCTTCATCCAGGGTCCGCGCGAGCGCATCGAGATCGATGTTGCCCTTGAAAGGATGGGCCAGGGAGGGAACCCGCCCCTCGGCAATCACAAGATCGCGCGCCTCGGCCTCTTCGACCTCGATGTTCGCGCGGGTGGTATCGAAGTGGTTGTTGTTGGGAACGATGTCGCCGGGCTTGAGGGCGGTATGGAAGAGGATCCTCTCGGCGGCCCGGCCCTGGTGGGTGGGAATGATGTGCCGGAACCCGGTCAGGTCCTGGACCACATCGCGGAAGCGGTAGTAAGAGCGGCTCCCCGCGTAGGACTCATCGCCCTGCATCAGGGCGCCCCACTGCGCCGCCGACATGGCCCCCGTCCCTGAATCGGTCAGCAGATCGATGAGCACATCGTCGGCGTGAAGCCGGAAGACGTTGTACCCCGCCTCCCGCACCGCCCGCACTCGATCTTCGCGGGTGTTGAACTTCCGCGACTCAACCGACTTGATCCGAAAGGGCTCGATGATCGTCTTGAAGTGCACGATGGGGCGCCTCCGCGCCGGGGCAAGTATAGGTGGGGACGCGTCCCGGAGAGCCCGCTTTTCTCGGCTGGTCAGTGAACTACTGGCCGCAGTACCGCAAGTCCTCGGCTACGCCAGCTTCACGGCATCCGCTCCCGAGCGAACGCCTCCGGCGAGACGCAGACGGCTGGAAACAGCCGGGCGAGCCGCCGATCTGCGGTGACGAGGGGAATACCCAGGGCCTTCGCGACGGCGACGAACTCGCAGTCGTAGGCTGAGGCGCCTGAGGCATGCGCCAGGCTGAGGACACTCTCGCCTGACGGCTCGGGTGCAGCGTCGACGAGCGACGCCGCGCGCCGGAGGGCTTCTTTCGCAACGCCGAGACTCATCCCCTTGAGGCGCATCTGAGTGGCGAGTACGTTCGACACCTCGTTGCGCCACAGAGGGGGCGCCACCCATTCGGAGTCCCGACCGTAAACGGCAAGCGCCAGTTCGGTCATCTCGCCCGGGATGACGCAGGGCGCGATGAGGCTGGTGTCGGCGACGATCATGGTCTGCCCTGACGGCGCGCCCGCGTGATCTCCCTCGAGGTCAGCCTGGGCAGCCCGGAAAGCTGCTTGTGCCATTGTCGCAGAGAATCGATCACCTCCTCAGCCGGCGGTCGGGACCCAACGAAGCTGCGCTGCAAAGACACGATGACCTCACTGCTGAGGCTTCGGTGGTTCCTTTCCGCGGACGCCTTCAGGCTGGAGTACAACTCGTCGGGAAGGCGCTTGATGGTGAGGCTGGGCATGGGAGGCTCCTGTGGTTCCGTTTCGGAACCATTATGCCACCAAGCGGCGCGCGGCGGCCGGGTGCCATACCGTTGTGCCGCAACAACTCGTCGCGAATCGCATCAAAGTCCGGCTTAGGTAATTTTGAACCGTCCCCCGCGATGTCGGAACCGCCCACGCAATCTCTCGATCCGTCAGCTGCGCTTCAAACTTGAGCCGCAGAACTTCTCTGATCTTCCGCATGGATAACCTCTTTCGCGGCATCCCGCCTCCCTCTTCAAAGAGGCAGGGTAGTTGCTTGGTTATCCCGTCACGCCCCCCCATCCGCGAAAGCCAGAAATCGGGTGGCCAAATTCAGCCGGAACTGGTGGCCACTTTCAGCCGGAATCGGAGTCCTGGGCCAGATCGGCACCGCCTGACGCCCGGGCTCACACTGTGCATCGACGTCTATTCGGTGACCCTCGGAAATGGGCAGAACGTGCGCGCGTGAATGTCTCTCGAGATTTCGGATAGGAGATCAGGACAATCCCATTCCCGGTCGAAGTCCAGTTGGCGCGCCTTGCGCTTCAACGTCCCCGGACCTTCGCCCCAGAGTCTGTCCACGACACCCATCACGAACGATCGAAGCTCATGAGCGGGCGCGTCTTGAATGAGAAGCATGGCGCGAGTGAAGGTGGGGCTTTCGTGCCGGTATAGGCGAGCTTCGCGGCGACGGCGACGGGGGCTCACCGCAGCCCGGGACTCGCGAATGAGGCGGGTCAGAGTCTCTTCCGAGTCGCCCGGATCGGACGACCTGTGCGGGTCGGTCATCCGAGCGATGAGGTCGACGATTTCTTCAGGGGTCATGTGCGGGCATCCTAGGAACCACGGCAGTCGGCTGAGGTCCTGTGAGCTGGTGATCTCTGCGGCTCATGGCTTGCGTTCGGTGAACGGATAGAAGCTGCGCGTGCTTACGTCGAAGGCGATCTGACCAAGGATCCCGAAGCCTTCCCATTCCCGATCAAACACGAGGTGCCGTGTCTTCTCCGCCGTTGTTCCAATGCCCACGCCCCACAACTGATCGACAACAAACTTCGTGAAGGCTCTGAGTTCAGAGACTGGCGCCTCATCGACCAGAGCCATCGCCCGCGAGAAGTCCGCACCCTCGTGGAGGTGACTTCGCACGCCACGCCGATCGCGGCTCGCCCGCTCAGAGAGGCGAGCCTCGTTTATCAAGCGCTCCAACACCGCCAGTGACTCGTCTGGATCGTGCGCGACGTCCGGATGGGGAACCTGCGCCAACTCCGCAACGATGTCATCCGGTGTCCTGACCGCAACACGCGGCGGGGGTGGCTCCCCGATCCTGCGTTGACGTGCCCGCGTGCTCATCTGGATCCCCTCTCGAGCGCGGCACGATGCCGGCCATACATCGCCAGCCTTTGCTGCAGGGGCACCCACTCGACGTCCATCGCCACCCTGCCCCCCACGGGCCAGCTATTCACAGGCCTTCCCGGGAGCGTTCGATGGTGACCATTGGTCAAGTACGCTAGCCAACATATGCCCCTTTAGTCAAGTCGTATCGGGCACACTCTTTCCCATTCGTCATGCGCCCCCGAACTCCCCGCAGTCATTCGGAATTGGGTCAAAGAGTTTCCGAGGCCCTTCGCGGCATGTCGATGTCGCAGATCGCGCTCGCGCAACGCGTCGGCGTCCATGAAACCGCCGTGTCGAAGTGGGCGGCCGGGCGGCCTCCGAGCGCGCGCCTTGTACCCCGTATCGCGTCGGTGTTGGGGGTATCAGTTGAGTTTCTGATGACCGGAAAGGAGAACAGGCAGCTGTTGCGAGAGGTAGATGGCGACGCGCGGGCCATCTCTTTGGTCCCGGCGGCCGCCGCCAGCGAGCCCCTCGCTCAACTCCGTGGGTCGGGCGACCTGGAGACGTTCCATTTCCCCCGCGATTTCGTACGCCGCCTTTATCAGGGCACTCCTGATCCGGAACGCGCCGTGCTGCTTCGGGTGGAAGGCGATTCAATGGCCGACGATCTCAGGGATGGGGCGGTTGTGTTTGTTGATCGCGGACCAGCGGGAAAGGGAATCTCGCAGGAGGAACTCCGCCCCAACGACATCTACATGGTGACGGCACCGGGCGAGAAGAGCGTGACCCTCAGGCGCGTGACGATCCACGGCGGCCTCCTGACCCTCGAGGCTGGGACCCGAGACAGACGGCGGTTCCCGTTGCGGTCGTATCCGCTGAAGGGACTGAGAATTCCTCAAGTGGTTCGAGGGCGGGTCGTTGGACAGATCGCGAAGGTGTAGTCGGCACTGGTCACTGGAAACGAGGAACTGAACGCAATGCCAACCGGCTCCTTCTACGTTTACGCTCTCCTGGACCCGCGGACCACTCCGCCCAAGCCCTTCTACATCGGCAAGGGAAACGGACCTCGCGCATACGCGCACCTATCGGAGGAGGGTGAGGGTCGCAAGGTTCTCCGAATACGCGAGATCCGCGGTGCTGGCGCGGAGGCGCTCGTCAAGCAGCTCGTCGGCGACCTGTCGGAACCCGATGCACTCCGGGTCGAGGCGCAGTTGATCGCAGCGCATGGCACGGTAGATACGGGCGGGATTCTGCTGAACCGTGTCCTGCCCTCAGGCGAGAGCCGATCGCCGCGTCCCGATGTCGCCGTCCCAGACGGGTGCATCGAGAAGGCGCAGATTGGCCTAACGCTTCTCAAGCAAGCACTCGTCGAACTTGCGGCTGCCAACCGCTCCGGCATTACGAACTCGGACGCGGTCCAGGCCCTCGGCCTGCAAAGCGACCACAAGGGTCAGCAACGAAACTATTTGAGTTGGAGCATCCTGGGTATCCTCATGCGCGAAGGGCGGGTCAAGAAGATCGCGCCCTCCTCAGGGGGCACCTCCCGGTACAAGCACGTCAAGGTTGGCGACATCGTCGAGTGACGTGACGAAGACCCGTCCCTGCCAGCACTCGGGCTTCGATCGTCAAGCGCGGCAGCGCCGAAGTGGGGGACGGAGTGCCCTGCAGCTCAGATTCCTCTGCCGTCAGACCGCACTCGGAATTCCTGAAAAAATGGAAGGCCAAAATCACGGACTGCAGCGAGCGCAGCTTTGACAGCCTCTGGCACAGCTGCCCTCGCCTCCTCCAAGGGAATGCGAGTCATGTAGCTCTCGAGAGACGCCGCCGCACCGGGGCGGGGGGCAAGTTCCCACCAGGGATCGAGCTGCGGTTCCCAGAGCCGACAGAGCCTGAATCGTAAGTCACCTTTCTCAAGCGTGAACTGGGGCCTACCCGGCATGCCCGCATGCGCGGGCCACCGACCCTTTTCAGTGACAGCCAGTTCGATCGTGAACCAGTCCTCCATATGGTGAAACTGCAACGCCACGTAGAACTCCAGTCCCTCGCGCAACCTCCAAACGAACAACTGCGTTCCGGAAGGGACCTCTCCAGTCGTTGTGCGGAACTGTGGTGCCAGATCCCGGAACCCTAGGGCAAAAAGCGTACGTACGTCCTTGGCGAGCTTGGATCTCACAATTAGAGCCCCGCGAAATTTCTCATCCACGCCACCCATGCGTCGAAGCCATGCACGAAGGTTACCCGGCCAGCGTTCGTCCCGAGTTCCTGCGTCACGAGTCTCGCCTGAGGTGGCGTAGGCAGCCGGAGCGTCCAAACGACCATCTCTCCCTCGGCTGCCGCCAAGCCCGAGTTGATTTGCGAAATAAGCCGGGTCATTGACTCACCTACCCGCCACGGAAGTCCCCACTTCACCTCGATATAGGCTGCCCTTGAACCAGATCTGACGAAGATGTCGAGGATGCGAGTACCCGCTTGCTTCGATTCCTCGACTATCAGCTGCGGGTTCCCTTGGGCGAAGGCTCGAACAGTCTCGACGGCCTTGTCTTGGGCAAATCGGCCAATAGTGTGGAAGAACTGGCCGAGAACCGGTCCTCCTTGGCGGAAGGCGTTCGCGAGAGTCGCCCCGAAGTTGCCAAGGGCCACAGTTATTCCGCCGCTGATGGCGCTGAGGGTTGACGGGAGATTGAACTCGAGGCCGGTAGGGTCGAACTTGTTGGACGGGTCGCTCCCTGCGTATAGGTAGCGGTGCAGAGTGGGAGGCTCGAATGCTCCGCCAGTCCACGGATCCATACCCGCAAACCGCCCGGTGCTCGGCTGCATCCATCTTGCTCGGTGGTACTGGAACCCCATATTCGGATCCAGCGGCTCTCCCGCAAACGAATACGGCTGTACAACAAGAAGATGGTTCAATGGTATTAGCTAATGAACATGAACAGGGATTCATGGTTAATCAAGCCATTGTAGACTTTTGGAAGTCATGCAATGGACAACGCAAAGTTACTGAACTAGTTGAGATGTTTGCACAACAAACAGGACTGCAAAGAAATCAAGTAGAAAAAGAAGTAATGCAATTATTGCAACAACTACGTGAAGGTGGATTGATTGCAATACCAGATGCACCAAACGTTCAATTCAAAAAGTAATTTTAGAAAATATAACTTGAACTTGCACCATCAAAATTAATTACAACACCTGAAAGATACTTTATCTTATTTTGAATAATTGCTTTGACAAAGTTTCCAATCTCTTCTGGTTCCCCTAATCTTTTCATTGGTAGTGATTTTTTATATTCTTCAATATTTTCTATTAGTTCTTTGGTTCTATCTGTATTGATCAGTCCTGGTGCAATATTGATGCAACTGATATTTTTTGCTGCATAATTTTTGCTTAGAATTTTAAAGACTTCACTAAATGCAGCACGATATGCGGATGATATTATCAACTTTGCATTAGGTTCTTTGATTACACTGGAACTAATCAAAAATATGTATCCACCATAATTGATTTTTATATTTTGTAAAATTATACAAAATCCCAAAAATAACTGATTGTGATATTTACTCCATTCTTCTTCTGTAATATTTGTAAATTCTTTGGCTGCAGGTCCCCCTGTATTGAGAACTAGCACATCTGTTTGATTATGAATTTGAACAAATTTTTTCACACTAGCCAAATTTGATGTATCTATATCATTTCTTGATGCTGCAAAAACATCAATTCCTATTGATTTTAGTGACTCTGAAATTGCCTTACCCATCCCTCTAGAACCTCCAAGAACAATCGCTCTAGTCATGTTGCTCTAAGATGTCATTCTATAATTAAATTTCTTTAATCTCTGTAATTGTTCCTAGTACTGAATCCATCTGAATAATGGCTTTTTTCTCATCCCATCCAAGTGCAACATACCAATCCCCTGAATTATCATCATATTTTGTCTCTAATGTCTTGATGTTTTC
>JANODX010000273.1:0-14998 GCA_031412915.1 Vicinamibacteria bacterium | reverse complement strand
GGAGGCCGTTCGTTGAGGCGCGCCTTGCAGGTGATTGCGAGTGTTCGACGGACTATTGGGAATGTGGGGACTTGAAGACATGACGCTTGATAGGGATGACGTCTTTGCAGGAATCCGTAAGCGGCCAACGGCTGAGTTGGTGACCATTCTTCAGACAGCGATCCCGGGCGAGTACACGCCCGAGGCCGTAGAAGAAATGGCCGCTGAACTCAGGCGGCGCGGAGTCTCCCTTCCGCCGGAAGGCGAGCCCGAGGTCCTGCCGGGGATCGCCGCAACCAAGCCGGATGACCCATCAGAGACCGTCGGCTGTAGCGTGGCGGCATATGGAAGTCTGCTCGTGTTCGCACTCTTCGTGTTATGGCTCTTAGGCACCAGATCGCCCCTGTCAAAGGACGGTCAGGATATCTTCGTCAAGATCCTTTCGGCGGTACCGTGGCTCCTCGGAGCTGCGGGTCTCATGTTCCTGATATGGCTCTTCGGTGGACCACGGACAACCATGCACTACCACCTTTGCCCCAAATGTGGCGCACGATGGCGGGTGACTTTGCGAAGCTCAAGTCAATGTCCTAGGTGCCAGAGGTAGCGTAGTGTGGCCGGGGCCGCCGAACAAAGGATTGGAACGGACGAGGCGAGTTGGTGTGCCCGCTACGCGGGCAGTCGTTGGAGTCTCGCCTCGCCGCTCAATCCAGTGTTCTACGGGCCTGCAGCGGATAGAGTTTGGGGATGAAGCTTCCTGCAGGTGACGACGTCCTCATCGAGGAGCGGAAGGTGCTGGAGTACCTGCTTTCCAGATCCCACCCGGTCGGTCGGTTCAAGGCAAGGCTCTTCGCGGCGCTCGGCTTTGAGAGCACCAACGTCGCAGGCTTCATCGAGGAGCTGCGGCGCATCGCGGCAGTAAGCGACGTCTCCGAGGTGATCGACACGCCCTTTGGCAGGAAATACGAGGTCCCCGGCGAGCTGAAGGGTCCTTTTGGCGAGCTGTCCGTGGTGACCGTCTGGTTTCAGGAGGGTGGGCAGGAAAGGACTAGACTCGTCACCGTTCGACCGAGGAAATCATGACCTTCGAATTGCTAGACACCGTGGTACTGAGCCGGGACCTGCCCGAGCACGGCCTCCGCGTCGGGGACGTGGGCGCAGTGGTCGAAGTGTACGCAGATACAGACTTCGAGGTTGAGTTCGTGCGCGCTTCTGGGGAGACGAAGGCGCTCGTTGACCTCACCTCCCGAGATCTGCGCTCCGTAGCTGCGAACGACATGCTGGCGGTTCGGGCTTCATAGCAGCGGCCGCAGAACAATCGGATGAACCTGACAAGGGCCGCGCCGCAGACGGACCGGCGCGACCCTTGCGAGTTATCCGCGTGTTATGCGGGCTACGGGTCGGCCTTCCTTCAGCGTGCCGTTTTCGGTGGCCGTCATCGCCTTTTGGGGCTGGCCGAGACCGACCGGAGAGAGGCGCGATGCGTAAGAGGTTGAGGAACAAACTCCGGCTTCGAGAGTTTATCGAGCTCGCCTTCACCGCCAGATATCAGGTGAAGCCAGGTCTTTCGCCCGCTGCCCTTGAATCTCTCTTGGACCGATTCATCCTTGAGGCCATAGAGGCGAATGATCTGCACTGTGGCGGCGGAGGCGGCCCGGTAGCGTGGGACTTCCTCGTCTGTGCCAACGGTCGAAGGAGCGCGTCGGAGGCGGATTGCCAGCGAGTTCGCATCTGGCTCGAAGGCCAAAGGGACATCACATCACTCTTCGTCGGAGATCTCCAGGATGCGTGGCATTTCGACGATGGCGAAGGCGAGAAACCACACGCTAAGCACGCCGCATAGCGATGGACTGAACCTGACGAAGTCCACGCCGACGGGCGTAGGCCTTCACAGGTTATTGTGTTCGGCGGACTCGCGGTAGTGCGATGGAACTGAGGGCCAAGCCCGAGTCCGGTAGACCACGATGGAGCGATCACTCATGACCCACCAAGCAGACGGCATATTCACGCGCGTAATGCTGGTCGCGGCCGCCTGGTCGGTTGGGCTCGGCGGCTGCAACTCGAAGGGGACACCCATGGACTCGGCTCAGTTGAACTCGTTTGGCGCCCGATACACGGCTGCCTGGTGCAGCCAGAATGCGGGCAGCGTCGCGGCGTTCTTTTCAGAAGCAGGCTCACTCCAGATCAACAATGGAGCCCCCTCTGTGGGCCGCGCGGCGATCACCGCGGCGGCTCAGGGCTTCATGACCGCCTTTCCTGACATGGTCGTGACCATGGACGGAGTCGACCTCCAGGGCGACCGCGCCACCTATCGCTGGACCCTGACTGGAACCAACACCGGCCCAGGAGGTTCCGGCAAGGCTGTGCGCATCAGCGGGTACGAGGAATGGCGGCTCGGCGCAGACGGTCTGATAGCGGAGTCCAAGGGGCACTTCGACGAAGCCGACTACAAACGCCAGTTGAGCGCTGAGACCTCGGGAAAGTGACGACGGGAACATACGGGGCGTGGCGCACCATCCCTGTCGCCAGGGCGGGCCGTTAGCTTCCTGAAGCCAAGCGTATGAAGCAATCCATTGTCCACGTGGCACTCGTCGTTCGCGACTACGACGAGGCGATCGAGTTCTACACGAAGAAGCTGGACTTCACCTTGGTCGAGGATACCTACCAGCCGGAGCAAGACAAGCGCTGGGTCGTGGTGGCCCCCCCGGGGTCCGACGGAACAAGCTTGCTGCTCGCCAGGGCCTCGACCTCCGAGCAGGAAGTATTCGTAGGCAACCAGACGGGTCGCCGGGTGTTCCTGTTTCTCAATACCGACGACTTCTGGCGGGATTACGCCAGCTTTGTCGCACGGGGGATCACGTTCGTGAGGGAACCAAAGAGGGAGTCCTACGGCACGGTTGCGGTCTTCAAAGATCTCTACGGAAATCTCTGGGATCTCCTGGAATTGAGCAGCAACAATGTCCAGAGAGGATGACAATGCAGGGTTCGGCGGACCTGAGGCGAGCGTGAGGGGGAGGCTGCGGATCGCCTTCTGGATCACGCTGATGCTCGCTCCCCTTCTTCTGGCCTTTGCGGATCGCGCCTCTCGAGGGCCGACAACTCCTAAGGCTGGAATCCGCGTGGTTACAGTAAATGTCGACACGAGGCCGCGCGAGGTCGCGGACGCGCTGCGGGCCCTGGATCCGGATCTTGTCTTCATGCAGGAAGTGGCCGTCTCCTGCAGGGCGGCCGCTCAGGTCCTCGGTCTCCACTACCAGGACGGCAGCGATCAGTGCCTTCTGAGTCGGTGGCCGCTTCTGCCGCTTCAGGTGACCTGGCCGGGACCTTGGCAGCCGCCACAGCTTGCGGCAACCACGTATCCGGCCGGCGGAACGCTGGCGCTCATCAACCTGCGCTTCGCCATACCGGAAGTCGTTGCCGCGGTGGCGACCATGGGGGGGCAGTGGTACACGGAGCAGCAGAGACGGAATCAGTACCCGGCACTCCGAGCCATCCTCGGCGACCGATCCCCGGCTCTAGCCTGTGGCGACTTCAACGCCCTGCCGTTCGAGGTCGCCTTGAGCCCTCGCCTGCGGGATGCGTGGACCGGAGTCCGATTTGGAGGCACCTTTCCGGCCCGCCTCCCCGCGGCACGCATCGATCAGTGCTGGCTCACCCGAGACCTCACTGTTCGTGGAACCTGGACGCATGTCGTGCCCTCCGATCATCGTGCTCTTGTCGTCGACATCGTGCCGACTCCGGGCCTCGCCGGAGCACACACCGAGGGTGTCTCTTGAGCACCGCGCCGCCGAAGTCATGTCCGACGCGAGACGTCTGGCGGACCGGCCTGCCTTGAGACCGGCCTAACCGGCGAAGCCACTGACGCTCCCTTCGACGGGCTCAGGGACCGGTCTGTCTCGATCCCTTCGACGGGCTCAGGGGCCGGTCGGTCTCGATCCCTTCGACGGGCTCAGGGACCGGTCGGTCTCGGTCCCTTCGGCAGGTTCAGGGGCCGGTGTTCGCGATTCGAGGTGGATCGCGTCCACGCCCGGTAAGCTTTGCCGGCATGACCCTCAGCGGCCGCGACGTTCGGATGGCGCTCGCTTTGTCGGGGCTTCTCGTCGCGGCGAATGCGGGCTACGTCGCCTCGAAGCTGGGCTTCATCCACCGGGTTCGCGAGGTGATGGAGACCGACCATCGCCACTACATCCACATGGCCACGAATCCCGAGGAGCCCGAGGATCCGCCGTACGCTTTCCGGGTCGGGGCCCCGAAGATCGCTCGGGGGCTCATGGCCTGGGGCCTTTCCGTCAACCAGGCGTTCTACGCCCTCACCCAGGTCTCGCTGGTCGCTTTCCTGAGCTGCACTTTCCTCTTCCTGCGCGCTCGCGGCTTCACCGCGGAGATCTCGGCCCTCGCGCTTGTGCTCATGGGCCTCACCCAGGGCGCCGTCCGGTGGTTCGAGTATCAATACTGGATGTCCGATCCGCTGTGCCTGGCCCTGGTCGCGGCCGCCATCCTGGCCATCGAACTCGAGGCTCCGAGGCGCTACGCCATCCTCATCGCCTTTGCCGCGGGCTTCGTTCGTGAGAGTTTCGTACTCGTTCTTCCCTTCGCGTTCTTCCGCACCCTCAAGCGCCACGGTCTCAGGCCGGCGATCCTTCGTACGACGGCGATCGCCGTCGCGTTCTTTTCCGTCTCGTTGGCACTTCATGCTCTGATCACGCCCATTGCGCCCGACGATTGGATGTCCGGCATCGCAGACAGCATGGGATTCCGCTACCGCCGGCTTTTCGACAGCCAGTGGTACGTCCTTAGCGTGGGAACGTGGGGCGTCTTCGTCCCCCTGGCCCTCGCGGACGTCAAGGCCTTCACCCGACGCGTGCGCGAAAACCTCGACCTCGCCTTCCTCACCCTCGCCACCTACGCCACCCTGATCATCTCGAACAACACCGAACGTCCGCTCGCCTACGCCTGGCCCGCGGTGGCCGCGGCCGGAGCGGCCGGAGCGGCCGGAATGCGCGAGCTTGTGGCGAAGATCCCGGCCCCGAATCGAAACCCCTTCCATCGCCTGGCCGCCCTTTTGGTGGGGGCGCAACTCGTCCACTTCGGCCTGACCCGCTGGAACGACCTGGCCGGATCGAGCCTCTACCAGCCCGCGAACTTAGGGGTCACGGGAATGATGTTGGCCCTATGGCTTGCCTCAGCGCTGGTGTTTGCTAGGCTCAAGGCGACCTGAGGGTTCGCCCGGCGTTTTCGGGAACCTGTGGAGGTCGGAGGGCCGCCCGGAACGGGCTTGAGTGCGCCCTCCCCGAAGGTAGCCGCCCCAAGGAGCGTTCTTCAAGACCTATGTCCACTGCGCATCGAATCGGCGAAGTTCAAGACGACTACTGCACTTCGTGTCATCTCCTTCTCTCCCATGACATCGCGAGTGTCATGAATGGCGAGATCGCCAAGACCACGTGCCGCACCTGCTTCAACACCCATGACTACAAGCACGGGAAGATTCCGAAGCGGCCGGCCAAGAAGGTGGAGACGAAGCGGAGCCTCATGGATCAGGTCCTGCGCAACATGCCGCAGTTGCCCGGCCTCCCTCCCCCCCCCGCCCCCAGGCCCCGGCGCGACCTGTGGGCCACCCTCGACCGCATCAACGAAAAGAAAGAAGCGGCGGAGACCGAAGAGGGCGAAGCGAAGTGATCCGCGCCCTCGGGGAATCCCTGCGCGTTCCGGGAATCCTCGAACGTAAGCGCGACGGGGAGGCCCTTACCCGCGCGGAAATCGACTTCCTGATCGCGGGCTACACCCGGGGCGACGTTCCCGACTATCAGATGGCGGCTTTCGCCATGGCCGTCCACTTCCGCGGCATGTCGGACGAGGAGACGACCGACCTCACCCGCGCCATGCTCCATTCGGGCGAGATCCTCGACCTCTCCGATCTGGAAGGCCCGAGGGCCGACAAGCATTCCACGGGGGGGGTCGGAGACAAGACGAGCCTGGTCCTGGCACCCCTGGCCGCGGCGTGCGGTGTGACCGTCCCCATGATCTCGGGCCGCGCCCTCGCCCACTCCGGCGGCACCCTCGACAAGCTGGAGTCGATCCCCGGCTTCCGCGTGGGTTTGAGCCTCGACGAGTTCCGACGCACTCTGCGCACGCATCGGCTGTCGTTCATCGGCCAGACCGTGGAGATCGCACCGGCCGACAAGAAGCTCTATGCCCTGCGCGATGTGACCGCAACGGTGCCGGTGCTGCCCCTGATCGTCGCCTCGATCATGGGCAAGAAACTCGCGGAAGGCATCGACGCTCTCATCCTGGACGTCAAGACCGGAGATGGCGCTTTCATGGAGCGCGAAGAGGATGCGATCCGCCTGGCCACCCGAATGGTGGCGATCGGCAAAGGCATGGGCAAGCGGGTGGCCGCGGTCATCACCAACATGGACGAGCCGACCGGGTCGATGATCGGCAATTCGCTGGAAATCGAAGAATCGATTCGGACGCTGCGCGGCCAGGGTCCGAAAGATCTCACCGACCTCTCGGTCGAGCTCGGGGCGTGGATGCTGGTGCTCACGGGACTGCAGCCTCAGCTCGAAGCGGCCCGCGCGAAGATCGCAGGAGCCATCACGTCGGGCGCGGGTCTCGAACTCTTCCGTCGAGTGATCGAGGCTCAGGGCGGCGATCCGAGAATCTGCGACGATCCCTCCCGTCTGCCGCACGCGAACCACCGACACGAAATCCGCTCCGAAACGAGAGGGTTCGTCCAGCGCATCGGCGCTCGGGCGGTGGGAGAGGCATCAATGCTGCTGGGGGCGGGTCGCGACACCGTGGCCGACCGGATCGATCCCGCGGTCGGCATCGAACTCGGTCGCAAGGTCGGAGACGCGGTGGACAAGGGCGAAGTCCTGGCGACCCTGCATTTCAACGACCCCTCTCGGCGTGACCTCGCGGTCGCGCGCCTTGCCGGGGCCTTCGCTGTCTCGGTCGAACCGACGGCGCCCGCCCCCCTGATCCGCCGAGTCGTCGAGTAGGGGGCGAGGGTGAACCCGAAAGGGGCCGGTGCGGCGGTCGGAGCGGTGGTTGCACTCCTCTTCCTCTCTGCCTGCTCCTCGAATCCCAAGCTCCGCAGCCCGCTCACCCGCCCCGAGGCGAAGGTCGGGTCCATCCAAACAGGCACCGCCTCCTGGTACGGCCCCGGCTACGACGGCAAGCGCACGGCGTGCGGCGAGCGGTTCGACCAGGACGCCCTGACCGCCGCCCACGGCACCTTCGCGTGCGATACCAAGGTGCGGGTCACGTTTCTGTCGACCGGCCGGAGCGTGGTCGTCCGTATCAACGACCTCTTTCCCAATCACAAGGGCCGCCTGATCGACCTGTCCCGGGGCGCCGCGAAACAGATCGGCCTCCTCGGCCCCGGAACCGGACGGGTGCGGGTGGAGGTTGTGAGGTAGGGTCCCTTCGACAAGCTCAGGGACCCTTCGGCGTGGGCGACACGGTGATTGGGCACGCGTCAGCTCGCGAGCGGCGATTCTGAAATGCCCCCAAGGGAACATGCAAATGCATGTTGCTCCTCCGCCTGGGCAGGCGCATCATGGGCATGATGGCGGTGGCTCGCTCGAATCTCGCGAACGACTTCTGGGGTGGATTGTCCGCGATGCTTGTGGCCCTCCCCGCTTCTCTGGCCTTCGGCGTCGCCATCGTGGCTCCGCTCGGTCCCGCCTACTCGGGCGCCGGCGCCCTGTCCGGACTCCTCGGCGCCTTTGCCATGGGGACGGTCGCGGCCAGGCTCGGAGGGGCGCCGCGCCTGGTCTCGGCCCCCTGCGCTCCCGCGGCCGCGGTCATGGGAACCCTGGCCCTGGCGCTTTCGAGCGAGCCCCACCGCGACCCGACCTCGACGCTCCTGCTTCTGAGCCTCGCCGCCCTGGTCTCCGGCGCGCTTCAGATTCTGTACGGTGTTCTGGGTGGAGGCACGCTCATCAAGTACATCCCCTATCCCGTGGTCACCGGGTATCTCTCGGGGGTGGCTATCGTCATCTTTCTGAAGCAACTCCCGTCTGTCCTGGGTCTGCCCCAGGGGATGCCCATGGGAGAGGGCATGGCGCATCCGGGGTCATGGAACGAGGTCTCGCTATTGGTGGGCCTCGCCACCATGGCCGCGACCTGGGTCGCGCCGCGCCTGACGAAGGCCGTCCCCGCCCCCATCGTGGGACTTCTGAGCGGCATCGCGACCTATTTCGGCCTGGCCATGAGGGATCCAGGCCTCCTCACCCTGGTTGCGAACCCACTCCTCATCGGTCCCCTCGCGAGCGGCAGTTCGTTCTGGGCCGGCATCGGGGCTCGGGCCGCCGCCATGCCCAGGGTTGAAGTGTCCGACCTGGTCGCCATCGCCGGTCCCGCCTTGACCTTGTCGGTCCTGCTTTCGATCGATACTCTCAAGACCTGTGTGCTCGTCGACAGCCTGACTCGAAGCCGGCATGACTCGAACCGCGAAGTCCGGGCTCAGGGCGTCGCGAACATCGTATCGGCGGCCATCGGCGGCATCCCGGGAGCGGGAACCTCGGGGGCCACCCTCATGAATCTCGCCAGCGGAGCGGCGACCTGGCGATCGGGCGCTATCGCCGGGTTCCTGGCCCTCATCGCCTATTTGCTCCTCGGTCCCGTCCTGGCCTGGGCGCCGATTCCGGCGCTCTCCGCCCTGCTCCTCGTGGTAGCCCTGCGGATGTTCGACTGGAAGAGCTTCGCCCTCGCCCAGAAGCGCGCGACGGTGTTCGACTTCGGCGTCATCGTGAGCGTCATCGCGGTCGCGGTCTTGGTCGACCTCATCGCCGCGTCGGCGGTGGGCGTGCTTCTCTCCATCCTCCTCTTCACCCGCGAGCACGTGAAGAGCCGGGTGATTCACCGAAAGATGTACGGCGACCAGGTGTCCTCCCGAAGAAAGCGCCTGCCCGCGCACACGGAGATCCTGAAACGGCGGGGGCGCGAGATCGTGGTGGCCGAACTCCATGGCGATCTCTTCTTCGGGACCACGGACCAGCTGCTCGCCGATCTCGAAACCGACCTTCCCCTCTGCCGCTATCTCATCCTGGACATGCGTCGCATCAGTTCGATCGACTTCACCGGGGTCCACCTGCTCCAGCAGATCGAGGCCCGGATTCACGAGGGCGGGGGCCGTCTGCTCTACAGCAACCTGCCCGGGGCTCTGCCTTCGGGAATCGCCGGGCGGGACTACTTCGCTCAGGTGGGACTGGTGTCGAGCCCGAAGAGCAAGCGGCTCTTCACCCAGCTCACCGATGCCATCGAGTGGGCGGAAGACGAAATCCTCGCCTCGGAAGGGGTGGCAGAGGAGGGGGAAGAGACGCTCCTGAATCTCGAGGAGATCGACTTCCTGAAGGGTCGCCGGCCGGAAACCATGCGAGAACTGGAGCAGGCGGTGGCGACCCGTCACTACAACGCCGGCGAACCGATCTTCACGCAGGGAGATCCGGGCCACGAGCTGCTCCTGGTCCGGCGAGGACGCATCAGGATCTCTCTGGCCGTCGGTCCCCACGAGCACTACCACGTGGCTTCCTTCGGTCGCGGCGACTTCTTCGGCGACATGGCGTTCCTCGACTCCGGAATCCGTTCCGCCGACGCCATCGCGGAAAGGCCCACGGATGTGTACGCGATCACGCGCGACCACTTCAATGCCCTGGCGGAGAAGCACCCACGACTGGGCTCTCAGTTCCTCGGCGGCCTGGCCCGGGCCCTGGCCCTGCGACTACGCCAGGCGGACGGAGAGATCCGCGCCCTTGAGGACGCGTAGCCTCCTCCGGCCCCGGGTGGGCGCGGTCCTCGCCCTCGTGGATTCGGCCCTCCGCGGTCACGGCGAGAGTGTGCATGATTTCCGGGTGGCCGCGAGGTCGCTCCGGGCCGCCCTGCGGACCCTCACGCGACGGCCTCACCATTCCGCCGTCCGCAAGACGCGGCGCGTTTTGCGCGCGGCGATCCGCGCGCTCGCCGACGTTCGCGACCGCGACGTCGGGCGGTCCCTTCTGGCCAAACGTCGGGTGGTGGACCCTCACGAAGCGGAGATCAAGCGACGCATGGTCGGCCTTTCCGAAAGCGATCGGCGAACCGCCCTGGCCCGCTGCTCGAGATGCTGGCCGAAAAGGCTGGATCGTCTTCTGATAGACCTGCTGGATCAGACCGAGCCTGCGGTCGAGGCGGTGATCCAACGAGCGCGCGCGGAAGCCTGGCAGCACCGCCGCAGCGCCATCGACCTCATCCAGGCCCTCGGCCGCCGCTACCAGCCCGGGCGGCTCCATGAACTCCGCATCCGGGTTCGGAGGCTGCGCTATGCGATAGAAGTCCTGGCCGAAGTCGACTCCGGCGCGCAGGCGCGCGTGATCCAACTCAAACCCCTTCAAAGCACCCTGGGCGACACCCATGATCGAATCGTCCTCTCGCAATGGCTGCGGCGGCAGGCCGCGCGTTTCCAAAAAAACGATGTGGCCCTGGCCGCGGCGCTGCGACGCGAGGCCTTCCGGTTCCGCGCGGAATCGATTCGGGCGCACACCGCGTTCCTGGAGCTCCAGCCGAAAGGCATCCTGGAACGGCTGGCCTTGCACGTGGATTCGTCTGACGAACATCCCGAGTCCGCGGGCGGCCTTAGCCCTCACCACCCTCGGTCCGCCCGCAAGAGTCCGTCAAGAAAAAGGCGGCTCTAAGGGCGCCGGCCCCGCCGGCCTGCAGATCACACCCGGCCGAGCGAGACCTGGATCAGACCAGACGGGCGGGGGCGCCGGCCGCTGCTTCTGCGGCGATCATGGCGCCTGGCCGATTGGTCCCGATTCCCAGAAGCCCCAGAGCGCTCAGTTCATGGAACTCGACCGGATCGTCGCACACCCAGGTCGCGACCGCCAGGCCACGTTGTCGGAATCGCTCGATCAACTCCGCCGAGATATGGCCTTTCTCCGGCATGACAAAGGTCGCCTTCGCCCGCTCGGCCGCCGCGCTCATGACGCCTTCTGCATCACGATAGAAGAGGTGGCCACGCGGAGCCTCCGGAAGGATCTCGGCCATCCGCTCCAGAACCAGTGTGGAGAAAGAGATGAGGGCGAGGTCGGTCTGCAGGTTCGGCGAGAAGTGAAACCCCGAGTGCTGGATCTCCGCCCCGAGTCGGCGCTCGAAGTCGTCGCGATCGGCCTGCGATGACTCCTTCTTGATCTCGAGCATGACCTTGGCCCGACCCTTGAGAAAGGAGAGAAGCCCCCCGAGGGTGGGAACGCGCTGCGGACTGAACTTCGAACCGAAGAGCTTTGGATACGACACGTCGGCATCCTGGACCTCGGCGAGCGAGAGCAGTCGCAGGTCGCCGGTACGGTCGGAGGTTCGATCGAGGGTGGGATCGTGGATCACCACCAGCTCTCCATCCCTGGTCATCTGCACGTCGCACTCGATCAGAGTGGCCCCCAGGGCGAGCGCGCTCTCGAACGAGGCGAAAGTGTTCTCGGGCGCGGCGGACGAATTGCCGCGGTGGGCGATCACATACGGAGTCAAGAGCGATTCGACTTCCCGGCCGCGCGCCCGGCCGTCAGTTCGAAGACCCGCGCCTCGATGAACACCTGGAGGAGGGCGGCATCGAGCTTGCCCTGCTTCGCCTCGTCGTCGAGGATGGTGAGTGCGGTGGCCACGGGAACCGCCTTCTTGTAGGGTCGATCCCAGGCCACCAGGGCGTCGAAGATGTCGGCGATGGTCATCATGCGGGACTGGACCGGGATGTTTTCGGCCCGGAGCTTGCGCGGGTAACCGCTGCCGTCGAGTTTTTCGTGGTGGGCAAAGGCGATTTCGGGAACGCGCGCGAACTCGCCCGTCCAGGGAATCTGGGACAGGAAGCGGAAGGTGTGGGTCACATGGCTCTCGATTTCGATCCGCTCCTGATCGGAGAGAGAACCGCGCCGGATCGAGAGGGCTTCCAGTTCGTTCGCGGTGATGTAGGGCCGGACGACGCCGTCGACGTCGAGATAGCTTTGCGAGGGCAGTTCGAGAAGGGCGTGGGCGGTGTTGGCTTCGAGGACGGAGGGTTCATTGGATCGATTCACGACTTCGAGAGCGCGATCCAGCTCAGCCTGGCGGAGCACATGGTCGGCTTCGAGTGATCTCAGCTGGTCGCCACTTCCCGAGGCTTCGAGGCACGCCACCTTGGCCCGCAGGTAGTCCGCCTCCATGGTTCTTCGGATGAGCCCAAAGCGCTGGCGCAAGGTGAGCATTTCGCCGAAGTAGAGCTTCTTGGCCTTGACCAGGACCTTCTCGCGTACCCCGACCTTGCCGAAATCGTGCAGCAGGCTCGCGTACTTGATCTCCTGAATCTGGTCGCGGGAGAAGCGGAGAGGGGCGAAGACGCCGGTGGACGATCCGTCCACCTTCTCGGCCAGGCCCACCGTCAGTTCCGCGACCCGGCCGGAATGACCGGAGGTTGTGGGGTCGCGGCTTTCGATCGCGGTCACGGAGGCCTGAACGAACGACTCGAACAGGGCCTTGATGTCCTCGACCAGGCGGGTGTTCACCAGGGCCACCGCGGCCTGGGAGGCGAGGGACATGACGAGTTCGAGATCCAATTCGTCGAAGGACACCACGAGACTGTCGCTCGGCTGACCCGGACCCAGGATGGCCGCCGCATCCGTCTTCTTGTTTATGAGTTGAATGACCCCGATGATCTCGTTCTGATGGTCGCGCATGGGCACGACCAGCATCGATTTCGTCCGGTATCCGGACTGCACATCGAAGGACCTGGAAATGCGATAGGGCGTCCCTGGAGGAAGGGTGTACGCGTCCGCCACATTGACGGGAGCGCCCTGGACGGCAACATAGCCAGCGATCGATGTCTCATCGAGGGGCATGTGCGATTCTTGAAAGGCGATGGGGATCGAATCGTTCTTGGCCAGGGCGAAGCGAAGGCTGTCCGGCTGCCCGGAGGCCTTGCCCCGCATGACCAGATAGAGGCTCCCCGCGTCCGCCGAGGTGATCTGGCGGGACTTGTCGAGAATGAGGGACAAAAGGCGATTGATGTCGCGCTCCGCCGACAAGGCGGCCCCGATCTTGTTGAGCTCGGAGAGGTCGGCGTTGCGCCGCGCCAATTCCCCCTCGAGGGCCGACACCTCCTTCTTTCGACCGGCCATCTGCTGGGCAAACCGGCGGCCACGTTCGAGGGCCACGTTCGAGATGGGAGCCGCGAGCACCGCGGGAAGAGAGGGAAAGGCCTGGAGGGCGGGGGTCACGTCTTCGGTCCTCCCCAGAACCAGCAGGGCCGCCGCACTGCCGAGGATGGCAGGGGCCAGAGGCGCTCCGATCTTGAGGAGATCCCGGGCGTTTGCCACGATGAAAGCGTCCCGGGTGGCCAGCAGTTCCAGGAGGTGGGACTCGTCCCTCACGCGGGACACATCGGTTTGCGGGTCCAAGAAGAGTTCCCTAGGCTCGCCGAAGACGTACATTCTCATCAGAGGTAACCCGATCGAGCGTAGCACAGCGTCCTTTGGCCTAAGAAGGATTCGCCCCCGGGGGCTCTTCGGAACTCTTTTCGGTCTCCGGGTTCGGGGAGACGCGGAGTAGGCTTGACGTCCGGTGCAAAACCCTCTCCTCAAGAGCAGCGAAGACCGCCTGTGGGATCTCATCGCGGAACGGGCCCGGGAGGGGGTGGACGTGGCCGCCCTCGACCGGAAGATCTGGGACCTCTTTGGAGAGACCTGGGCGGTGATGTTCACCGATCTCGCCGGATTCTCCCGCCAGGTGGAGAAGTTCGGAATCCTGCACTTCCTGCAGATCATCCACGAGCACAAGCAGCTCCTCTCGCCGGTCCTTCAGGCGCACGACGGTATTCTCATCAAGGTCGAGGCGGACTCCCTCATCGTGATCTTCCGGCGCACCGAAGCGGCGATACGTTGCTCGGTGGCCATGCAACGAGCGGTTCAGGATTCCAGCCGGACGAGGTCTCCGGAAACGGAAATCCTGCTCTGCGTCGGAATCGGTTACGGGGAAATGCTCCGGATCGGGGATCTGGATGTCTTCGGGCGGGAGGTGAATGCCGCGAGCAAGCTGGGCGAGGACATCGCGCAGGCCGGGGAGATCCTGGTCACCAGGGCGGCGAAGGATTCGGCAGGGGCCCTCGAGGACCTCACCTTCGAGCGGATTGACGCCCAGGTCGGAGGTTCGGCGGAGAACTATCGAGTTCGATACCGGACCTAGTGTCCAGTAACAGAAGTACGTCACATAATTCGCCGCCGATGCATCCCGGGTCGCTGCGTTGCTCGTCGTTGCATATGCGGGATATGCGGCCTCCTCGGCGCCTTGCGCTCCGGGAGCCTCGACGCCGACTTATGCAACGTACTTCGGTTACGGGACACTAGTGCAAACCCGAGGCTTCGACGGCGCGGTCGACTTCGGCCGAAGCCTGTCGTGGTGGTCGCTGAGGCAGGTTGGCGACGCTTATCGCGGTGGTGGAGCTCGAAAGATCGCCCTGGTCTGGACTCTGGCCACGATTGTCTCTGTGCTTTCCGCTCTGGTCGAGGCCCGACTGAACTGGAGCGGAATTCCCTTTCAGATCGGCTCTTGGACGTTCGGCTTCAGCTTCTATCCCCCCCTCGCCATCGGCGTCCTGCTGACCCTTTGGCTGGGGCCCGCCTTCGGGGCTCTGACCGCCTATGTCTCGACTCTGGCCAGCGGCCTGTATGGCGGCTTCAGCCTCCCTCTCGCCGCCCTGTTCGCGCTGGGCACACCGGCCGAACTGATACTGCTCTGGTTCCTCCTGCTGATTCTGCGCGTGCAGCCTCATCTGCCGAAGCTGAAAGACTGGGCGCTCTTCGCTTCCGCGGGCCTTGTAGCCGCCACCGCCTCCTCGGTGGACATCATGCTCTACAACGCGGCTCACAGGACCGCGCTTCAGGAAGGCCAGCGGCTCTGGCTGGGCTGGATCCTCGGCGATTTCGCCCAGATGATGGTCCTCGTCGCCCCCCTCCTGTGGATCCGCGGCAACCAGGTTCAGGCCTGGGTGCGGGAGGCGATCGGGGTTCCGCCCCGG
>JANODX010000272.1:0-34199 GCA_031412915.1 Vicinamibacteria bacterium | reverse complement strand
CTTGGCTTCATCCTTGCGGCCGGCCGCTCTTTGAACCGAGGAACGCGGTCCGATGAAGTTGAGGCCCGCCTCCTCCAGGACATGGACAAAGCGCTCGTCCTCGGCCATGAAGCCATAGCCCGCGAAGACATGAGTGTAGCCATGGTCCAAGGCGATGGAGACGATCTCCTGCATGCGCTGGACGCGCTCCTCGCCGCTGGCCCCGGTGTAGTCCCGCACCCGATGGACGTGCTTTGGGCGCATGCGACGCAGTTCGGGGGCGAGGGCCTGGGTGAAGACGATGGAGTCCTTCTCCGAAAGCAGCATCCCGTAGTCGGTGACGCCCATCTGCTCGAAGACGTCCATCGCTTCCTTGCGGATGGGACCGCGGCAGACGATGAGCGGGCGGACGTCCTCGCAGGCGAAGCCGCGCGCCCAGGCCCCCGGGGAAGCGGAGAGGCGACGATCCCGCGTGGTCAGGGGGTGCGCTTCGTACCAGTCGATGTCTTCGCTCATGGGTGATTCCATCGGTGGTCTCAATGAAACTCGCGCTGCACGCCCTGAAACGGTGAGGGCGTGTAGGTGCGCATCAGCAACGCGAGGTTCAGGCCGAGCACCTGACGGAGTTCTCGGGGCATCACCATGCGCGAAATGGAGCCGAGGCTCAAGGCCTCGCGCGGGTTCATCAGCTCGCGCTCGTAGCGGGCGCTCATCTCCGCCTCGCGGGCGCGCACGTAGGCCGCGGCCTCGGCCTGGGCCTCTTGTTTCGCCTGCGCCTCGGGGAGGCCCGCCGCGGTGCGGCTGGCCAGGCCGCGCTGCTCGATGGCCTTGCTCTCGGCGCGCATCCTGCGCAATTCGTCCTTGTAGACGAATTCCTTGCCCGCCGGTCCCATCACCGCGACGCGGGTGGAGGGAAGGGCGAGCACCAGATCGGCGCCGGTCGCGTAGTTGTTGAACGACGCGTAGGCCCCGCCGAAGGCGTTACGTACGAGAAGCAGGATGCGGGGCGTGCGCACGTCGACGATGGAGTCGAGCATGGCCCGCCCGGCCTGCACGACGCCCAGCGACTCCTGTTCCCTGCCCGGGAGGAATCCCGTGGTGTCTTCCATGAAGATGATGGGGATGTTGTAGAGGTTGCAGAAGCGGATGAAGCGCGCGTTCTTGTAAGCGGCGGCCACGTCGATCTGGCCGGAGGCGACCGCGGAGTTGTTGGCCACGAACCCGACCACCTGCCCGCCCAGGCGCCCGAAGGCGGTGATGGTGTTGCGGGCGCGCCCCGGCTGCAGTTCGAAATAGTCGCCGTGATCGCAGATCTGCTGGATGATGATGCTCACGTCGAAAGGGGTGTTGAAGCCGGTGGGGCTGTCGAAAGTCTTGCGAAGGAGGGTGTCGATCTCCGGGGTGCCGCGGGTAAGGGGGTCGCTGGTGGGCTGCTGCGGGGCCAGCGAGCGGTTGTTGCTCGGGAGGTAATTGAGCAGACGCACCGCGGTGCGCAGCGCGCCGACCTCGTCCGGCGCGGTCAGATCAGCCACCCCCGACCCGCCGTGCACGCGCGGCCCTCCGAGTTCGTCGGGCGAGACGTCCTCGCCGAGCACCGACTTCACGACACCCGGGCCGGTGAGTCCGAAGAAGGTGTCGTTGGGCTGGATGAGGAACGACCCCTGGCGCGGCAAGTACGAGCCGCCACCGGCGTTGAAGCCGAACATGCACATGATGCTGGGCACCACGCCGCTGATCCTGCGCAGCGCGGTGAAAGCGTCGGCGTACCCGTCAAGGCCGCCCACTCCGGCGGGGACGAAGGCGCCGGCAGAGTCGTTGAGGCCGATGAGGGGAAGGCCGCGGTCGCCCGCGAGCTCGAAATGCCGGGCCAGCTTGCGTCCGTTGGTGGCGTCCATGGAGCCTGCGCGCACCGTGAAGTCGTGCCCGTACACCGCCACGTCGCGGCCGCCGATACGGAGCACGGCGGTGACCAGCGAAGCGCCATCGAGGTTCGGACCCCAGTTCTCGAAGAGCACGATGGGCGGTTCGGGCGAGAGCACGCGGATGCGCTCCCACACCGTCATGCGCCCCTTGAAATGCTGGCGCGCGATCTGCTCGACCCCCGCCGCGGTGTACGGGCGCTGGCGCAGGCGCGCAGCCTCGTCGAGGGTCAGCTCGTAAGGTGTGCGCGGAGACGAGGCAACCGGGGCGGCCTCAGCCAACGGATCATCGAGGGACGGAACGAGGGGATTGCCGGACGTCGGATCGGTGGGCAAGGGGTCCTTTGCGAGCGGGCTACGACTGCGCCTTACCCCGCGGTTGGAGCATAGATCAGCCGCTCCCGAGGGCGGAAGGGAAACGCTCGAGGGAGGCGGCCCGAGATTGGCCGAGCCTCAGTGCCAGCCGACCGAGAGCGACATCAGTGTGCCCCCTCCATCCCGCAGGCCGAACTCGAGGGACACGGGGCCGATCGGGCTCGGGTGGTAGACACCGATGCCCACGCCCCAGCGCAGGACCAGGCACTCCCTCCCCCCTCACTCGACTGCGTAGCCGAGCGCTCGGGCGTTGTCTCGGACCCGAGAGTCCCGCGTCACGATCGTCACCAGCGCCGGCGGTTCGTCCAACGCTTCTGCCGTCGCCAGATGCACGGCGTCGAGGGTGCGAATGGGCTCCACCGGGAAGGGGCGGCCAACTCGCGCCAGAACCGCGTCCGTAACCGCGACCAGGTCGCAACGACGTGCGAAAACCTGGAGCCCGCGTATCGCGGCGCGTTCGTGGGCCTCACTCACCCGCCCGCTGGCCCGCCCGCGGAGGATGGCGCGGGCCGCTTCGGCAAGGGTCAGGGCGGACGTGACTCGCTTCCCGGGCGCGCGAATCGACGCCCTGGCTGCCGCATCACGCTCCAATAGTGCCACGACCAGCGCACTCGATTCGATGTAACGGGTCGAGAGCGGAAGTCCAGACGCCGAGCCCGCTACGCGTCGACGAGCCGGGCGGCTCCCTTCTGCCCTACGCTTCGCCACGGTCGCTGTCGATCAAGGCTGCGGCGGTGCCGGTCGGCAGTTTGATGTCGGGCCAGTCTTCGAGAGGATCCCCGCCCTCGAGCGCAGGCCGAATGACACCGCTCGCCACCAGGTCATCGTACCGGCTTCGGTGGCCGGCCTTCGGCTTGGACGGAGGCACGAGTTCGGCAACCACCCGTCCGTGCGCGGTCACGGCGATGCGCTCGCCCGCCTCAATTCGGCGGATGTAACGACTCAGGTTGTCCTTGAGCTCCCGAATGCCAGCTTCCATGCGACCCATTATAGCCACATGTGGCCACAGTCACGAGATCAGCGCCGCCGCCACGCCGCGGATGAGCGGCCTCGCGCCGGTGGGAGTCGTTTGCATGTTCGCGGGTGAGTGGGCACGCCGTAGTTCGGCCTGGAGTAAGGCCCGGATCAGCCTCCATCGGGCGGCGCCGCCATGCGACCCTCTGGACGCCCCCCTAAATTCCCGCGAACTGGGGATGGCTCAGGATCAGGCTCTCGAACGCCGCATAGCCGGACTCTTCAATGTCGCTTGGGTAGCGCGCCTGCGAACGCTTCCAGCGCGACAGCCACACCGCACCGAGGATGTCGTGACGCGACGCCGTCCCTCGGGTCAGGGCCTCGGGAGTGAAGGCGATGGTGCTCTCCACTTTCGCGTCGGTCGCCCGACCCCGGGCCAGGTGGAACCCCGCGCCCAGCATCGCCACCCGGGCGGCCGTGGAAGCGGTGTAGGTGAACAGTTCGACATCCCGGCCGGCACAGGCCGCGAACAACCGCCGGAAGGAGGCCAGAGTCCACGCGTCGGCATTGGTCCTTGTGGAAAAAAGGTCGAAGAAGATCAGATCGGGCGGAAGCAGGGCTTTCGCCATCGACTCCTGAAAGTCGCCTTCCACCAGATGCCAATGAAGTCCCGGGTACTTCTTCGAGTGCCACTCTCCCCTTTCGAGCAGGCCGCCCGGGCCCCCGTGACGCAGATAGGTGAAGTGCTTCAGGTTCAGGCAGGCGAGCCTCAACGAGTCGAGATCGTTCTCGAAGCTGATCATGCGCAGCGGGCGGACGGGTCCCAGATGCGCCTCTTCCTGGTAGCAGTGAATGGCCGCGATCGCATTGGCCCCCGCCCCCAGGCCCACATCCCAGATGACCAGCGGCTCCGCTTCCAAAGGGTGCAGGGTCCGGGCCAGGCGCACCCGCTCCCGAACCTGCGACTGCTCCGCGTAGATCGAGCGAGCTTCGTCCATGGGCGAGGTGTGGGCGTGCATGGTCTCGCCCGACTTGTGGCGGATGCTGCCAAAGCCCTCGGGGGCCACCCGGACCTCGTACTCACCGCGGGTAGACGGCGGGGCGGGCCGCACCCGGACCTTGGCGATGCCGTTGTCGAGGTCGTGCTCGTCGAGAAACCGACGCCGCTCGGCGTACAGGGCCATGAAGGTGTCGTCCTGAATACTTTCGCGGATATCACGCATCAGCTGGTGATAGAAGTGGATGTTGTGCTGGCCGAGCAGATGCCAGCCCAGGGGCTCGCTGGCCTTGGTCAGGTGATGGAGATAGGCGCGCGAGTAGCGGGCGCAGGTCGGGCAGGCGCACTTCGGGTCGAGGGGGATGTCGGCAAACTTATGCACGCCGCGGCGAAGTTGCACATACCCGCGCGACGTGAACACGCCGCCCCGCTGGGCCAGTTGGGTGGGAATGATGCAATCGAACATGTCGACGCCCCGGTGGACCGATTCCAGCAGATCCAGCGGGGTGCCCACCCCCATGAGATAGCGCGGCTTGTCCTTCGGCATCAGAGCTGCGGTCAACTCGCACATGTCGTGCCGTTCGTCCTTCGACTCACCCACCGCGAGGCCACCGATGGCCAGGCCGTCGAACGGCATGTTCGAAAGATGCTCGACGCTTCGCCGCCTCAGATCCGGGAACAGGGCGCCCTGCACGATCCCGAACATCGACTGCGGCGAGTCCCCGCGCGCGGTGAGGCTGCGGTCAGCCCAGCGGTGGGTCAACGAGAGAGCCGCCTCGACCGTCGCCCGGTCCGCGGTGGACGGGACGCACTGATCGAGGACCATCATGATGTCGCTGCCGATGGCCATCTGCGCCTCGATGCTCACCTGGGGGGAAAGGAGAATGCTCCGGCCGTCGATGTAGCTCTGGAAGACCGCTCCCTCCTCGGTGATGGCGCGGGAGTGCGGCAAAGAAAAGATCTGATAGCCGCCCGAGTCGGTGAGCACAGACCGGTCCCAGGTCATGAAGCGGTGGATGCCGCCCAGGCTCTTGAACACCTCCACGCCGGGACGGAGGAGCAGGTGGTACGTGTTGGCGAGGAGAATCTGCGATCCGGAAGCCGCGAGCGCTTCGGGGGGCTGCGCTTTCACCGAGGCCTGCGTGCCTACGGGCATGAACAGCGGGGTGACCACCTCGTTGTGCAGGGTTCGGAAGGTGGCCGCGCGCGCCCGGGAGCCGGTGGCTTCGGCATCGATCCGAAATTGGAGTCGCGAAGCGGTCATCAATGTCAGAGCATAGTGGGGCGTGTCCACGTGCGGCCGAGGGCTGCTCCTTCCCCACCCTCTGTCAGAATACGCGCTCCTTGGAACCATGCCTGATCTCGATCCCGATTTCATAGGCAAGCTGAGCCGTCTCGGTCTCATCGCATTGCTGCTCGCGGTGGTCATCGTGGTGGCCGCGCGATTCCGCCAGTTCTGGGGACTCACCCCCATCGCGGTCCTGGTCGGTCTCTTTCAGATGCTGCAGACGACGCTCGCGATCGGCCTGCGTATCCAGGTCTTCCCCGGGGTGGAGCTAAGCGCTGGTTCGGTCGCCATCTTTCCCGCGACCTTGTTCGCGGTTCTGCTCGTTTATGTCATCGAGGACGAGGCCGAAGCGCGCCGCCTGGTCTATGCGGCTGTCCTCGCGAACGTCCTGGTCGCCCTGCTGATCGTCTTTGGGCAGCCGCTCTTCAACTCCCCGGGGGAGGGCAACCGCCTCGGCCTCGACCCGCCCGCCGCCGCTCGCCTGGCCCGCATCGTGGTCACGGGCGCCCTCCTCCTGGCCGTCGATGCCTTCATCCTCATCCGGGCGTTCGAGTGGTTCGCGAGCCGAATCGGCCGCAACATCCTGGCCCGCGCGCAGTTCGCACTGGGCCTCAGCATCGCCTTCGACGCTGTCGCTTTCTCCGTGGTGGTGTTTGGAGCGAGCCCCCGGCTCGGAAGCATCCTGCTCATCGACATGGCGGGCAAGCTCCTTGCGGCCACCTTCTATTCGCTCGCCTTTCTTTTCCTGCTCCCTTGGTCGCGGGTCTCGGGGATTTCGACGACGGATGGCTCGCCGTCCTCCCCCATCCCCGTCACGTACACGGGTCCCATCACCTACAAGGACCGGTTCGAGGACCTGCGGAAATCGGCCGTCCGGGATGCGCTCACCGGGGTTTTCAATCGAGCGTACTTCGACCACGACCTGGAGATTCAAACTCGTCGCGCGCTTCTGCGCGGCGATCGGCTGGTGCTTCTTCTGATCGATCTCGACTCGTTCAAGAAGGTCAACGACACCTACGGCCACCCGGCGGGAGACCGTGTACTCGTCCTCTTCGGCGAAGCCCTGCGGGCGGTCGCCCGTCAGAACGACACCGCGTGCCGATATGGCGGCGAGGAGTTCGCGATGCTGATCGCGGGCGGCACTCCCTCGATCGCGGCGCGCCTTTTCGAGCGCACGACCGAGGAATTGGCGCGTCTGTGGGCAGCCGCATCCCCTCCCCTGCCATTCCCGGCGTGCCGATTCTCAGTCGGAGCTGCCGCAGTGCCCGACGACGCCCGAACCGCGGAGGATCTTCTGGCCGTGGCGGACCGGCGTCTGTACGCCTCGAAGCGCGCCGGCGGCGACCGGCTCACGGCCAACTCCTAGCGCCAGGTCGACCTTGAGAGATCGAGGAAGGGGCTAGACGAATGGGCCAAGGCGAGCGAGCCGAATCACCGGCTCGCTCGCGGCACGTGACGCCCCGAGATCGACACTGAATTCGACGACCCAATCGTTGAGGTCCTCGGTGTCGATGAGCATCTGCTCGACACGCCACGAGGCCCCGTCGTCCGAAGGCTTCACGTGGGTGTGGCGAAGGTTGCGCGCCTCGGGGTCCAGCCGCACCCCCTTGTGATCCGCTCGGTGCGCTTCGCGAGCCGCCCTCAGGCGCTCGGTCGTCCACAGGAGAGAGGCGTCGTCCGCAGGGACAAGGAGCAATCCCAGCGCGGCTTCGTCGTCCCCCAGGCTCCAGGCCCGGATGAAGGCGAACACCCGCGTGCGGATGGCCGCCGTGAAGGTCTTCGCATCGCGGGTGACGTCGATCGGCTCGTCCGCGCCAGGGGGCCGCATATCCAATCCGCCCTGGCCCGAGATCGTGGGCGCCCGGTAGTTCGGATCCTTCATCCGCTCCCACTCTTCGAGCAGACTTGAGTCGACGTCCCGCAACATGGTCCGCAGGTAGATCTCCATCTCGCGCACGGTGTCGGACTTCACGCCGTCGGGCACGGTCTGGCTCAGGACCTTGTAGACGCTGTTGAGATGGCGAAGCAACAGGCCTTCGGCGCGCTCGATCTCGTATTCGCGCACATAGTCCGAGAAGGACCAGAAGCCCTCGAACATCTCGCGCGCGATCGACTTGGGCCGGATGGCCTCCTCACCCACCCACGGATGGCGGTCCGCGAAGGCGTTGAAAGTCATGTAGATGAACTCCCGAAGCGGCTTCGGGTACTCGAGCTTCTCGAGTTCGGCCATGCGCTGTTCGTAGTCGAGGCCGTCCGCCTTCATCTGGGCGATGGCCCGGCCCTTCACCTTGTCGAGCTGACGGCGCAGGATCAGCTCCGGGTTCTCGAGAATGGCTTCGACTATGGTCAGCAGGTCGAGCGGATAATCGAGGGTGTCCGGATCGAGCAGAGGTACCGTCTCGATGAGATACAGGGACAGCGTCTGGTTCATCGAGAAGTCGTCCTGCAGGTCCACGTTCACCCGGACCTTCGAGCCGCCGTCGCCCCGGCCGGCGATCTCCACGATGCCCCGCTGAACCAGGGATCGAAACAACTGAAAGCCGCGCTTGAAGTGGCCCTTCCTGGCGCGATCGGTCTCGTGAGAGTCGCGAATCAGGTCGCGCATGGAAGCGCAGCCGTCGGTCTTCCGGGAGAGAACGTTGAGGAGCATGCCGTGGGTCACTTGAAAGCGGGAGACCAGTCGCTCCGGGGGCGCGCCGATGAGACGTTCGAACGTCTTCTTGTCCCAGTTCACGAAGTTGTGGTCGGGGGGTTTGCGCTTGACCGACTTCTTTCCGCCCTGGGCCGCCTTCTCCTCGAGCCTCTGATTCTCGATGAAGTGCTCCGGGGCCTGGGCCACCACGAAGCCTTCGTCATCGAATCCTTTCCGGCCCGCCCGCCCGGCGATCTGGTGGAAGTCGCGCGCGGAGAGGATCGCGGTCTTCTGCCCGTCGAACTTGCACAGCCGGGTGAAGAGCACGGTGCGGATCGGGACGTTGATGCCTACACCCAGGGTGTCGGTGCCGCAGATGACCTTGAGGAGGCCACGCTGGGCCAATTGCTCGATGAGGACGCGGTACTTCGGGAGCATTCCCGCATGGTGCAGGCCGATTCCCTGCTTCAGCCACTTGCGGATGTTCGGCCCGTACGGGCTCGAGAATCTGAAGGTCTCGATCTCCCGGGCCACCGCGTTCTTCTCGTCGCGGGTAGAGAGGACCAGGCTGGTGAAGGCCTGAGCGCTGTCCGCGGCGTCCGCCTGTGTGAAATGAACGACGTACACCGGCCCCTTGCCCGCGCCGACCAGGTTCTCGACCGTCTGGGGCAGGGCAATCTCCGAGTAGGTGAACTCGAGGGGCACCGGCCGATCGGCGGACATCACGGTCGACGTCTTCAGACCGTTCAGCGTGGTCAGCGCCTCCGCGAAAAACGTCATGTCTCCAAGCGTCGCCGACATGAGGAGAAAGCGCGTTCTCTTCAAAGCCAGCAGGGGCGCCTGCCAGGCCACCCCGCGGTCGCGATCCGCGTACCAGTGGAACTCATCCATCACCACGTCGTCGATGCGCGCGTCCTCGCCGTCCCGCAGCGCGATGTTGGCCAGGACCTCGGCGGTGCAGCACAGCACCGGGGCATCGCGGTTGACCGTGGCATCGCCGGTCGACAGGCCAACGTTCTCGGGGCCCAGTTCGCGGCACAGCGCCATCCATTTTTCGTTCACCAGCGCCTTGATGGGACAGGTGTAGACGGACCGCCGGCCTCGGGTGAGGGCTTCGAAATGCATGGCCGAAGCCACCAGCGACTTCCCCGAACCCGTGGGCGTGTTCAAGATGACGTTCTTGCCCTCGAAGAGGTCGAGGATCGCCTCCTCCTGGGCGGGGTAGAGGGTCAAGCCCTTCGCCTCGACGTAGTCGAGGAACCGGCCGAGGAGTTCGTCGGTCGAAGCGGACGGGGTAGGCAGGCAGTCGAGAAGGGTTCCGGCCATGGGTTGTAGTTTGATCTGTTGAGGCCGCGCCACCCAGATCGCAGCCACCGGAAGGGCAGGATCGGGCCGAAGGCCGGACGGAGGGCCAAGGCGCGCAAGGGAGCGAGCCTGATACGATATCGTTCCGGGTACCCAAACGGGCAGCCCACGGATTTTCTTGTCGTCTCTCCGAACCTTCGGGGCGACCAAACTTTTCGCAAACCCTTGTGTCTTTCACTCAAAGAATCGACCCGGCCCCGAAGCATCGCCTGACCACCATTCGCCTCACCCGCGAGTGGTCGTTCGATGTCTCTTTGCGCATTGGCGAGGAGGGCGGCTTCGGCGACGTTTTCGAGGGGCGGGGCGACGATGGGACGCCGGTCGCGGTCAAACGGATCAAACGCGTGATGCCGGGCCTGGCCACCGGCGAGGTTCGGATCGCCAAGGTGCTGATGCCCCGCATGACGGATCACGTCATCCCCATCCTCGACGCGGGAAAGGATGCCGAGACGAAGCACCAGTTCATCGTCATGCCTATGGCCGACGAGAGTCTTCAGGACCGGCTGGATCACGATGGTCCGATGGTGGACGAGGACGCCATGGCGGTTCTCTCCGACGTCCTTTTCGGACTCCAGGAGCTGGGCGACATCGTTCACGGCGATTTGAAACCCGCGAACGTCCTTCTCCACGACCACAAGTGGAAACTCGCAGACATGGGCATCGCTCGCATTCTGGACGACGCGCCCGCGGACATGGCCACCAGAATGTTCGTCAGCGAGCCCTATGCGGCGCCCGAACAGTGGCGCTTCGAAGAGGCCACGAGGGCCACCGACTTGTACGCGTTCGGGTGTCTCGCCTACGCCGTCCTCACCGGCGAGCCCCCATTCCCGGGGCCGAAGCAACGCGACTACTGCGTTCAACACCTTTCGGAGACACCGCGAGTTCTCCCGGCTTCCCCGGCGGTTCGAGCCCTGATCCAGATGTGCCTCACCAAGGAGCGGGCGTCCCGCCCGGCCGTCGAAACCGCCCTGGTGCTCCTGCGACGGGCATGGGTGGCCCCGAACATGAGAACCGGCAGAAATCTCGGAAAAAGCGAGGGCGAGGCCGGCGCCTTGCTGAAGTAGGCTCCAGACGCTCGAGGTTCGGGCGGAAGAGAACAAAGACCAGGAATCGATCACATGTGGGCTGTCGGCCGTCTCGCTTTTCTCAGTCGGGGCCGCGCTGCGGTCAACCCGAAACCGGACGCTGCGCCGGCCCCGGCCCGCCCGCCGGATGCATCCGCTTCCCCGGAGCCGACCGTGCCCGGCCTGCTCGAACGGATCGTGCTCCGCGTGAAGGGGCTCTTCCGGTCGATGTTCGGATAGCTCGCAAGTCTCCAAAGGAGGCGGCTTCGTCCTTCCGCCCTAGCTCAAGGGGCCGCAGAGTTCCGACCGGCTGCCGTGCTTAGGTCCCCAAACCCCCGTTCGCTTCGGCGGGAATTTAATCCCGCCTAAAGGAAGTTTCTACTTCGAACGTTCGAGGAAGCGGCCGTCGCGGGTGTCGACCCGGATTTTCTCCCCGGTCTCGATGTACGACGGCACCATCACCTGCGCCCCGGTCTGCGTGATCGCGGGCTTCAGTTGAGCCTGCGCGGTCGAACCCTTGATGGCGGGGGCGGTGTCCTTCACTTCCAGGTCCACGGCAATGGGCAGGATGAGAGCAATGACTCGATCTTGAAACAGGGTCGTACGGACTTCCAGATTCTCGAGCATGAACCCCGCGGAGTCGCCGACCCGATCCGCGTCGAGGGTGAACTGCTCGTAGGAGGCGAGGTCCATGAACACGAAGTCATCACCCTGCTTGTAGAGAAACTGGGCGTTGCGATAGTCGACCTCGGCTCCCTTCTCCATGTCCCCGCCCCGCCAGGTCTTCGCCTGGCTCTGGCCGGTGCGCAGATTCTTGATCTTGGTCTTGATCAGCATGGAGGCGCCCCGCGCGGACGGAGTCTGACTCTGGACCTCGCCCACCTGCCAGGGATCGCCGTCGATCTCGAGAATGTCACCGCGTTTCAGATCCGATACGTTGACAGCCATAAGCGATGAGGTTATTCGCTGCCGAGCGTCGGGCACAAGGGCGGCGCGACTCCAACGTTCGGCGCCGGCTTCGCGGGCTGGCAAGGTGACCGCCCGAAGAACCGAGCCTTACTGAAGAACCGAGCCTTACTTAGGAGCGGTCGTGGCGTAGGTAGAGGCCGCCGTTCTTCGTCTTGAAGAAGGCATCGAGGGGGACGGACTCCTGCTTCAGGAAACCGCGCTGGGGCAGGACGCCGTCGCGCACCAGTTCGATGACCGCACACAGACTGGCCGCCGTGGTCCAGCTGATGGCCCGCCACTCGTGCCCGGCCACCTGCATCTGGGGATAGGCGCGGACGAACTCTTCGCGTGAGAGCTGGTCGCCCTCCCACCCCTCGACCGCGGCGTGAACGAAGACATAGTCCTCGGCCACCGCGGGCAGGGCGTTCTTCATGACCTTGCCGAGGAGAGCCCGGTCTTCCTGCAGGCGCAGCTCCTGGAAGAGGAACTTGATGTGCTCGAAGTGGCCGAGGTAGCGCATGGTCTTGTAGTGCAGGGTCTCGACCTTGCCCTCGTAGGTCTCGCACATGGTGCCGAGGCCCCCGGAGGTGGTGGCCGCCTCGAGCTGAACCCCGTTGATCACCACCAGCTCGTAGCCTTCCAGGGCCGGGACCAGCTGGCGATGGCCCATGCGTATGACCTCGCAGTCATTGATGTACTCGTTGATGACGCCCTCGGGGCTCCAGTTGAACGCATAGCCGAGTTTGCCCCGCGGATGCTTCGGCAAGGCGCCCACTTTCAACTCGATGCTGCGAAGCCGGTCGAACTTCTTCGCCAGATCGGCGCCCACGATGCCGATGAAGCCGGGGGCCAGGCCGCACTGCGGAGCCATGACACCCTTGCTGGTCGCCGCCAGTTGGCGGATGTGCCGGGTCGTGCCCACGTCTTCGGTCAGGTCGAAGTAGTGGATCCCCGCGGCGTGAGCCTCCTGCGAAAGCGCCATGTTCAGATGAAAGGGCAAACAACTCACCACCGCGTCCGCGGCCATGAGGAAGGGACGAAGCGACGACGGGTCCTGGAGGTTCACCACCTGAGTGTCGAACGGGAACGGCCCGCGCGACGCGGCGTCGAGCCCGGTCACCTTGAAACCGCTGTCGTTCAGCAGAGTGCCCACGAGGCTCCCCACCTTGCCCAAACCCAGTACGACCACGCGATGCAAGCTCATTCCTTCTCCCTGTCTCGATTCTTTGGCCTATTATCTCTTGCCCTGTTCCCGACGCCGCATAAGGCGCAAACGCCCCCAACTGATGAGGACCTGAACCATGATCGCGATCGACAGAGATCTCCGCTTCATCCTCGCGACCGTGGTCATGGCCCTGAGCGCCCCGACCCAGGCCCAGGACGCGCCCTTCACTGTCGGCACCGCGTCCGCCCCGCGCGGAACGACGGCTTATGGGGAATTGAGCGTGCCCGCGGGGAGCGACGCGCCCCTCAGCATATCGGTGGCGGTGGTCAACGGCGTCAAACCTGGTCCGGTGGTCGCCTTCGTGGCCGGAAGCCACGGCGCCGAGTACGCGTCGATCGTGGCCCTCACCCGGCTCACGAAGGCGATCGATCCCATGGCCCTGAGCGGAACCGTCTCGCCAACATCTCGCCGATGCTGACCACGGTTCCGCCCTACCAGAAGCCCTAATGATGGCGCCCGCCGCAACCAAACGCGCGGCGCCGACCTGCACCCCACGGGAGACACGTATGCGTCTTGCCCCTCACTTCGTCATCGCGCCTCTGGTCCTGGCCCTGGCTTCGGTCGCGGTCTCCGCACCTTCGCCTCCATGCCCGCCCAGCGGCATGAGCCGGGCCGATCTTCTGCGGCTCAAACAGACGAAGTTCGAAGTCGCCTCACCCGACGAACGGAATCGCCTGGCCACCACCTTGCTGTCGTGCCTGGACGACCCCGACCCTGCCGTCCGGGACGGCGTGGTCTTCGAAGCCCTGTTCACCTGGCTGCGAGGGAAGGCCCTGACTTCGGAAACGATCCTTGCCCTTGACGAATCGCTGCGGAGGACGCTCGATGGAGAAGAGGATCGCGGGGGTTTCCGCCTCTCCTTCGCCGCCCTGGCCCTTTCGGAGGTGGCCCGCGCCGATCGGGTGGAACCTGTCTTCTCGGAAAGCCGTCGCGCCGAACTGGTCGCTCTCGCCGCCCGCAGCCTGATTCGCGTGAAGGACTATCGAGGATTCGACGCCGACGCAGGATGGCGCCACGGTGTCGCCCACGGGTCCGACCTGGTGCTTCAACTCGCCTTGAATCCCCAGGTCACGGCGGACGGCTTGCGTTCGTTGATGGACGCGATTCGGAGCCAGGTCGCTCCTCCGGGCACGGTCTTCTACACTTTCGGCGAACCCGAACGCCTGGCCCGGGCCGTGGTCTTCGCCCACCGCCGCGGCCTGCTCGACGTGGCTTATTGGGATGCCTGGTTCGCGGCGATCCTCGAGCCAAAGCCGGCGAAGGACTGGAGAAGTGCCTTCGAGTCGGTCGAGGGCCTGGCCAAGCGCCACAACACTTTGGCGTTCCTGCACGCCCTCTCTTTCGCCGGACGCACGGCGGGCGGGGACTTGGGAAAGGCGCTGGGGGCACGAGCCGACCAGGCCGCGGCCCGGATCGGCAGTTAGCGCCGGCGCCGCCGGCCCCGGTGTTAGTCTCGCGGCATGGCCGAAGCGACCCTGAACCATCGTCTGATTTCGGAGACGGTCAACCGATTGCGCTTGCGCGTCCAGGCGAGGTTTCCAGACTCCGGCCTCGCCGGGGTGGCCGCGCACGTCTGTGAGATCGCGGCCAAAGCGAGCGCCACTTCCGAGTGGATTGGACGACCAATCTGGCCGCTGCGCGCCCTGGTCCTGTCGCTCATCGGCCTCATTGCCCTGGGTCTGATCCTGACCGTGTGGACCCTGCCCAGACCCGACGGCGGACTTCGCCTCGCCGAGTTCATTCAGGTGCTCGAGGCGGGGATCAACGACGTGGTTCTGATTGTCGCCGCCGTCTTCTTTCTCGCGAGCCTCGAAACTCGCGTGAAGCGCAATCGAGCCCTGCGCTCCATCCATGAACTGCGCGCGATCGCCCACGTCATCGACATGCATCAGCTCACCAAGGACCCGGAGTGGATCCTGGGCCGCGGAACGGAAACGGGCATCCTTCCTCCCCGTTCGATGACGCCCTTCGAACTGTCCCGCTATCTCGACTATTGCACGGAGATGCTCTCGATCACGGGCAAGATCGCGGCCCTGTACGTTCAACGCTTCGCGGACAGCGCCGCTCTGCAGGCGGTGAACGAAGTCGAGAACGTCACCAGCAGTCTGTCGGGAAAAATCTGGCAGAAACTGATGATCCTCTACGCTCTGCACGATCGGGATCGGGACCGCGACCGTGACGCGACGAAGGCGCACCCTGTGCCCAAGATCGCGGATGGGGCTTAGCGCGAGCGCGGCCGAGGCCGTGTCCGGTGGAGGCTTCTAGTACACGCCGGGAATCAACCTGGCCGTCCTCGAGCGGTACCGAGCGTACTCGGACCCGAGATCCCGCAACAGGGCCAGTTCCTCGGTCTTGATCCGCCTCAGGAAGGCCAGGGTGATCGGAACGATCACGACCAGAAGGCTCACCCAGTTCCCGCAGTACACCCCGACCCCGAGAAAGGCGATCAGTATCCCGGTGTAGGAGGGGTGCCGAACGTAGCGATAGGGCCCGCGCTCGACCACGGTATGGCCCCGGTGGATGGCCACGTCGACGGTGAAGAACCTTCCCAGGACCACGATCGAGACCCAGCGCAGAGACAGGCCCAGGCCAAGGAGAAGCAGGGCCAGGCTGTCGCGAACGATAGCGCTCCCCGGGAACGCCGCCCAGGGGGAGAGACCAGCCGAGAACATGGCGATGCCGACGCTGATCGCGATCGTAATCCAGAGGATCGTCAGGGATCCCTCGTCCGCGTGACGGGCCACCGAGGACTTGGCCCGCCGCAACAGGGCCACCACGCCCTCCGAGATGGGGAAAAGGATCACCACCGCCGTGACCACGCCTCGAACGCTCATGAAGACGTCCTCTTTCGGCCGCTTCCCGAAAAAAGGGGCATCTGTCTACTTCATCTGGGGGAAACCGAGGTTCACGCCTCTGTGGTGCGGTTCGGGCCAGCGGCTCGTCACCACCTTGCCGCGCGTATAGAAATGAACGCCCTCTTTGCCATGCACATGCGAGTCTCCGAAAAGCGAACTCTTCCAGCCGCCGAACGAGTAATAGGCCATGGGAACGGGGATGGGGACGTTGATCCCGACCATACCCACCTGAACTTCGTTCTGGAACCGCCGGGCCGCGCCCCCGTCGTTCGTGAAGATGGCGACGCCGTTCGCCCAGGGGTTCTCGTTCACCAGAGTGAGCGCTTCGTCGTAGGTCTTCACCCGCACGACACTTAAGACCGGGCCGAAGATCTCATCCTCGTAGATCGTCATGTCCCGAGTGACGTGATCGAAGAGGCAGGGTCCGAGGAAATAACCGTTCTCGTGGCCGGGAACCTGGATAGCGCGGCCATCGACCAGCAGCTTTGCCCCGTCGGCCTCGCCCTTGTCGACATAGCCCTTGACCCGGGCGCGATGCTCCAAGGTGATGAGAGGACCGATATCCGCGCCCGCCATGTTCCCCGGAGCCACCTTCAGCTTCGCGATTCGCTCGAGCATCTTCGGGATGAGCCGCTCCGCCGCGTCGCCCACCGTGACCAGGGCCGAGATCGCCATGCAGCGCTCACCCGCCGAGCCGTAGCCGGCGCTCACCGCCGAATCGGCGGCGAGATCCATGTCGGCATCGGGCAGGACGACCATGTGGTTCTTGGCCCCGCCCAGCGCCTGCACGCGCTTGCCCGCCTTCGTTCCCATCTCGTAGATGTAGCGGGCAATCGGGGTCGAACCCACGAAGCTCACCGCGGCAATGCCGGGATGAGCGAGGATGGCATCGACCGCCACCTTGTCCCCGTGCACCACCGAGAAGACGCCTTCGGGAAGGCCGGCCTTGGCCAGGAGTTTCGCGGCGAAGTTCGCCGCCGAGGGGTCTTTCTCCGAGGGCTTCAGGATGAACGCGTTCCCGCAGGCTATGGCCAGCGGATACATCCACATGGGCACCATGGCCGGGAAGTTGAATGGCGTAATCCCCGCCACCACCCCGAGAGGCTGGCGGATCGAGTAGCTGTCGACATCGGTGGACACGTTCTCCGAAAACTCCCCCTTCAAGAGCTGGGGAAGGCCGCAGGCGAACTCCACCACTTCTATGCCGCGGTTCACTTCTCCGAGCGCGTCGACCGCCACTTTTCCATGCTCGCGAGTGAGGAGGGCCGCCATCTCGACCTTCTGGGCTTCCAGGAGTTGCCGATAGGCGAACATGACGCGCGTCCTCTGCGCGAGGGAGGCGGCGCCCCATTTCTTCTGGGCCGCCGACGCGGCCTTCACCGCTTCGTCCAGGATCGCCGGGGTGGCCATGGCCACGCGAGTGCTGGACTCGCCGGTGGCCGGGTTGTAGACATCGCCCCAGCGCTCCACCGAACCGGAGTGGGTCTTCCCTCCGATCCAGTGCTTCAGAAGGGTGAGCTCCATGGTGGCTTGAGTTGGGCTGATCATGAGATGAATCCTTTAAGGCTTGACGGCGCGATCGGTGATTTCGAGACCGCGATCGACGATATCCAGCCCCTCGTGAAGCTGGGCTTCGGTGATGACGAGCGGCGGGTTGGTGAAGAAAGTGTTCCAGCGGACGAAGGTGTAAAGCCCCTGCTCCCGGAAGAACCGCCCCAGCGCCGTCATCTCTTCGGAAGCGCCGTTGAAAGGCGCCATGGGCTCATACGTCTCGCGGTTGCGGACGATTTCGAAAATTCCGAACAGGCCGAGGGAACGAGTGGCTCCAACCGACGGATGTTTCTTCTCGAGTTCCCGCATCCGTTCCCGCAGAACCAGGCCCAGCCTGGTCGCGTTTTCCATGAGCTTCTCGTCTTCGTAGACCGCGATTGTGGCAAGGGCAGTGGCGCAGGCCAGGGTATGGCTGTTGTAGGTCAGGCCGCCGGGGAAGGCCCGGTCCTGAAAGACTTTCGCGATGGCTGGCCGCATCCCCAAAGCACCCAGCTGCACGTAGGCCGAGGTCAGGCCCTTGGCCATGGTGATCATGTCGGGCACGACACCCCAGTGTTCGACCGCGAACCACTTCCCGGTTCGGCCGAAACCCGACATGACCTCGTCGGCGATGAGCAGTATGCCGTTACGGTCGCAGATCTCACGGACCGCTTTCAGGTACCCATCGGGGGGAATCAGAAGGCCGTTGGTGCCGACCACGGTCTCCAGCAGGAAGGCGGCGATGTTGGCCCCGCCCTCGTACCGGATGACATCCTCCAGTTCGCGAATGCAGACGTCCAGAGGTTCGGGATCGCGACGCCCGTACTTGTGAAAGTCGGGAGCGCGAACTATGCCGGGAATGCCGGGTTCGGAGAACCACCTTCGGGGATCGCCGGTCAGGGCGATGGCGCCCGCGGTGGCGCCGTGGTACGAGCGATACCGCACCATGATCTTGTGGCGACCGGTGACCGCGCGCGCGATACGAATGGCGTTCTCGTTGGCCTCGGCGCCGCCGTTCGTGAAAAAGAACGAGTCGATGTCACCAGGTGCAATCTCCGCAAGTTTCCTTCCCAGGCGGGCTCGGGGCTCGGTGGCCATGAACGGGTTCGCATAACAGAGCCTGGCCGCCTGCTCCTGGATCGCCCGGACCACCTTGGGGTGAGAGTGGCCGATGTTGCTGCACATCAGCTGCGAGTTGAAGTCGAGGTAGCGCTTGTTCTCGGGAGTCCAGAAATAGACTCCTTCCGCCCGGGCCACCGGGATGGGGTCGATCTTCGATTGCGCCGACCACTCGTAGAGGGTGTGCCGCTTGCACAGGTCCACCATTTCCTGGCCGCTCATCGGCCGCGGCGTCGTTCCCGTCGTTGGTTCAGTCATTGTTGCCTCGGTGTGTCCACGCGCATGAGAGCGACGTAAAGAAGGAAAGCGGCTCCAAACCCGATGAACCAGCCGTAATCATAGAGGGGCTTCAGGGGAGCCCATACGAGTCCGCCCCAGGCAAGAGCGCATCCCAGCAGCATCGACACCACGGCCGCGGGATTCCAGCCTCCGCGATACCGGTAGACGCCGGTGGTGAGGTACAGGTCCTCGAGGTTCAACTGGGTTCTGCGCACGATCCAGTAGTCGGCGATCAAGACGCCGCCGATCGAACCCAGGCCCCCGGAATAACCCACGAGCCAGGTGAAGATGTAACCGGAGGGATCGGCGAGGAGTCGCCAGGGCTGCATGAGGATACCGAGAATCCCCGTGATGAGACCGCCCGTTTTGAAGGAGATGAAGCGCGGGAAGGCGTTGGCGAAATCGTTCGCGGGCGAAACCACGTTCGCCGCGATGTTGACCGAAAGGGTCGCCACCACCACCGTGAACATCGACACCGCCACCACGAGGGGGCTGTCGAACTTCGCCACCAGGTGGATGGGATCCCAGATCGCCTCGCCGTAGATGACGGCGGTGGCGCTGGTGATGAAGACGCCCATGGCGGCGAACACGAACATGGTGGTGGGCAGAGCCACGGTCTGTCCGATGACCTGCTCACGCTGGCTGCGACCGAAACGCGTGAAGTCGGGCATGTTCAGGGAAAGGGTGGCCCAGAACCCGACCATGCCGGTGAGCGAGGGCATGAAGACCTTCCAGAAAGACCCGAAATCCTCGAACTTGCTGGGCTGGGCCAGGAGCGGACCCATGCCGTTCGCCGCGTCGTAGGCCCAGATCACGAGCGCACCGGTCATGACGAGAACAAACGGCGCGGCCCAGTTCTCGACCAGGCGGAGGAGGTTCATGCCTCTGTAGATGATGGCGATGTTCAGAGCCCAGAACAGCATGAACGAGATCCACTCCGTCGTGCTGTGGCCAAGGAAGCCGGAACCAAGAAGGCCCGCCCAGCCCGGAATCACGCTGGCGAAGAGCGTCTGCAGAGCCTCCCCGCCGATCCAGGCCTGAATTCCGAACCACCCGCAGGCCACCAGGGCCCGCATCAAGGCGGGCAGGTTCGAGCCGAGGGTGCCAAAGGCGGCGCGGGCGAAGACCGGGAAAGGGATTCCGTACTTGGTCCCGGGATGCGAGTTGAGGAGGATCGGAACGAGAACGATGACGTTCCCGAGCAGGATCGTGAAAAGGGCCTGCTTCCAGTTCATCCCCGCCGCGAGCAGTCCCGAGGCCATCATGTAGGTGGGAATGCAGTGGGCCATGCTGATCCACAGCGCGGCGTAGTTGTAGGTGGTCCAGTCTCTCCGGGCCACCGGAACCGGGGCCAGGTCCTCGTTGTAGAGGAGGCTCGCCTCAGCCGCGGTGCGCGCCGCCGCCGTCAGTTCGATCCGGCCGTCGGAGTGGTGGACCTCGGAGTCGTTGGCAGCCATCGTAGCGGCGATTCTAGGCCGATGGGGCCTGCTCCCGAGGCCAGTTGATACCGGCGGCCAGGACAGGCTCTGGTGCGAGACAGGAAAGGCGTCGACATTAAAGGTCGTGTGGTGCCCTGACAGACGGCGTCAGGGTCCGTACGCCGTCACGGAGCGGCTTTTGGGTGGGCCTGCTGTGTAGATATCCACTCTGGCGAGATGTGATATCTTGCAGTCATGCCCAAGACACTCATCAGCCTGGACGCCTTGGACAAGGCCTGGCTCGATCGCGAGGCACGGCGCCGCAGCATCCCGATGACAGAACTGGTACGGCAGGCGGTCCGCCTCCACCGTCAGCGCGAGGAGAACCGCGGCCGACCCGCGTTGCTGGACGCTCTCGCGAGCACCAGCGGCCTTTGGCGTCAGGGCGACGGACTGGCCTGGCAAAAACGGCTCCGCGGCGAATGGGAGCCGCCGCGGCCGAAGCGGCGCGCGTGAAGTTTCTTCTCGACTCCGTGATCATCATCGATCACTTCAACGGCGTCCGCGCCTCCACTGAGTGGCTGAGCGAGAACGGCCACGCATCCAACCTCTCCGTGATCACCCGCGCCGAGGTTCTCGCCGGGTTCGCGACGGCCAACGTGGCGCTCGCCCGCGACCTGCTCGACCACTTTCCCGCGCTGCCCATCACCGCGGAGATTGCCGACCTCGCCGCGTCGCTTAGGCGCAGCGAGCGATGGAAACTTCCCGATGCTCTTCAGGCCGCGGTCGCGATGCATCACGGACTGACGCTCGTGACTCGCAACAGCAAGGACTTTCGAGGCGGCGGCGAGTTGGAGGTGCTTGTGCCTTATCGCGTGTGAAGGCTTCAAAGCCTATCGGCCCTGCGGAATAGCCCGCCACCACGGTGTCGGTCTCGGCCAAGTGATCGGCCCTTGTACCGCCACCTCGACGTCAGCCGCACGGGGCCAATTTGAGATCCCGTGGGCACAGATTGCACGCATGAGGGATCGGCTGACTCACGCGTACTTCAGAGTCGTGGATGTCCCGCCTGGCGTTTGATGTACTGTCCCCGGCCTTTGGCCCCCTTGAACACGCCGTGGTCGACGATGACTTCGCCGCGCGACAGGACGACCGCGGGCGCTCCGGTCACGACCCGGCCCTCATACGGGTTGTAGTCGACCCGCATGTGCATGGTGTTCACCGAGAGGGTGTGCTCTTTCTCCGGGTCCCAGAGGATCACGTCGCCGTCGGAGCCGACGGCAATGGTCCCCTTCTTCGGGAACAGGCCGAACATCTTCGCGGGGCTCGTCGACATGAGCTGAACGAAGCGGTGCTGATCGATGAAGCCCTTCCGCACGCCTTCCCAGAGCATGTAGAGACGCGTCTCGATGCCCGGGGCGCCGTTCGGGATCTTGGAGAAGTCGTCCTTGCCCAGGAGTTTCTGGCCCTCCTCCTTCATGCAGAACGGACAATGGTCGGTCGAAACAACCTGCAGGTCGTTCTGGGCCAGGCCCTTCCAAAGCGCCCCCTGATTCCACTTCTCGCGCAGGGGCGGCGACATCACGAACTTGGCCCCCTCGAAACCTTCGCGCTCATAATCCTCGTACGAGAGGAACAGATACTGCGGGCAGGTCTCGGCGTAGGCGGGCAGACCCATGTCCCGCGCCTGCTTCACCTTTTCAAGGGCGTCGGAACAGGACAGATGCACGATGTAGATGGGGACGCCGGCCATCTCGGAAAGTGCTATGGCACGGCTGGTCGCCTCGGCCTCGGCGCGCGTGGGCCGGGTCAGGGCGTGGTACTTGGGAGCCTTCTCACCCCTGCGCAGCGCCTCCGCCACCAGGGTGTCTATGACTCCCCCGTTTTCGGCGTGCATGCAGATCATGCTGCCGGTTTCCCGCGTGCGCAGGAGTGCTTTGAAGATGGTCGCGTCGTCCACCTGGAAGACGCCCGGGTACGCCATGAACAGTTTGAACGAGGTCACACCCTCCTTCCGGGTCAACGTGTCCATGTCGTGCGCGGCCTGGTCGGAGAGTTCGCGCACGATCATGTGGAACGCATAGTCGATCGACGCCTTGCCCTCGGCTCGCTTCATCCAGCCCTCGAACGCGGGATAGAGGCCCTCGCCGAAATTCTGGATGGCGAAGTCGATCAGCGTCGTGGTCCCCCCATGTGCCGCCGCTATCGTTCCCGTCTCGAAGTCGTCGGAGGAGGTGGTGCCGCCAAAGGGCATGTCGAGGTGCGTGTGGACGTCGATTCCGCCGGGCATCACCAGCTTGCCGGAGGCCTCGACCACCGTATCGGCGGGCAGGCTCAGGCCCTTGCCGATCAGGGTGATGATGCCCTTCTCGATGTAGATGTCAGCCTCGTATCGGTCGGACGCGGTGACGACCGTGCCGTTCTTGATCAGGGTAGTGCTCATGGCAACCTCCTTCGCGGGTCCGAAGATCCGGAACTTCGCTCGTCCACATCAGGACGCGGGCGAGCCCGGCCGGTTCGGGAGCCTGATTATGCCACCGCGAACAGACGCCGGGAGCGGCCGCGGTTCGGGCCCCGACCTACCCTCGCGCCACCACCGTGGGCTCGAGTTCCGGGGCCGAATAGCCTTCGGCATCGTAACCGCCCGCGTACTCCGAATCGTCGGGACGACGGATCTTCGAGTGCGCAACCACGCGGTCCCGCCGTATGCCGCGGAAATCCTCCACGCTCGTCCAGCCCTTGTCGGAGTTCCTCTCGATGAACTCCGTGAGTCCCTGCTTCAACTGTTTGATCACCCCCGGCCCCACCGCCTTATCCAGCATGGCCGCGGTGCACACCTGAACCGTCCCGCAACCGAGGAGGAAATAACTCGCGGCCTGGGAGAAGTCCGTGACGCCGCCGATGCCCGAGAAAGCCTTGTCGGGAAAGGCCCTGGTCATCTTCGCCATGTTGGCGAGGGACATCGGCAGGATCGCGGGACCGCCCATCCCCCCGCTCGAGACCAGACCGTCGACGTTCATCTCGAACTCCATCGTGTCCGCGTCGATGATGGGCAGAGACGGGAAGGTGTTCGAGGAGACGACCGCGTCCGCGCCGCCGCGGAAGACTGCACCCGCTTCGACCGTCATGTCCGCGGAGGCCGGGGTCAGCTTGGCCCAGACCGGAACCCGGGCCGCGCTCTTCACCACCTCGGTGACGAACGAGCACAGGGCCTGGTCCTTTCCGATGTTCGAGCCCATGTCGACGCGGTCCATGTGCGGACAGGAGAGATTCATCTCGATTCCGTCGGCGCCCGCGTCCTGGCAGGCCCGGGTCAGGTCCCGCCAGTGGTCGAGTTCCTTGTCGCTGCCTGACCCCGCCATGATCGACGCGATCAGGACCTTGGTGGGATGAGCCTTCTTGATCCGCTCCAACCGGGGAATCCACCAGTCGAGCGGCTTGTCGGAGATCAGTTCCCAGTTCCACGAGGAGTGGAGCACTCCTCCGCGTCCCTTGTTCATGGAAAGGGTGCCGGTTTCCGGATTGGAGCGAAGGAACTTGGTCTTCGGCCCCGCGACATTCACTACCGGATGCATGCCGATGGTCTTCACCACCACCCCGCCCCAACCCGCGTCGAAGGCGCGCATGATGTTGCTCTCGGATTCGGTGGGCGGCGCGGACGACAAAAGGAACGGGTTCTCGAATCTGATTCCCGTGAATTTCACCGACAGGTCGACGGTCATGGGACCTCCTGAACTGGAGCGATTGAACTGAAACGTGGCGATCGGGCCACTTCCCGGGCCGACGGCCTAGGGTGCGGTGAGCGGCCCATACGTCTCGGGCCTTCGGTCGCGGTAGAACTGCCAGGTCGACCGGACCTGATCGATCATGTCGAGGTTCAGGTCGGCGACGACCACCGCGTCCCGGTCCCGCGGCGCTTCGGCCACGATCTGCCCCCGCGGATCGCAGAAGTAGCTCTGGCCGTAGAACTCCCCGATGTCCCAGGGCGCTTCATGACCGACGCGGTTGATGGCGCCGACGAAATAGCCGTTCGCCACCGCGTGGGCCGGCTGCTCCAGTTTCCAAAGGTACTCCGACAGTCCGGCCACGGTGGCGGACGGGTTGAAAACGATCTCGGCTCCCGCGAGGCCCAGGGCCCGGGCGCCTTCGGGAAAATGGCGGTCGTAACAGATGTACACGCCCACCTTGGCGTAGGCCGTCTCGAACACCGGATAACCCAGGTTGCCGGGTTTGAAATAGAACTTCTCCCAAAAACCCGGCAAGGTGTGCGGGATGTGGTTCTTCCGATACTTGCCCAGGAACTTCCCGTCCGCGTCTATCACCGCGGCGGTGTTGTAGTAGACGCCCGACTGTTCGACCTCGTAGACGGGGACCACGATCACCATCTTGTGTTTCCGGGCCAGCTTCTGCATCAGTTTCACCGTGGGTCCATCGGGAACCGGTTCGGTGAAGTGATACCAGCGGGTCTCCTGCTCGGCGCAGAAGTAGGGCCCGTAGAAGATCTCCTGAAGGCAAAGGATTTTCGCCCCTTTCCTCGCCGCTTCCGCGATCAACTTGACGTGCTTGTCGATCATGGCCTTCTTGACCCTGGCCAACCCGGCCTCGGGCCCCAGGACGTTCCTGGCCTGGATCAGTCCACAGCGAACGATGCGCGGCATGAGCAACCTCCCTCGATGGATCGTCGTTACGAGGTGGAGTATGCCACCAACGCCAGCCGGTCCTTATCCGGGCCCTGGGCCCTCCGGCGTCCCGTCCAGCCTGGAAGGGCGCGTCGACGTTAGACCCTCACCGATAGCACCTTCTTGAAGGTTCGGCGGAACCGATCGCCAAGGCCTCGAGGGCGCCAGGCGGTCACCTGGGTGGGATGGATGGTCACCGCACCCGCCCCCACTCGCACGTCGAGTCTCGGCGTCGTGCCCCGGGGCGCCCGCTCAAGAAGGTCGTCGGCCAGGAGGAGGACCACCGCGGCTCGTTCGACGGTCGCCCGGTCGGGCCCACCGACGAGCGGCTCAAATTCGTCGAGATCGATCCCCTCTTCATCGGCGGCGTGCAGGACGGCGGCGATGCGAGCCACTTCGACCTGGGAGAAACCGTCGAGCTCCGAGGCGATCACGATCCGCGCCGCGTGTTCGTGGCGGTCGAAGAAGTCGACCGCGCGACCGATGTCCAGGAAGAGGGCCGCATAGTGGAGGGCCGAGGCAAACACCCGGCCCCGCTCTCCCTCATGCTTCACCAGACGGCTGAACAGGGCGGAGGCAAGCGTCGCGCGCCTCGCTCCATGAAGCGGATCCACCCCGCGAAAACGCGACAGAAGCGCTTCCGAGGACGTGGCGCGGACGCTCCCGGGCGGGGCATCCATCTCCCCGAGCGCCGCATAGGCCAGACCCTCGCGCAGGCCCTGGCCCGAGACGAGGACGTCGTCGGCCTGCACCCAATCGAGGAGCCGGCCGATGACCACCGCCCCGGCGACGATCGAGTCGGACCGGTCTTTCGACAAACCGAGCACATTGGATCTCTTCTGCCTCGGGAGAGCCCGCAAGTCGGATTCGATTTCTTCGAGGGCCTCGCGGGAGAGTTCGTGCCCGTGGAGGCGCGACCCCGGCGTCTTGAGTCGGAACCTCTCGATCTTCGCCAGATTCCGGATGGTGCCGCCCGTACCCACCAGACGATCTCCCGCCCGCAGCGGCTTGAGAGGCAGTTCTTCGAGGAAGCCGTCGACATGCGCGCGAAGGCTCCTGACCTCCTTGTCCGTCGGGGGGTCGCGCTCCAGGTAACGCCTCGAGAGACGCAAAGCGCCCAAGGGCACGCTCCAGGAGCGTATCCGGGCGCGCTGCCGGAACTCCGTGAGCTGAAGCGAACCGCCGCCGAGATCGAACAGCAGACCCGAACCTGATTCCAGGCCGCGCAGGGCCCCGTGGAAGCCATAGAGCGCCTCGGTCTCGCCATCGAGAACCTGCAGAGGCGATTTCATGGTCCGGGCCACCAGGCGGGCGAAGCGCGCGCCGTCGGTCGCTTCCCTCACCGCCGCGGTCGCATACACCCGGACCGCCCGGGCCCCGGCGCCGAGGGCGATGGCGCGGAAATCCCGCAACGCGTCGTGGGCCCTTTCCATCGCCAGCTCGCCGATGGCATGGTTCTCCACCACACCCTCGACCAGCCGCAGGGACGACCGGGCGCTGGCGGCGATGCGCAAATGTCCGCCGGGCTCGCGGTTGTACACCACGACCCGCGCCGAGTTGCTGCCGATGTCGATGATGGCGAGTGGGGGCGTGGCCTTGCGCATCGGATCAGGGTCGCGTCATCGGCGCCGATGGAATCAGAGCGCGCAACGAAGGTAGCATTCGGCCCATGATCGCACCCGAATTGCTTGAAGTGCTGTGCTGCCCGGCCGATCGGACACCGGTGAGGCTCGCGACTCCCGCGGAACTCGAAGCCCTGAACGCGCGCATCGCCTTAGGAGTCAAGAACAACGGCGGTGGTCCGGCCGGCGAAAAACTGGAGGCGGCCATCATCCGCGCCGACGGAACGTTCGCTTATCCGGTCCGGGAGGAGATTCCCGTGATGCTGATCGACGAGGCCATCCCCCTTCGGGACGGTCTGCCCCCGCTACGCTACGTTCCGCCTGCGGCTTGAAGCCGGATCGACGCTTCGCGCCCTCGAACCCGGTCTTGCGGCCGTAAGCAGGAGGCCGGTCGTTTCGAGTTCGGCTCGGTTCGGCGCCTGGCTTCGGCCGGTATCGGTTCTCGCCCGCGCCGGACCGTTCACCAGGGGGCGCGTCTTCCCGGGGCGCAACCCGAATCGAGGCGGGCGCTCCATAGGAGACTCTTTCCAGAGAGAGTCCGGAGGGGGGGGCCGTGAACTCGGCGACCGACACCCCGCTCGCCTGCATGATCTTCGCGACATCCCCGACACCGAGTTTCCCCCGGCCCACCTCGACCAGCACGCCCACGATCCGGCGGACCATCTTCCACAGAAAATGCGAGCCCTCGATCCGGATGAAGATGTTCGGGCCCTGTTCGAAAACCTCGACGGACTCGACCTTGACCTTGGTCGACTCGTCCGGCTTCGAGGGATCGGCCTGCGCGAAGGCGGAGAAGTCATGAAGACCGCAGAGCGATTTCGCGGCCTCGGCCATCGCGAGGACATTCAGAGGATCTCGGACCCACCAGACCACGGGTTTGTCGAAGGCGCTGCGCCGCGTCGATATCCGGTAGAGGTAGCTGCGGGCGGTGGCGGAATGACGCGCGTGAAAGCCGTCCGAGGCCAGTTCGACTTTGAGGAGGTTGATGTCGCCGGGAAGTTCGTCGTTGACCGCGCGCAGGAGTTCGTCCGGGTCGACCTGTTTGGCCAGGTCGATGTGGGCGACCTGGTGGATCGCGTGGACACCGGCATCGGTTCGCCCCGAACCGTAGACCTCGATCACGCGCTGCCCGGTGGCGCGATGAATGGCCTCCATGATCTCGCCGGCCACCGTCCGGGCGTTGGTCTGGAACTGCCAGCCACTGTAGCGGGTGCCGAGGTATTCAAGGTCGACCCGATAGCGGAAACCGTGCCTCGGTCCCGAAGGCCTGGCAACCCCTGCTTCCCGGGCGGCGCGCACATGAACGCGCGGGAGGGCGGCGCCGGCGGGCTTGTCTGAATGCTCGGTCATGAGGGTGTCCGGGCGAGTCTACGTGGAAGGCGAGACGGCTCGGGTCGGGTGCCGTCCCTTATGCTTCGTAAGCTTGAACCGTCGGGATCTGACGATACTGGCCCTGTGCTCCGCTCTCCTGGGCGTGGCGCTCCTCCGCTTGCTCGCCCCTCCAGTTGCCGCCACGAGGAGAATCTCCGTGGAAGCACTGGAGATCGAGAACGCGCCCATCCGCAGCGGTCAATCGCTGGTCCAGGAAGCATCGTGGTCGCCGCCGGACGATGTCTTCATCGTCGGCTGGGCGCCGGACCTGGGAGCCCCGCGCGCGCTGCCCGAGTTGTACCTTCGTGCGGGCGAGACCACGATCTTTCGGGCTCCGCGACCCTCCCTCGACGGTTTGAGGCCGGACTTCCTTCCCTCCGGCACGGGGTTCCTGATTCGGAAGGGTGAAACCGTCAAACTGCGGCTTCAGATAAACAACTCGGGGCCGGATGGTGAAACCAGAGGCGCCCGAGCCCTCGTCTACTTCCATCCCGTGGCCTGGCGCTGATTCCTGGCGGCGCGCAAGACATCCTCCAAAGACTGGCACCGAAGAAGACATGACCGTTCCTCCAGACATCGACCTCGACCTCTTTCGGGCGGTCGCGGGTGACGCGGCGATCCTTTCCGGCCGCATTCAGCGAGCGCGGCTCGGAACGGACATCGGAGTTCAGAACAAGGGCGAACTCGATCTGGTGACCGAGGTCGACCGGGCCTGTGAGGCCGCAATCCTGGCCCGCCTGCGACGGTCCTTCCCCGCTCACGACGTCGTGGCCGAGGAGAGCGCGCCTTCGCTCTCGGGATCCGAGTATGTGTGGTACGTCGATCCCCTCGACGGCACCACGAATTTCGCCCACCAGTACCCGTTCTTCTGCACGTCGATCGCCCTCACTCGGTCCGGGAGTTCGATCGCCTGCGCGGTCTACGATCCCATCAAGGACGAGCTTTTCACCGCGGCACGCGGACGAGGGGCCACCTGCAACGGCCGGCCGCTCAGGGTGTCGGCGTCGGCCGAGGTGCTCCGCTCGATCTTCCTGACCGGATTCCCCTACGACCTGCGTGACGATGTGGCTCACACCCTGCGGCTCTTCGAGAGATTCCTGCATCACGCGCGGGCCCTTCGAAGGGATGGCGCGGCCGCTCTCGATCTCGCGTACCTCGCGGCGGGCCGGATCGACGGCTACTTCGAGGAGCGTCTCCAGCCCTGGGATGTCCTGGCCGGGTCCCTCCTGGTCGAAGAGGCGGGGGGAAAGGTGTCGCGTTTCGACGGCACGCCCATCGGAGTCCGCGCCGATCAAGTGGTGGCATCGAACGGTTTGATTCACGAAGCCATGCTTCGCGTCCTCGCGGAAGACACTCGGCCGCGGTAGCCTTCCCCTTGCCGGTAGGCGCACGGTGCTTCGGGGACCGGGCCAGAGTGGCGAAATTGGCAGACGCAGCGGACTTAAAATCCGCGGGTCAGGAATGATCGTGCGGGTTCGATTCCCGCCTCTGGCACCACCTCACGAGAGATCAAAAACGCATGGCAGACATCGAGACTCCGGCCCGGCCCGACTTCGACCGTGAATCGCGTTTCGTGGCCCCGCGGGACGGCGCGCTGATTCTGGGTCTGCAGTTTCTCCTGCTTGCGTTCCGCCTCGGACAGATTCCGCTCCTGGGCCCGGACGAGCCTCGCTACACCCGTGTCGCCGTCGAGATGTCGCGCACCTTTGAACTCGTCACCCCCACGCTCGGCGGAGAGCCCTGGCTGGAAAAGCCACCCCTCTACTATTGGCTGGCCGGAATCGCCTATCGCGGTCTCGGCGAAAACGAGGCGGCGGCCCGTCTGCCTGCCGTGTTCGCCGCCCTCCTGATGACAGGGTTCACCGGCCTGGTCGCCGCGAGACTCTTCGGCGGCGGTTGCGGCCGGCTGGCCATGCTCATCCTCGCGACCTCACCCCTGCCATTCGCCTACGCTCGGGCCGCCACCATGGACACCCTGGTCGCCGCCTTCATCACCGGAGCGAGCGGCCTGCTCATTCTGTCTGTCCTTGGAATCAACGGACGCCTGGGCGTGCACACCGCCTGGGCGCTCATGGGACTCGCGGTCCTGGCCAAGGGACCCATCGGTCTTCTGATCCCGGTCGGCGTCGCCGCCTGCGCCGCCCTGGCCGTTCGCCGTTTCGAGTTGGCGCCCCTGGTCTCGCCCATGGGCCTCGGACTCCTCCTTGCGGTCGCGGGACCCTGGTTTGTGGCCATCTATCTCGATCAGGGGTTTCATTTCATCGAAGTTTTCCTTCTCAACCACAACCTCGATAGGTTCACGACCACCATTCACAACCATCCGGGTCCCGTCTACTACTACCTGCCCGTTCTGCTCCTGGGAGTCTTCCCATGGTCCGGCCTGATTCCGCTGGCCACAGCGGAACTGGCGAACGTGGAACGGCGGGCCCGGATCGCACTGCTCGCCTGGATGCTCGTGCCCTTCGTCCTCTTCTCGGCCGCCGGTTCCAAGCTGCCCGGATACATTCTTCCCTGCCTGCCCCCCCTGGCCATCGCCATAGCACTTTCCGCGCGGGGATTGCGGTCGTGGGAACGACGCGGTCTCGTACGCGCGGCGGGTCTGATCGGCCTCGCAACCTCGGCGGTTCTCGTGGCCTTCACGCTGCGCGCCGTCCGGGATGGCGAAGTGTGGGGCCGAAGCGCCGTGGCTCCGGCCCTTTGGGCGCTGGCCGCCACATTCATGGCCTCGCGGGCCTTCGAGAGGGGGCGACGCGACAGCCTGCGGATACTCTCGATCGGGGCGGCCGGCTTTCTGCTCATCCTCACCCTGGTGGCCCCGCCCGTTCTGGAAACCATGGAATCCGGGCGCCGATTGTTCCTGCCCGCGAACGGCCGCGAGGTTCTCGTGGCCGGGGCCTGGCGCACCGCCTGGATGGCCGGCTACTTCTACAATAACGGCCGCGTCAGGGACGCGGGCTCAGTCTGGAGCGCCCTTGAATTGACCCGGAACGAGCCACGCCTGGTCCTGTTCGGGCCCTCGGAGTGGCGGCAGGTTCGCTCGATGGCGGGTGTCGACGTCCTGCAACTGGCCGAAGGACCGCGTGGAACTGTTCTGGCTCGAGTCTCGACTCGCCTGGAACGGTAGTTTTTCCCCAGTTTTCGTGGGGCCTTAGGCCACACCTCAAGTGAAACTTGAGGGAAATGAGACTAACCCTTGACTAAAGAAACAAGCCTCTGATACCCTCAAGGCCCGGGAACCGTTCGCCTGTGGTTCCAGAGGGTTTTATCTAGGAGCGAGGTCCATGACCACACGCAAGATCTTCACAAGTTCCCTGGCTCTGGCCGGCCTTTCCCTGGCCACGCTCGTGGGCGCCCAAACCGACAAGCCAGCCCCCGAGACAGCCCAGATGGGCCCATTCGAGGTGGCTCCCCACTGGTCCCGTTACGATTTCCCGAGGTCAATCCCGGAAGGCCAGGCCTTTCACATCGTGGTCAAGGGCGACACCCTCTGGGATATCGCCGGCCGGTACCTCAACAACCCGTACCTGTGGCCCCAGATCTGGGAGGCGAACACCTACGTAAAGAAGGCGCGCCTGATCTATCCGGGCGATCCGATCTTCCTTCCTTCCGTCCGTATGGCCGAGGCCGGCGCTCCGGCCGAGGCTGCGGGCGAGGCGGGCCTTGCCGCCGCCGCGAAGGCGATCGAGCCCCTGGGCACGCCCGAATGGCTGGACATGGACGCGCTCATCAATGTCGCCTCCACGGACACCGTGCGTTTTGCCGGCTACATTTCGGCTTCGATCGAAGACGAGAGCCTCAAAATCAAGGGCATGGAAGCGGAGAACGGAACACTCCTCGAGAAGATCATGGCGGGCCCCCGCGAGTATCTCTATCTTGACCGGGGCGCCAGTTCCGGGGTCAAGGCGGGCGATCTGTATTCCATCCACCGGCGCGCTCGGGTGATAAAGCATCCGGTCACCCATAAGAAGGTCGGTTACCGAATTGAAACCACCGGCATTGCCCGGGTTGTGGTGGTCAGCGAAACCAGCGCACGGGCGGTGGTCGAGGCCTCCGGTCGCGCCGTCCTCGTTGGTGACTATCTCCGACCGCTGAGCGATGTCGAATCGCCGCTGGTCAAGAGACGCGTGGTGGTCGAAGGCGGCGACCTTTCTCTTGACGGCTCCCGGTCCACGGGCTATGTGGTCGACATCGACGATGACTCCGTGACCTCAGGAACGGGCATGGTCGTCGGCATCGATGTGGGTTCGGGCGCCGGTATGTCGGTCGGCAAGGTCATCACGGTATTCCGCCAGGGCGATCGGTCGGACATCGTCACGCGACGGCCCCTGGGCGCGGCCGTGGTGGTGTCGGTTCGAGAAAACTTCTCCGTCGCCCAGCTCGTCTATTCGAGAGAAGAGATCCTCTTCGGCGACCGCGTGATGGTTCAGCCTTAGTCGTCCCCTCGATCGGAGGGGCGAAGAGGACTCAGGTTCTCGAGCCCGCCTTCGAGAATCGAAGGAAATAGTCGATTCCGGAGTAGAGAGTGAGGCCGAGGCTCGCGAACAGCGCGGGGGCCACGAGAATCTGGAAGGCGTCCACCCGCAAGGCCAGAAGCATGACGTAGATCGCGACGATCTGAGAGACCGTCTTCGCTTTCCCCGCCCCCGAGGCCGCCATGACGATCCCGCGGCCGAGAGCCTCGGTTCGAAGCCAGGTCACGGCGAACTCGCGACCGATGATGAGGGCCACGATCCACGCCGGGGCCATCTCCAACTCGATAAGGGAAATGAACGCGGCCGAGAGAAGGAGCTTGTCGGCCAGCGGATCGAGCATGGCCCCGAGTTTGGTCTGCTCGTTCCTTCGGCGAGCCAGCCAACCATCGAAATAGTCGGTGATGACGGCAATCGTGAAGACGAGAAAGCCCAGGAACCAACCCCACTCGGTCCGGGTCAAGAGCAGGACCACGAGCCACGGGACCAGGAAGATCCTCAGGACGGTCAGGGCGTTCGGAAGATTCACGCCATGGAGCCTGGCCGCTTAGGGGACTTCGAGGTGAACCGCCATCGCCCCGCCCTCTACAGCCGGACGATATTGGGAGCGTCGATGCCGCGGGTGGCGTTCCGGGCGTCGAGGACCAGCTTGGAGCGCTTCACCAGGTCCGCATAGGGAACACCCGTGTGGTCGGTGATGATGACCATCGCATCCGCGGCCGCAACCGCCGGAGCCGCCTCGATCGACCGCAGATCGATCCCCTCGTGTTCGAGGGTGGGAACCCAGGCGTCGGTGTAGGTGACGGTGGCGCCTTTCGTCTGGAGAATCTTGATGAAATCGACGGCGGGCGACTCTCGCACGTCTTCGATATCCTTCTTGTAGGCGGCGCCCATGATGTGGATCCGGCTGCCGCGCAAGCTCCGTTCGCGGTCGTTCAGGGCCTCGGCGAGGCGCTCGGCCACGTACTCGGGCATGCCCGCGTTGATCTCGCTCGCGAGCTCGATGAAGCGGGCGCGGTAGTTGAGCGTCTTCAATTTCCAGGACAGGTAGAGAGGGTCGATCGGAATGCAGTGCCCCCCGAGACCGGGACCCGGGTAGAAGGGCATGAAGCCAAAGGGCTTGGTCGCCGCCGCGTCGATGACCTCCCAGACGTTCACCCCGAGGCGACGACACATGAGCGCCACTTCGTTGACGAGACCGATATTCACGCTTCGAAACGTGTTCTCCAGGAGCTTCACCATTTCGGCGGCCCGAGGCGAAGACACCACGAAGATCGTGTCGATCGCCTTCGCGTAGAGCGTCCGCGCCGCTTCCCCGCAGGCCGCGGTCACGCCCCCGATGACCTTGGGAGTATTGCGGGTTTGAAATTTCGGATTGCCCGGATCCACCCGCTCCGGAGAGAAGGCCAGGAAGAAATCGACGCCGACCTTGAGACCCTTTTCGGAGAGCATGGGCAGGATGAGTTCGTCGGTCGTGCCCGGGTAGGTCGTGCTTTCGAGGACCACCAACTGGCCCGCGCGCATGTTGTCGGCGATCCGGCGCGAGGCCGACACCACCATCGACAAATCGGGATCCTTGGTCTTGGAAAGCGGGGTGGGGACGCAGATGATGAGGGCATCGCACTCCCTGATGAGGTTGAAATCGGTGGTGGCCCGAAGTCGGCCCGCGCTGACCAGGTCCTTGAGCCGGGCCGCCGGCACATCCTGGATATAGGACTTGCCCTCATTGACGCTGTCCACCTTGGATTCGGAAAGATCGAATCCCATGACGCTGAGGCCCGCGGACCCGAATTCGACGGCCAGAGGCAGTCCCACGTAGCCCAGCCCCAGTATGCCCACGCGCGCGCGGCCGCTGGCAATCAGATCCGTCAGCGTTTCCAATGTTGCGTTTCCCAAGCGACCTCCAATAGTCGAGACGACATGCGATTTTAGCTGCCTTTGGCCCCGGACGCCGAGGCGGCCGGTTTAAATGGGTGTGCGACATGTTTGTGGGTGGAGAGCGTCAGTTCGCGCCAGGCGAAGCGGTCCGATAGTAACGAGGCGGTCGGGCGGTCGCTGAGGGAGGTCCGTATTGAAGTACTCGGTGACGTTCGGGGGAAGCCGATCGCATC
>JANODX010000271.1:0-14832 GCA_031412915.1 Vicinamibacteria bacterium | reverse complement strand
CCAGCTCGTTGCGTTTCATCCCGGCCAGGATCCCCGTCGAGACCGCGACCAGGCTCCGGTTCTTCGACGGTCCGGTGGCGAACGCGTTCACCTCCGGCGAGTTGTAGATCCCCACTTCGGGCATCGGCAACTGCGCCTGCTGGGCCAGCTTGGCCACGGTGCGATACAGCCAGTCCGCATCGGGGTTGCCGGTGTTCCCGTCGACGAGTTGGACGCCCATGCCGCGCTTCGCCATCCAGCGGGAGATGAGGAGGGAGATGAAAGCGCCGCCCATGCCCCAGACCAAACAGAAGATGGCCATGGGCACCAGACCGCCGTCCGAACGGACGCCGAGCAGGCCGAGGATGATCGAGATCGTCGTGACGACGGCGAGGTTGGTGAGCAGGAAGAGGAAAATTCTTTTGGCCACGTTGTTTGTCCTTTGGATGAAGATTGCCAGCGGGAATCCTATCGAGCGAGGACCGCGCATCGGAAATGAGGCGGCGGGATGGCCGAGATCCAGGCCTATGCTCAAGGCGATGCCCAACGAACTTCACGTCATTTTTGGCACCGGCCCCGCAGGGTGCTGGATCGCCCGAGGGCTTCGCGAACGGAACATTCCGGTGCGCGCCGTCAATCGCAGCGGCCAGCGCCCGGACCTGATGCCCGCGGACGTGGAGGTCGTCGGGGCCGATGCATCCAATCCCGCGGCGGCCATGGACGCGGCTCGGGGAGCGGGTGTCGTCTACCAGGCGCTCAACCCTCCTTACCATCAGTGGCACGAGTACTTCCCCGGGCTGCAGGCGGGAGCGCTCGCCGCGGCCCGGAACGCCGGCGCGCGCTACGTCTCCCTCGAAAACCTCTACATGTACGACTGCTCAACGCTCCTCACCGAGGAATCGCCGATCGGGCCTCGTTCGAAGAAAGGCGAACTCCGGGCCCGGCTCGCGGAAGAGGTGATGGCGGCGGACAAACGAGGAGATGTCCGCGCCACCGCGCTGCGAGCAAGCGACTATTACGGACCTGGAGTGCGGGGCTCGGCCCTGGGCGAGATGGTCTTTGGCAACCTCGTTGCAGGGAAGAGGGCTCAGGTGGGAGGCTCGGCGGGCATGCCTCACTCGTTCGCCTATATCGAAGATGTGGGGCGGGCCGCGGCCGCGATCGGCACCCGCGAGGACGCCCTCGGCCAGGTGTGGATCGCCCCCCACGCCCCCGCGCGGACGCAGGGGGAGATGGTCGAGATGGCATGCCGGGTGCTCGCTATTCCGCCGAGGATGACGGTCGTCTCACCCTGGATGATGCGAATGGTCGGTTTGTTCGTCCCCGAGGCACGCGCATCCGTCGAAATGATGTACGAGTTCACCGAACCGTTCGTGGTCGACTCGAACCGCATTCAAGGTGCGTTTGCCCTGGAGCCGACGCCGGTCGAGATCGGGATCAAGAGAACCGTGAATTGGTACAAGAAGCACGCGGGCGAGAAAACCGCTCCCGCCCCAACCCCATAGGCGAGCGCTCCCCGGCACAACGGATATAGCGGGCGAGCCGTCAAGGAGACGGCTTCAATGTCGACCGTCGACCGATGTCCTGGCTAAGGTCGTTTCCGTGCATCCGCCTCAACCAGCATCGCCGCGAGCAGGGGAATCATGATCTCGTGGTGCCCGGTCAGGGAATAGCCACGACCGACACCTTTGGTGGGGCGATTCACTACGTTGGTGTTGGGTCGATAGCCCTGAATGAAATCGAAGTTGGCGGTAGTGAAGTCTTCGATCTTGTGACCGAGATTGCGGGCCAGGGTGACGGCCTTCAGAAAGACTTCGGGCAGGAGCACGGCGGAACCGATGTTGAGATAGACGCCACCCCCGCCCAGTCGAGCCACTTCGCCGGCCAGGATTCGAAAATCGAGGTGCGAAGCTCGACCCACCGCGGCCGGGTCACATGACGGATGCATGTGAACGATATCGGTGCCCATCGCGACATGGACGGTCGCGGGGATCTGAAGACGTGAGGCCGCGGCCAGAATCGAGAGGCGCTTGAATTTCGTCCCCCGCCGCCGTTCGATGTAGCGACCCACCGATGCTCCGAGGCCAAGGCCGTCGCGGTCACCGTGGTTGATGGCCCGGTTGATCTCTTCGCCGGTTTCCCGAGCCATGCCGAACTCGCCGCTCCCCAGAACCGCATCGACCTCTTCGGAAGTCTGTCCGGCGATCGCGGTCTCGAAGTCGTGGACGATCCCCGCGCCGTTCATGGCTATGGCAGTGATGAAGCCGCGCTCCATGAGGTCGATCACCACCGGGGCCAGGCCGACTTTGAGAACGTGCGCGCCCATTCCCCAGATGAGGGGACGGTTTCTCTCCCGCCCGCGAACCAGGTTCGCGGCCACCGCGCGCAGTTGCTCGGCCGCGAGGATCCTGGGCAGGCCCGAGACGAAATCGGCCAGTCGGGCGCCGCGCCGGTGCGGGCGGCCGAAATCGACCACGCTCACCTTGCTCACCCGCGAGGACAACGGGTAGGTTCGGACCCGAGTCAGGTCCAGCGGCTTTCGCGCGCGAGCCGTGCGAGGCGCCCCTTGTCCGCTCACCGAAGGCGCTCTTCGAGAAGCTCGCAGAGAATGTGATTCATCAGGTGATGGACCTCTTGAATACGCGGCGTCTCCTTCGAGGGAACAGCGAAAAGATGATCCACCAGCGGCCCGAGTTCCCCCCCGCCTTCTCCGGTCATGCCGACGGTGAGAAGCCCCAGGGATCTCGCCGAGTGGACAGCCTGCAGGACATTCCTCGAGTTGCCCGACGTGCTGATGGCCACGGCCACGTCCAAAGGACGGCCGTGCGCTTCCATCTGGCGCTTGAAGACGTACTCGTAGCCGTAGTCGTTCCCCACCGCGGTCATGATCGACGAATCGGTGGTGAGGGCGAGGGCTGGAATGGGCGGTCCCTCCTTGGTGAAACGTCCCACCAGTTCGCCGGCAAAGTGCTGAGCATCCGCAGCCGAACCGCCATTGCCGAAGACGAGGACCTTCCCTCCCTGGCGCACCCGATGGGCGATCACATTGGCGAGGGTGACCAGGCTGTCGGCATGGGTCGCGAAGAAGCGTCTCTTGACTTCGAGGCTCTCCGCCACCACCGCGTCGATCCGTTGTTTGGACATGGCCGGGCGATTATCCCCCGGGAAGACGGCCGGCCCGGCTACCAACCAACGGGGGCGCCCTTGTTCTGTTCGTCGAGCCACTTCTGCAACGGTGCGAAGTAGTCGAGGATGGCGGTGGCGTCCATCTGTCGCGATCCGGTGATCGCCTCCATGGCGTCGGGCCACGGCCTCGACACACCCATGGCCAGCATGGTCGCGAGCTTGGCCCCCGCTTCCTCAGAGGCGTAGATCGAGCAGCGATTGAGCGGTCCGGTTCGGCCCGCCGCCCGGCACAGCGCCCGGTGGAACTGGAACTGCTGGATATGGGCCAGGAAGTATCGCGTATAGGGCACGTTCGCGGCGACGTGATATTTCGCCCCGGCATCGAAGTCGTCTTCGGTTCGAGGGCCCGGGGGGGCAACGCCCTGGTACTTCAATCGGAGATCCCACCAGGCCCGGTTGTAGTTTTCCGGGGTGATCCCGCCGGAGAAGATCTTCCAGCGGTACTGGTCGACGAGCAGGCCGAAGGGCAGGAAAGCGATCTTGTCGAGGGCCATGCGTAACAACAGGCCGATATCCTTGGACGGGTCGGGTTCCTGGTCGATGAGGCCGATCTGCTTGAGATAGGACGGGGTGATCGAGAGGGCGATGGTGTCCCCGATCGCCTCATGGAAGCCGTCGTTGGCGCTGTCCCGGAACAGGAACGGCTTCTGGTTGTATGCCCGCTGGTAGAAGTTGTGGCCGAGTTCGTGGTGGATCGTGGAGAAGTCCTCCGCGTTGACCTCGATGCACATCTTGATGCGCAGGTCGTTGTCGTTGTCCACATCCCAGGCACTGGCGTGGCAGACGACCTCGCGATCCTTGGGCTTCACGAAGAGCGACCGCTCCCAGAACGTCTTGGGCAAGGGTTCGAACCCGAGAGACGTGAAGAAGCGCTCGCCGTACCGAACCATCTCCAGTTCGTCGACCTTCTTCTTCTTGAGCCGGGCGGTGAGATCGAAACCGGGACCAGCGCCCTTCGGCGCGACCAGGGGCTCGATATTCCCCCACTGTTGCGCCCACATGTTGCCGAGCAGGTGGGCCGGAATCGGTCCGGTCTCGGGCACGACGCTCGGGCCGTAGGTCTCACGCAGACGCTTGCGGACGTAGGCGTGAAGCGAGAGATAGAGGGGCTTCGTCTGCTCCCAGAGCCGGTCCACTTCGCGCGCGAAAGCGTCGGGGGCCATGTCGTACTTGGATCGCCACAAGGCTCCCGTGTCCTTGAAGCCGAGTTGGCGGGCGCCTTTGTTCTGCAGCAGGACGAAGCGGATGAAGTCTTTCTTCATGGGCTTCGCGATGCTGTGCCAGCCCGACCACGCCTCTTCCATTTCCCGGGGGTCACGCGACTTGACCAGGATGTTCGAGAGCGCTCCGAGGTCGAGGGTCTCGTCCTTGCCCTCCTTGTTTCGGCGGGTGTACTTCCCCTTGCCATACTCCCCTTCAAGACGGGCCAGCAGGGTCGTGACCTCCTTGCTTTCAACCGAGCCGGTCGGGGCGGGAGTCACGAGCGCCACTTTCAAGAGCTTCAGTTTGCGAGCGACCTCGGGCGAAACCCTGACCCGATCGAAAGTCGCGGCCTTCTTCGCCGCGGCCACCGCGGCATCCGTGAAGCGCTGGTTGGCCTCCGCGGCCATGGCCTCGGTGTCGTCGGTGATATTGGTCGACTTGACCCAGTCCGCGCGGGAGAACGCGTTCGCGAGGAGGAGGAGTTCCTTTTCGACCTTGTCGGTGTAGGCCTTGGCTTCGGCCGCAGTCTTGGGTTTGATGGTCATGTCTTGGGCGGATGAGGAAGAGGAGCGGAAGAGGAGAAGGATGGCGAAGGCGAAGGGCAGGCGAAGTCCCGGCATTTTCGACCTCTACTTTCGGCTCGGATTCGCGAGCATCGATTCGAGGGGGGCGCGCACGGTCTCGAGGCGAGCCAGAAACACGGGGGCCTCGGCGGCGATGGAGGGAGACGTCAGGTTCGTCCGCACGTTCTCCCCTCCCGCATCCAGGGCAGCGCGGCACAACGCCATGGCGGTGCGCGCATCGCTCGCGGCACTCGGATTCCCGTGAGCCAGCGTCTGGGCGGCGGCGCGCAGGACTTCCGCGGCTCGCTCGCAGGTTTCCAGGGGAACCTCGGTGGCCTGACGCATGGCCTTCGCGATGGCCGCGCTGCGCGCCGCCTTCTCCTCTTCGGTGACCCTCGGCATCCGGTACGCCGCGGTCACCGCGTTAAAGGCCTCGGTGTCCTGATCCACGAGTTGACGCAGACGCCCGCCCGCCAGGGCCGCGGACGCTTTCGCGGCGTCCAGTTTCTCACGCTCGTCCGGCGCTCCCGTGCGGGTCTTGGGAAGGCCGGCCACCATCTCCACCAAGGCGGCGGCGAGAGCACCGGCCAGGGCCGCGGCGGAGCCTCCTCCCGGAGTCGGGTCCGCGGAGGCGAACCGGTCGAGCAGGTCTTCGGCGGGAAGAGCTAACAGACTCACGCCATCTTCCCCAGAATCTGCTTGGCGATGACCACGAGCTGCATGTTCGAGGTGCCCTCGTAGATGTGGCCGACCTTTTGATCCCGGAAGTACTTCTCCACCGGGTATTCCCTGGTGAAGCCGTTGCCGCCGAAGATCTCGATCGCCTTCGAGGTCACGTACTCGGCGGCCCGCGAGGCGAAGAGCTTGGCCATGGCCGCTTCCTTGATGAAGGAGGAGCCCACGTCCCGCCTGCGGGCGGCGTTGTAGGTCAGAAGCCGCGCCGCTTCGATCTGCATGGCCATGTTCGCGAGTTCGAACTGGACGCCCTGGAACTCGGCGATCTCCTTGCCGAACTGCTTTCGTTCCTGGGCGTACTTGAGGGCGTGCTCATAAGCACCCTGGGCCACCCCCACCATCTGCGCGGCGATTCCGATGCGGCCTTCGTTCAGGGTTTCGATGGCGATCTTGTAACCCTTGCCCACCTCGCCCAGGACGTTCTCCTTGGGGACCCGGCAACCCTCGAAGATCAGTTCGCAGGTCGAGGAGGCGCGGATCCCGAGCTTGTCCTCCTTCTTGCCCACGGTGAAGCCCGCGGTCCCCTTCTCAACCAGGAAGGCGGTGATGCCCTTGTGGCCCTTGCTGGGATCGGCGTTGGCAAGAACGATGAACAGTTCCGCCTCCATGGCATTGGTGATCCAGAGCTTCTGACCGGTGAGCTCGTAGTGGTCGCCTTTGTCGACGGCCTTGCAGGAAAGAGCGAACGCATCGGAGCCGGAGCCGGCCTCGGAGAGAGCGTAGGCCCCCACCCACTTCGTCGCGATCCTGGGGAAATACCTCGCCTTCTGGGCGTCGCTCCCCCAGCGCAAGAGAGCGTTGTTGAAGAGGGTGTTCTGAACATCCACCAGGACCGCCACCGAAGCGTCGACCCGCGCCAGTTGCTCGACCACCACGACCGACATGAAGAACGTGGATCCCGCCCCGCCGAAATTCTCGGGAATCTCGATGCCCATGAGACCGAGTTCGAAACAGGCATCGATCAGATCCCGCGGCATCTTCGCCTCCTGGTCCATTTTGGAGACGAGCGGACGGATGCGCTCGTCCGCGAAGCTCGCAACCGTTTCCTGGAAGAGCTTCTCGTCTTCGGAAAGGTCGGTAAGGGGGAGCGATCGATAGTCGGCCATGGGTCTTCTTTCTGAGCTCCTGGTGATGGACCGCGCGGGCCGCGGACGAAAATCACGGCCCGGCGGATGAATTATCTCAGATGCGGCGGATTCCCCGGGTGCTACGCGGGCGAGGTACATTGACGGCGATGGAACCGGATTCGCTTTCCAAAGTCCGCGACGACATCATCGAGTGCGAGAAGTGTCCGCGCCTGCGAAAGTGGTGCGCCCACGCCGCCACCGTGAAGGTCGCCCGCTATCGAGACCAGACCTACTGGGGCAAGCCGGTGCCCGGTTTCGGCGATCCGCGGGCGCGACTGCTCGTGATAGGCCTCGCCCCCGCGGCGAACGGCGGCAACCGGACCGGGCGCGTGTTCACCGGCGACCCTTCCGGCGACTTTCTCTATCCCGCCCTCCACCGCGCCGGCTTCGCGAACCAGGGGACATCGAGAGGGCGCGAGGACGGCCTCGCTCTCAACGACGCCTACATTCTCGCCGCGGTCAGGTGCGCGCCTCCCGACAACAAGCCCGAACCCGCGGAGACCGCGGCCTGCCGTCCCTATCTCGCACGCGAATGGCGCCTGCTTCAGCCGCGGGCGGTCCTGGCTCTGGGCAAATTCGCCCTGGATGCGCTGGTGGCGATGCTGCGGGCCGAGGGCGTGCTTTTGGGAAGGGCCTCCGTCAAGTTTGGCCACGGCCTGAGCCACGATCTCCCGCCTCGTCCCAAAACCGGCGAGACAAGCCGGATCTTCATTTCGTACCATCCGTCCCAGCGGAACACCTTCACCGGGACTTTGACCGCGCCCATGCTCGACAAAGTACTCGCGGACATAAATCGCTTTCTCAAGAGGCCATAGGAAAACATGAAGAGACTCGAGATCCGGGCCGCGATCGCTGCGCTGCTCGTCGGTACGATGGCGGCCGCCCAAGGCGGCCAGCCACCCGCCCCACCCACGCAGAGTCCCCCTCCTTCGGCAGGGGTCCCTGGTGGACCGCGAGGGATGCCGGCCTCCGAACGCGCGAGAACCTTCGAGTCGAAGTCCCTCGGCGCTCCAGTCTCCTACGTGGCCTATCTGCCTCAAGACTACGAAACCAGCAAGGCGTCCTACCCCGTGATCTACGCCCTGCATGGCATGTTCGAGAACTCGGCCTTCTGGGAACGCCGCGGACTCGCGTTGCTGTATGAGGAGCTCTTGAAAACCGGGGTGGCCCCGAACGCCATCGTGGTGACGGTCGACGGCGGCAACAACCTCTTTGTGAATTCCGGCAAAGGCAAGTACCAGGATCTCGTGACCAGGGATCTGGTCGAGCACATCGACAAGACCTACCGGACGGTGGCGCGGCGCGACGGCCGGGCTCTGCTCGGGATTTCGATGGGCGGTTACGGCGCGCTCAACATCGCCTTCTCGCAACCCGCCGTCTTCGGCGCGGTGGCCACGCACTCCGCCATGCTCCTCACTCAGATCCCAACCGTCGAAGCGGGAGCCCGCGGGGGACAGATGCGCGCGTTCACCGGCGTTTTCGGGGAACCCGTCGACCCCGCGATCTGGAAGGCCGACGACCCCCTCGAACTGGCCAGGACGGTCGATGCCTCCAGGGTTGGAGCGGTGTATTTCGATTGCGGCGGGCAGGATCGTTATGGGCTTTTCGCGGGGAACGAGGCCTTGCACACGATCCTCGAGGGCCGCAGGATCGCCCACGATTTCTCCATCTCTCAAGGCGACCACGGGTATGACTTCGTGAAGTCGGTCCTGGCCAGGAGCCTCGGTTTCCTGAAAGGCAAACTGGCCACGCGGTAGTCCTGGCCCCGCCCGCAGATGCGGTCGTTTAGACCGCCGCCGATGCCTTGAGTCGGGCCGCGACCTCCGCGTGCGAGACGGGCTGCCCCTTGCTCAGTCCAAGCGAGGCGGCGGCCTCACCGAGCACGCGTTCGACGCTCCAACCCGCGGCGCGGAGTTCGCGAATCCCCGTATCGCGGCTGGATTTGGAGAGTTTGCGACCTTCGGGCGTCTTGATGAGGGGATGATGGAGGAACCGCGGGGGCGTCTGTCTTCCCAGGAGTTGTGCGATCTGGATCTGCCGTCCGGTCGAGGTCAGGAGATCCTCGCCACGAATCACCAGATCGACACCCTGGTCGAAGTCGTCGACCGTCACCGCGAACTGGTAGGTCCATTGCCCGGTTCGGTCCCGCGCGAGTGTGTCCCCGGCCTGTTCGGCGGGGCTCTGTTCGATCCGGCCGAGGCGGAGGTCGTGGAAGGCGACCACCATCGGGTCAAGGAGGATCCGACGCGCCTTCTCCTCTTCCCCGCCTGTCCCCCGATTCCGGCAGGTGCCGGGGTAGCGAAGCTCCCCGTTCGAAGGACCAAGAGCCGCCTCGATCGTGGATCGCGAACACCGGCAGGAATAGACGAGGCCCGCGGCGGCAAGACGGCGAAGGGCCTCTTCGTACTTGTTCTCGCGATCGCTTTGACGGACGACGGGGAACTCCGAAGAGAACCCGAGCCACTCCAGGTCTTCGAGGAGAGCCGTTTCGAACTCGGGCCGGCAGCGGATTCGGTCGTGGTTCTCGACGCGGAGGAGAACCCGGCCCCCGAACGCCTCGGCCACCCCGAAGACGGCAAGGGCGCTGGCCACGTGCCCGAGGTGCAGGAAGCCCGTGGGCGCAGGCGCAAACCGGGTCGTGAAACCAGGCGAAGGCGCCTCGCTCAGAAGCGGCAAGATCAGCGCTTCACGGCAATGCCCACGACCTCGAACCTCGCTCCAAACAGAAGCGCCCCCGAACCGAGGAAGGCCCGGGCAGGGAACTCCTTCGTGAAGTAGGTTCGATAGACCGCGTTGAAGGCGTCGTAGTGGCGCACGTCCGAGCAGAAGATCTGGACGCTCACGAGATCGTCCGGCGTCATTCCCGCCTCGGCCAGCTGCTTCTTCAAAGCGTCCATGACGAGCCTCGCTTCGCCTTCGGCATCAGCTGGGGGTTTCCGGTCCGGCCCCAAACCAATCTGGCCTGAAACGTACAGGGTCTCCCCCACAAGGACCGCTCCGGAGAAGGGCGGTTCGTTCTTGTTCAGGGCGTTTGTCCGGGCGCCGAAGAATTGCCTGGGGGTGGAAGCAAAAGCGGTGGTGGCCAGAACCAACAGACCAAGACCGAGGGCCTTGAGTAAGCGCATGGAAACTCCTTTGTGGAAAAGTCGGCGAACCGAGGGGCCAAGAGGCTAATACAAAGCCCCGCGGGGAACCGCAGCCCATGGCCAGGGCGGTTCCGATCTCGTCCTTCTATAGACTGTCACGACCGAGTCCTTCTCCCGAACCGAGCCATGCTGCCCCTTCCCCTTATCGTTATCGCAGTCGCGCTTCAGTCGCCCTCCGCGCGCCCCTACAGCGAGGAGCGGCAGCTTCTCGACCGGCACATGGCCCAACTCGCCCGTCCCCTTCCCGATGCCCCTTCCCCGGATGAAGACGCCGTCCTGCTCAGGCAACTGGCGGTGGAGGCGGGGCTTCGCGACTGCGAGGTCGGCTCGCCAACCATCACGGAAACGGGGCCGCTCGGCCAGTCACGACGCGCTCTGTCCGCGACCTCGACGTTTCCGGACACCGATCGGTTCTTTCGAGCCCTCCAGGGTTCGCCACGGCTTGTCGATGTGGAGGGTCTCGTGCTTCGCTCCGCCGATTTTGGCGTGCGCATCGAAGCGCGGCTTCGCCTCTACCATCGCGCCGCCCGGCCCGCCGCCACCGCCAGCCTGGATCCGGCTCGCATGCGCGACCGAACCCGCGGAGCCACTCGCGAAGAGGCCTTGAAGTTCGCCCGCGACGAACAACAGGTTCTCGAAAAGACCATCGCGCTGGACGAACTTCGACGACGTCAGGCGTCGCCCCGGATGTTCCTCGCGGAGACTGGCGCCTCCTTTCGCGACGCGGCCGCGGCTTTGACCTTCGCGTCCCTCGACGGAGATACCGGACGGTTCACCCTGCGCGGCGTGGTCGCAGGGATGGGGGCCGCGGACGCGCTGGAACGAAGACTCGAGGGCGGCTTCTTCCGCCTTCGCGAGTTCTCCCGCGCCCGCAAAGAGGGGTGCTATCAATTCGAGGTGGTGGGGGACTCCTCCCGGGCCGGACCCCAGGCCGCCCTCCCTCTGCCGGTCGACGAGCCTTTTCAACCTGCCGACTCGTTCTGCCGGGAGGATCGGGATTCGGCGACTCCGGGTGCTGGAAACGCCGTGCTGCGCGCCGCGGGCTCGGACCCGGGCGGCATCTCCCTGCGCGCGGTGGACGCGGATCTCGTGGACATCCTGGCCATGCTGGAAGCCCTCTCCCACGAGCCCTTCGTCGTGTCCGCCGAGGTGCGGGGCCGAGTGAGCGTTGAATTCACGAGCGCTTCGATCGAGGACGCGCTGAAGGCCCTGCCCGTGTACGCCGATCGAGCGGGGAGCGTCCATCTCGTACGACCTCCGGGCGGGGCCCCTGTGCCACCTTCGGCCCCGGAGGAGGTCCCTCCTCCGGCCCGTTTGTCCCTTCGTGCGAAGCGGACCCCCAGCGAAGACATCCTGTCCGCGATCGCCGAAGCCGAACCGCGCTATGTGGCGCTCGGCCCTTCCGGCCTTCCGAGGCTCAGCGTTTTCGCGCGCGAGGCTCCGGTCAGCGATCTCCGGCGCGCGGTGCTCTCGGCCCTGCAACTCGAGGAGACCCGCGAAGACAACGCGAGAGTCTTGAGGCTCCGTGAACGCGGGAGTTCCATCGGCCCCATTGCCGCCACCACGGGGGGCCGGATCATCTTTCGGGCTCGGGATCTGGCGGTGGAGGAGCTCGCTCTTTCGGGAATTGGGCGCGCGGGCAAGGAACTCGTGGCGTTCATCTACTCCCCCCTCGGCGAGATCGTCGCAGTGAGGCTGGGCGATGCGCTGGCGGACGGTGTGATCGCCGAGATCGACTCGGCGGGAGTCTTCATCGACACTTCCGAGGGGCCGGTGAAGATCTCCCTCCCGGCGCCGCGGCCGAGGTAGTGGTCCGGAGACTTACGCGGCCTGGCGGTCCGACACCGCATTCAGCGCGTCCGTGAGTTCGTCCACGGTCTGAAACCGCTTCTCTCGCTCCTTCTCCAAACAGCGCAGGATGACGCCCTCGAGATCTTCCGGCAGCTTGGGCTTGATGGAGCGGGGCGAGGGAGGCGCTTTCTGCATGTGGTGCACCACGATCTGCAACGCCGAGTCGCCGGTGAACGGGAGCCGTCCGCAGAAAAGCTCGAACAGAACGACACCCATGCTGTAGATGTCGGATCGGAAGTCCGCGGGCTGCCCCCGTCCCAACTCGGGAGGGATGTAGTCGGGCGTGCCCAGGACGACCCCGGCTCCGGTGAGGCCCGAGTCCTCGGGTTTGCGGTCGTCCTTGACGTTTGAGACCGTGGCAATTCCGAAGTCCATGATCTTGAGGTCCCCGGTCTCCGGAATTATGAGCATGTTCTGAGGCTTGATGTCGCGGTGAACAACGCCTCCGGCGTGGGCGGCGGCGAGGCCATGGCACATTTGCTTCGCGATCTGAAGGCCGACGCTCAACGGCAGCGCGCCCTTCCTCTGCTGGAGATCCTTCAAGGTGACGCCCTCCAGGTACTCCATGGAGATGTATGGCGTGCCCGCCCATTCGCCGAAATCATGCGTGCGCAGGACGTTCTTGTGCGTGATCTTGCGCGCAAGCTTGATCTCCAGCTTGAAACGCTGGAGCAGGGTCGGGTCCTGGGAGAGGACGTCCGAGCGCAGGGTCTTGAGAGCAACCACTTCGTCGAGCTGGTCGTCTTTGGCGCGGAACACGACGCCCATGCCGCCGCGGCCCAGGGTTCCGAGGATCCGGTAGCGGTTGGCGAAAATGGAGCCGATCTTGAGGTTGGCATCGCCCCCGGGAAGAGTTCCGGAGGCCGTGGTCCCGGAAAGTGAAAGGGTAGCCCCGGCGTCGATCGATCCCGCCGGCGCAGACGTGGTGCCGCCGGTGGACTCGGCGGTTCTCATGAACTCTATGAACTGTTCCTTTTCCCGGAGTTCGTTCAAAAGGCCGTTGAACGCTTTCGCCAGCGCTCCGACCTCGTCGGAGCTGTGCACGGGAATGGCCCCGGCGAAGCTGCCGTCGCGAGCTTCGTGAACGCGATCGACCAGGAGCGAGATGGGGCCGGTGATCCGGCGGGCGATCAGCTGGGCGCCCAGAAGCCCCAGGACGGTCATCAGGCCGCCGACGATGAAAAGCGCGTTGCGGAACTTGACGAAGGGCGCCATCTCCTTGGCGTAACTCGCGAGCACCACCAGGGACCCCACCGGCTGACCCGCGGCGTTCTCGAGAGAGTACGAAACCGCGCGGTACCTAAGGGCGTCAACGAGCAGATCGAAGGCCTCCCCGGCTTTCGTCGAACCCGTGGTCTTGAGACTGACGGCGAGCGCCGGTTCGAGGGGCCCCAGAGATGAGGCGGACACACCTTGCCCGGCGCCGGTGATAAAGGCCACCTCGGCGCCAATCAGGCGGGCCAGTGATTTCGCGACACCCGCGTTGAGGGCGTAGCCGGCGAGCAGCACCCCCTGCTGGTTGTCCCCCGTCGACATGGGCGTCGAAACCGCATGGAAGATGCGATCGCCCTCCTGCCACAATCCCTCGGACGCCTCGCCTCTGACACTCACGCCCACCAGCGGGTCGTGTGAGAGATCGGCTCCGTGCTCGGTCGGCTTGTCCGACCTCGCGAGCACCAGCCCCGCGGGATCTGTGGCCATGAAGAAATCGGCGCCGAGGTCTTCACCCCGCTCCGTCAGGGTGTCGGCGATGGTGGCGGTGTCACCCTGCCCAATGAGGGCTTTGAAGGCGGGCTCATTCCCGAGGGTTCGAACCGCCAGCTTCAGTTTGGCCAGCCGATCGGCCTGAAACGCGTCCCAAATGCCGCGTGAGCCGGTCAGGCGATCGCTGAGGTTCGACTGGGCGAGGGCGTTGGCCTGAACGGTCGTGAAGGCAAGGGTCGCCGCCACGATGCCCACGGTCAGGAGGGCGGTAAAGAGAAGGATCTTCTTGGTGAGTCCCATAGGCTTTTCGATGGATGCGGGGGCGCCCGGGGTTCCGGCCGCCCGTTTGCGCTTTATTGCTCCAGGCTTTATTGCTCAGTAAGCTTTATGGCTCAGTATGCTTTATGGCTCAGTATGCTTCGGGGCTCAGTAGCCTTCACGGCCATACTCCTTGCCGAACTTGTTCTTGTGCTGCACACGCTTGTAGGAGGCTGCGTCGAGGGACAGGGTCACCGTGGCCTCGCCGTTCAGCCCCACCTTGACCGCCACCCCGACCCCTTCTCCGGCTCGTTCGTGGAAGGCCGTAACCCTGTAGTCACCGGAAGGGACTCCTTCGATGCGGAATGACCCGTCCTTCGCGGCCTTCGCGAAGTAGGGGCTGTCCCTGACCACGACCGTAGCACTCATCTGCGGGTGAATATTGCAGTAAAGGGTATAGACCCCCGGTTTGTCGAAGGTGCGCGAGGCGCTCTTCGGCCTCTTGTAGAGACCGAGGTCGAACCCCTCCCCGGACACGGAAAAGACGTTGTGAAGGATCGGGTCCTCGTTCGGGAATTCGACCGTGGTCCCGGTCCCGACGGCAATCACGTGAGGCGCGAAGGCTTTGCCCTTCATGATGACCATCTCCTTCCCGGGTTTGGCTTTCGCCTTCGAACTCTCGACGTAGACCACCACGTCGGAGAGATCGGTCGCCTTCTTGCCGCCTTTCTCGACGAGTTCGACCCGGCCCACGATGTCGCCGGCCGTGACCGAAGAGCACAAGGAAAGGACGCAAACCGCGAACGAGAGCGGGTGCGGGTGCGGGTGCGGGCCAAGAAATCGTCGGAGCAGGAACATAATTCCCCACCTTGTTCGAGAAGGGATGGAAGACGCTGAGCGAAATCAGCTTAGCACCGACCCGCGACCGCGCGGCCTGGCTCGGGTGTGCGACATGTTTGTGGGTGGAGAGCGTCAGTTCGCGCCAGGCGAAGCGGTCCGATAGTAACGAGGCGGTCGGGCGGTCGCTGAGGGAGGTCCGTATTGAAGTACTCGGTGACGTTCGGGGGAAGCCGATCGCAT
>JANODX010000270.1:0-22343 GCA_031412915.1 Vicinamibacteria bacterium | reverse complement strand
CATCATGTGGTCGATGGGCACCGGGGCCGACGTCATGAAGCGCGTGGCCGCCCCCATGGTGGGCGGACTCGCCACGTCGTTCCTGATAGAGCTGCTGGTCTATCCGGCCATCTACCTGCTCTGGAAATGGAACTCGGAGGTCAAGGCCGCGGTTTTGGCGCAGGGAAACGGACCTGCAGGAACTCCGCTCATTCAGAGAGTATAGTCTGAGCGAAAAGTGAGGAGATCGAAATGGCTCGACTTCAACCGGTCCTGAACAAGTCAGAGGAAGCCCTGGTAACTCAGATGGCGGAAATCACGCAGGCCAAGAAGACCGACGTGATCAAGAACGCTCTCACGGTGTACCACTGGTTCATCAAGCAGACAGTCGGAGGCGCGTCGGTCCTTGCTCGGAAGGCGTCCGGAGAAGAGTCCACTCTGCACACGCCCGAACTTGCGTTCCTGGAAGGACGGGGCGCTCGCCTTTCCCCCGCTGAGCTGAAACGGCTCGCAACCGAACTGTCCCGCACCAGTGATCCGAAGGCATCGGCCCGGATCCGCGAAAGGATGACGCGCGGGTTCTACGGGATCTAGTCGAGCGATGCCCAGAGTCCGACGACGGGGCATACCGCCATCCCTCTTTCGGCACTTGCTTGACCGCATTGCCGAGCGGCGAATCGACGCCGGCCAAATCGAGTTGCTTGCCGCCTGGCTGGATGGCGAGCCTGAGGTACCCGAAGGCGAATGGTACAAACGCTTGCCCGGCATGATCGCGTGCGGCGAAGGCGAATTCGTTAAGACCTTCCTTACCCCGGGTCAGGCTCCAAGAGGCAGTCGAATCGAGTAGTCCCTACTTGCCCACCTCACTTTGCGGCTTGCCAGAGGGCTTCCATGGGTGTCGAGTCCCTCGGCCGACAGCGCTGTGATCGCGATGCGCTGCGGCTGATGCCTGCTCCGGCTCAGCCGTTCAGCGATGGTCCGCCGGAACCGCCACGGGTGATTCCCCGACGATGAGTGGACCCCAGACGGCGCAAGCCAAGGCTACCCTCGGAGGCGGCGCCCGGGCGCGTCTACGGGGCCGCCGAAATGCCCCCCCGGCGCGCCACAACCGCCCGTGGTCGGGGGATTGACTGGCAAACCGCGCTCGTTTCACTTACGCCCCCGACCGGTACCTTTCTTCCGATTCAAAACGCCAACTTCGGGAGCGGATCCCGGGGAACCGTCGCAAACGGGTGGAAGCCAGGATGCCTGGCTATGCACCCGGTCTTTTTCCCCCTCTGATGTTTCCCGTTTACACCAAAGTAACAGTTGTGCCGCAGGAAAGTCTCGCGGCCCCGACAGACTCGCTCCGCCAGAGGGATCGGTGCTTCCCCAAAAGTCACCACGCCAATCCTCAATGAAACTGACCAGACTCGCCACCGGAGGCTCCATGCGCACTCGTTACCGTCCAGGCATCCTTGGACTGCTCGTTCTCTTCACTATCGCGGCGCCGCTCCAGGCCACGACTGCGTACTCTCAGACTGCGCCCGCCGGAAAGGCGGTCCGAGTCGTGGGGACCATCCGGGACCTGCAGAACTCCATTGCTCTCCCTGGGGCAACGGTCGAGGTGGTGGGCGCGGGAACGGTGACTCAGACCGACATCGACGGTCGATACACGCTGAATCTCTCGCCCGGCTCCTACCAGCTGAAGATCGTGATGTCCGGCTATCAGGATCGAATGGTGAGTCTGGAGGTCAAGGCCTCGGAGACGCCGAAAGTAGATATCGGTCTCGCCATGAAGAGCTTTTCCGACCAGGTGACGGTAGAGGCGGCCACCGACTCGGTTTCCTCCTCGGCCGAGGCGCAACTCTCCGTTCGCAAGGGCGCAGCCGTCGTGACTGACAACATGGGGTCCGAGGAAATGAAGGCGAACGGCGACTCCGACGCCGCCGCCGCTCTCGGTCGCGTGACGGGTCTCTCGATCGTGGACAGCCAGTACGTCTTCGTGCGCGGTCTGGGCGAGCGGTACAGCAATACCACCCTCGCCGGTTCGGTGATCCCCACCACGGAACCCGACAAGAAGGTGGTTCCTCTTGATCTCTTCCCGAGCGGTCTCATCAACAGCGTTCAGGTGGCGAAAACCTATTCACCCGATCAGTCGGCCGAGTTCGCGGGCGGGCTGGTTCAGATCGTGCCCCTGAAGTTCCCGACTCGCCGGGTCTTCGATCTCTCCTTTGGCGGACAACATTCGTCCACCGCAACCGGAAAGAGCATCCCCCTCAGTCCGCTCGGAAACCGCGACTACTTCGGTTTCGATGATGGAGCCCGCGCCCTGCCGGCATCGTTTCCCGCCGCGAAGATCGTGCGCCAGGGCATCTACAGTCCCACCGCCGGCTTTGTGCGGGATGACATCACCGCGGCCGGCCGCAGCCTAAACGACCAGTGGCTTCCCGCCCGCAAGGACGGCCGGCCAGGGCAGAGCTTCAGCGCGGTGTTCGGAGATCGCTTCGGGAAAGTCGGTCTCGTTGCGAGCGTGAGCCAGTCGTACAAAGAGACCTTTGTCCAGGAGGATCGTCGGTTCTTCCGAATCGGCGACGGGTCGGAGCTGGAGGCGGTCAGCGACTACAAGATGCAGACCGCGACGCAGAAGGCCCAGATCGGCGGCGTCCTGAGCCTCGCCTACCAGCCCTCGCCGTCTCATCGCGTGTCGTTCGAGAACTTCTACACCCACACCGGCCGCGACGAAGGCCGAATCTTCGAGGGGCCCAACACCGAGAACAACTTCATCTACCGGAACCAGCGCCTGCAATACATCGAGGAGGGCCTTCTCTCCTCTGGCCTCACGGGCGAGCACTTCTTTCCGGGGGTATCGAACAGCCGCCTCGACTGGCGCGCCAACTATGCCACCGCCACCCGGGACGAACCCGATCTCCGCGAGGTTCTCTATCAACAGGCCATCACCGGCCTCGGGCCCTTCCTCCTGGCCGACGAATCGCAGAGCGGCTTCCGAATGTTCAACGCGCTCGACGACAAGACTCTGGACCTCGGGGCCAACTGGAGCCTGATGAAGACCTTCTCCGGCCGGTCTGCCCAGTTCAAGTTCGGCGCGAACTACGTCGAGAGGACTCGCGACTTCTCCTCCCGCCGGTTCCGGTTCATCCCGAACACCGCCAACACCGGTGGAGCGGTCGGCATCGACTTGTCCCAGGCCCCCGAGGTGCTCTTCGCCACGCAGAACATCGGCCCCATCTTCCGCTTCAATGAGGAGACCCGGCCGGTCGACGCTTATGACGGAGAACAAAAGACCACGTCCGGCTACGGCATGGTCGACCTGGCTTTGTCCGAAAAGGTGCGATTCGTGGGCGGTGCGCGCGTGGAAAAGTTCGACCAGCGGGTCAATACCTTCGACCCGTTCGGCCTTTTCCTGGGCCGTATCTCCGCGCAGATCAAGAACACCGATGTCTTCCCCGGCGCCAACTTGATCTTCTCCCTCAAGCAGGACACGAACCTTCGTCTGAGCTACAGCCAAACCGTCAACCGTCCGGAGTTCCGTGAGCTGGCCGCTTTCGAGTTCACCGATGTGGTGGGCAGCCGAGCGGTCAGGGGCAATCCGAACCTGACACGCGCTCTGATTCAGAACGTCGACGCTCGATTCGAGGTCATCACCGGCGGCCGCGACGTGATCGCGGTCAGCGGCTTCTTCAAGGATTTCGATTCGCCGATCGAGCGCGTGGTCATCGCGGGAGCGCAGCCGATCGTGACCTTCCAGAACGCCCAGAGCGCCAGGAACCTCGGTCTCGAGTTGGAGGCAGCGCGCCAGGTGGGCTCGAACCTGTTCTTCAACCTCAACTACACGCTCGTCGATTCGAAGATCACCCTTTCGCCCGAGCAGCGGACGGTTCAGACATCCCTCGAGCGCTCGCTGGCCGGACAGTCGAAGAACCTCTTCAACGCCATGGTCGAGCTTTCCGCGCGTGGCTTTTCCGCGCGCATGCTCTACAACTACTTTGGCGATCGGATCTCCGATGTCGGTTCGAACGAGGCGCCGGATATCGTCGAGCAGGGGCGCGGATCCCTCGACCTCGTCCTGGCCAAGAGGTTTACAAAAGTCGGCTTTCGCCTGACCCTCGAGAACCTCACCGACACCGAGCATGAGTTCACGCAGGGCTCCAAGGTCCAGCGTCTCTACAAACTTGGGCGCGTAACCGCGTTCTCCCTCAGCTTCAACGCCTTTTGATAGTCCCGATTACCCCAAGAGAAATGAACGATCACATGAAGACACCCATGGGCAAGTCAAACCGCATCCTGAGGCTGACCCTCGTCGCCGCCTTGGCCGCGACACCGGTCACGTCCGTCCACGCCGACCTCGGCCCGCCCACAAACGTTCCAGGGATTGCGAAGCCAGTCATCGTCGTCTCCGGCCAGGTCCGCGGAGCCGAGAGCTGGACCAATAACTTCATCTACCTGCTGCGAGGCGCGGTCTTTGTGGAGGAAGGCGCGACGCTCAACATACAGGCCGGCACTCTGATCGTCGGCGAGGCGGGCAGCGTCGGCGCCCTCATCGTGAAGCGCGGGGGCATGCTGAACGCCATCGGAACCCGCGACCAGCCCATTGTGTTCACGAGCGACCAGCCGGTGGGGCAACGGGCCCGAGGCGACTGGGGGGGCATCATCATCAACGGCCGGGCGCCGGTCAACATTCCCGGTGGCGAGGGCGTGGGCGAAGCCGACACCGGCGTCTACGGCGGCAACAACCCGAACGACAACAGCGGCACCATGCGATACGTCCGGGTCGAGTTCGCCGGAACCGAGTTCAGCCCCGACAACGAATTGAACGGCATCGCTTTCCAGGGCGTCGGTCGCGGTGGCAGCTACGACTTCATCCAGATCCACATGAACAAGGACGATGGCCTGGAGTGGTTCGGCGGCACCGCCGACATGAAGCATGCCGTAGTCACCAACGCCGCGGACGACAGCACCGACTGGACGTTCGGCTGGTCGGGTCGCATGCAGTATGTGGTGGTCTCCCAGCGGGGCGACGACGCGGACGCCGGCATCGAGGCCGACAACAACGAGTTCAACAACGAGCTGTTGCCTCGCTCGAACCCCACGATCTTCAACGTCACGTATTGCGGCGATCCCGATCGGAACGAAGGAGCGGAGAGCGTGCGCGGCATGCTCCTTCGGCGCGGCACGGCAGGGACCATCCGCAACTTCGTGGTCCAGGGGTTCAAGAACGTCGGGCTCGAAGTCAACGGAGCAACCACCCTCGCCCAGGCGGCCCAGGGCAACCTCCGGGTCAGCAACGGCGCCATCTTCAACACGGGCGCGAACGGCACGACATACGCCGCAGCCACAACCCTCCCGCTCTTCACCAACCGTACCTTCCCGAACGTCCGCCTCGGCGAGAACCCAGGGGTCGGCAATTGCTTCAATCACGCCAATCCCGTTTGGCAGCCAACTTCGATCGATACCCTTGCCGGAGGGCAAATCGCGCCGGCCGTGCCCCCCAACGATGGCTTCTTTGAGGTGACTTCGTACATCGGCGGCGTCGCCCCCGCGCCCGCGGACGACTGGACGCGCGGCTGGACCTCGTTCCCGCAACGTTGATCCATCCACGGCCATCGGGGGCTCCGGGTCATCCGCGCGCCACCACCGTTCTTGCTACGGTCCTGATCCTCAGCATTCTTTCGGCCTTCGGGTGTAGGACCAGCACGAGTCCGAGTCTCGCCAACACGTTTGAAACCCCGGAGGCGGTGGCGCGAGCGGTGGTCCAGGGCTTGGCCGAAGGTCGAGCCTTGGCGGTGTCCGAGGGGGAGTTTCGGGACCTGGTCTGGCCGAAGCTCCCGGCGAGCCGGCCCGAGCGCAACCTCCCACTGGACTATGTGTGGAAGGATCTCTTCGCGAAAAGCGACGCCAATCTTCGCGGCCGTCTGGCTGGCTGGCAGGACCGCGGCTTCATTGTGATCTCACTGGAGTTCAAAGGCGTAGTCGAGGACTACGGGACATTCACGGTTCACCGGGAGACCGAATTGCGCCTCCGGGACCGTGATGGCAAGGAGCAGACCGGGCGTCTTTTCGGATCGATCATCGAGCACCAGCGCCGGTTCAAGGTGTTCTCCTACGTCGTCGACTGATGAGTCGACGCCCGGCCTCTCGATAGATTCGCGTTCGGCGAGTGCGGTAGCGCACTGACTCGCGGCCGCGTTGACGGGAAACTGCGGAGCGCACGGGGGAGACTCGCCGGTGCCCGAACGCCCCGCGACCCCCCCCAATCGCGCAATTGAAGAAAGCTCGAAGAGTCCCGCCTCAGATTTGCGGGTGTCGCCGCGTGCTGCGGCCAAGACCACCAACGAGGGGAACAGTTCCCAGCTGCTGTAGCCGGCATGCCCGAATTGTGGACCGATACCGGCTTTGTCTGGGCTGCGGCTTATGACACTTTCCTTGGCGGCACAATTCCCAGCTGAGCGGGTGCTATCGGTTCTCCCTACCCGGCGAGACCTACCGTTGCCCCAACCTCAAGCATCGCTTGTGACGCCCCCCGAGCAAGGAACTGGAGGCGGCAGAGCCTCACCGCGCTGATTCCCCAACGATGAGTGGACCCCAAACGGCGCAAGCCAAGGCCACCCTCGGGGCCTCTCCCTCGAACTTCCTGGAATCCCCATGCCGGAAGGCAAGGTTGAGGTTGCGCGCTTTACACCGCGCTGAGGATCATCGCCGAGATCGGGACCGATATGTCCCGGTGGCCTACCGCGGCTCACTTCACTTCGTGGTTGACCTTGGCGCCCAAGAACCGAGTGTCGGGCGGAAAGCTCCTCAGTTCTCGAACGCAGCCCTCCGTCAACCGTGCGGCGGCCATCCTGCGGATGGCGGCGATGACCCTTGGCCGAACGCAGACGGCACTCGGAGCCTTCTATCGGAGACTCGCGTTCCGAGTCGGGAAGGCCAAGGCGATTACGGCAACAGCCAGAAAACTCGCCCTCCTGGTCTTCAGATGCTTGAAGGGTGAGATTGTCTACAAGGGCCCGGGCGCCGCATCCTATGATCAAGCCAACAAGGAATCGGTACTGCGCCGTCTCCGCTCCCGCGCCGAGAATCTCGGCTTCAGCCTCGTCTCCAACGAAACCGGCCAGATCCTGGAGGGAGTTTCTTAGGAGGGCGGGGCTCCTGCCCTTCGTGCATCGGGCGACGAATGAAGGCAACTGCGGCAAATCCGATCGAGCGGGTGCTCCCCGAGACCGGCCTGCGCCAGGGACCCCTTGTCCATCAGCAGGGAACGCCTACAATACGGACTGAGAAAGACCCATGTCGAGCATCACCATCGAGATCCCCGAAAACCTCGCCGTCTTGATGAAGAGCCCCATCGAGAAGGCCGCGCACGAAGCGATCGTGCTCGATCTCTATCGCCGCGCCGCCATCTCCGGCGGCAAGGCCGCAAAGCTCCTCGGTATGGGCCGCATCGAATTCATCCAGGCCACCGGGAAGATGGGCATTCCCTCCATTCACATGAGCCCGGAAGAATTTGCGACTGAGGTCGCCATCGCCAAGACGTTGTGACTGCTGTCGTCGCAGATACCTCGCCTTTGGTCGCCTTGCATCAGATCTCGCTGATGCGCATCCTCCCGGCTCTCTTCGGGGTGATTCTCATCCCGCCCGCGGTCGCGCACGAAGCGATCAGCGTCAACCTCGAGTCCTGGATCGAAATCAGGTCTCTCCAGCAGGAAATCCCGCCCACCGACTCATCCTGGGCGCCCGAGTGGCTGAAGGCCGGGGTGCTGCGCGGAATCACTCCGGACCGCCTGTCCTTTGAGGAGCTCGTGGCCGAGCATGTCCGTGCGGATTTCGGCATCCGCGACCGGATGGACTCTTCTACGGAACCGTCGACACGCGTCACCCTGACGCGGAGGCGATCCCGGTCAGATAGGACGCCGGCCGGGCCCGGGGCTCAGATCTCGATCTTCTCGATCGACAGGCGGCCGTCGGGGGTTATGGCCACGGTGTGGTTCGCGGGCACGGGCTGCCAGTCCGAGGCGTCGCGGCTGAGGGGCTCGGAGGCCACGATCACGGCTCCGTAGCGCGGGCCCTCGGCCGGCCGCATGTCGCCGTCCCCATCCGAGCACGTGTACAGGCTGCCCGCCGAGTAGTGGAGCGAGGCCGGCTCGCGGCCCAGGCTGTGCCCGTACCGCGTGACCACGGTCGAACGTCCGTCGGTCACCGCGAAGTTACAGGCCATCACGCCACTGGCTCCGGCCGCGCTGACAATCTCGCGCAGGAGGACCAGCGTGCGCACCAGCGCCGCCCGCAGCTCGGCGGTGGTGGGCTGGGCCTGGGCGCCGCCGATCTCGTCCATGAACAGCGCGAAGGCGTGCTCCGAATCGGTCGAGCCCTCGATCAGTTCCCAGGCGCTGTCGCTGAGCGCATTCTGCAACCGACGCTTGGCCTTGCGGAAGCCCTCGATGGCGCCGTTGTGCATGAACAGGAAGCGCCCGTGCCCGAAGGGGTGGCAGTTGGTGGCCTGCACCGCCAGCCCCGGCGAGGCCGCGCGCACATGGGCGAAGATGCGCTCGGTGAAGAGCTTGTCCGAGAGGCTCTCCAGGCTGCGGTTGGACCAGGCCGGGCCGGTGGCGCGCATCACGCAGGGGATCGGGTCCGCACCCACGTAGAAGCCCACGCCGAAACCGTCGGCGTTGAAGGGTTGCGACAGCTCCTCTGAGTGCTGGCTCTGCTGCACCAGCGAGTGGCGCGGGCGGTAGAGCAGGTCGGCGATCATGACCGGGTGTCCCTGGTAGGCCAAGAATCGGCACATGCAGCCCCGAGTGTATCCCGGCCCGACCAATGCGGGTGCCGGGCAAGGCGGCTCGCACGTACTCCCGCGAACATGAAGCGGGCCGGCGCATGTTTGAAAAACCCTACGCAGACTACGTTCGTTATCAAGCCCCGATCCTGGTCGCGGTCGCCGTCGTTGGTCTTGCTCGCCTCGGCCTGTCGCTCGCCGGCATGCCGAACTCGATGGTCAAGCATGTCTCCGTGACCGCTGTTGGCTTCGCGGGCATCTTCTACTCCGCCCTGCGAGTTCAGAGAACGGGGTTCGGGAGCTACCGGCACATGCTGCCGGCTCGATCGTCATGGCCATCGGCGGCCGTCCGCGCCGGCAGGCATCAACAGAGGAAGGTTAAGCCCCGCGATTCATCAAGCGGCCACTCGCTGAACCGGTCACACGTCGCCACTGCGCGCGAAGGCGCCGGTGAAGAAGCAGAAACTGGCGGGCAGGCTTGCAGAAATGAGGACCCCTCGCAAGGGCCTTGATCGCCCGCATCGGCTCGAGTGTGAGCCGAAGGTTCAGGGTGCAGGGTGACGCGCTTCCTTGACCGACCGGAACTTGAAGACGCCGCGCGGATAGACCCTGGGCGCGATCTTCCAATAGCGCGCGCAGTGTCGCAAGAAACGATCGAAGTCCTCGCGTCCGGGGGAGCGCAGGGGCGCCGCCTCGTTCATTTCCTCGATCGAGCGGAATTTCTGGACCGGCACCTCAAACCTCATTGTCCGTCAAGTTGAACCGTTCACGCAGGGCCGCCGCGTCCTGGTGATCCTTGGGACGCACGGTGCCCTTCTTGAGGCGATACAGGGCCAGGGGTGTCGCCACCCTCACCCGGGCGCCCTCAATCTCCTTGGTCTCGGCTTCGACCGTCTCGAAACTGGCGAGCTCGCCGAGACGGGTGAGGATATCGAAGTAGAGGTCGCCGCTCGGCGGGTAGTAGCGGACGGCGGGGTACTCGCCCAACAGGTCGGCCGCGGAGATCTCATCGATATGGGGGTCGTCCGCGTACGACGCTCTCAGGGCCACACGCAACCGTTCGACGTTCTCGGCCGTGGCCCGAATGAAAAGGTCCAGGTCCTCAGTCGCACGCACCAGGCCGTGAAAGCCCATGGCCGTAGCGCCGATGAGGACGTACTCGAGGCCAGACGCCTCGAAGGCTCGAAGTACGCGGAGGATCTCGTCCCGGTCCATTGGTGAAGGATAGCGCCCCCCGAACAGCCGCGGCTGGGCGACCCCTATCGTGACCGAACAAGGACGGCGGTCCCGAGAATCGTACTTGCCGGGGCGGCGCTGCTGGGCGCGGCTGGCCTTGAGGGGCCGACCCCGCTTGCTTCACCTACAATCCCATGGCCGACGTCATGAAGCGCGTGGCCGCGCCCACGGTGGGCGGTCTCGCCACGTCGTTCGCCATGGAACTGCTCGTCTACCCCGCGATCTACCTGCTCTGGAAATGGAACACCGAGGTCAAGGCCGCAGAGGAGGTGCGGGGGGACGGAGCAAATGGCCTCTCGGTCGGGGTGGCCGGGGCGTGAAAAGATTCACCGGGGCGCGGTAGGAAAAGGGCGCGGCAGGAGTGAAAGAGAGACAGCCATGAATCATCAGGACGCTCATTCCCCATCCGGTACCCCTTCCGAAGGCGCCGCGCCGAAAGCCACCGACCCCGTCTGCGGCATGAAGATCGATCCCGCCAAAGCCGCAGGTTCGGTCCGGCATCGCGGCCGGCTGGTCCACTTCTGCAGCAAGGGCTGCCAGGCGAAGTTCGAAGCCGACCCCGATCGCTACCTCCCCGCGAAGTCGAAGACCTTGACCCTGGCCGCGGCTCCCGTCGCCGTGTCGCCGGAACTCGCCCTCGACCCCGTCTGCGGCATGCGGATCGACCCAGCCAAGGCCGCGGGATCGACCGAGTACCAGGGCAAGACCATCTACTTCTGCTGCCAGGGCTGTCTCAAGAAGTTCGTTGCCGATCCGGGTCGATATCTCGCTCCCGACGGATCCGTCGTCCCGAAGCCGAGACCGGCGGAGCGCGCCGCCTTGCCCGCCGGAGCGTCCGCCGCGTACATCTGCCCGATGGATCCCGAAGTACGTTCCGAAAAGCCGGGGCCTTGCCCAAAGTGCGGCATGGCCCTCGAGCCCGAAGCGATCGCCCCGCCCGCCACGAAGACCGAATACGTCTGCCCGATGCATCCCGAGATCGTTCGGGCGGAGCCCGGAAACTGTCCGATATGCGGCATGGCCCTCGAACCCCGCACCGTCACCATCGAAGAACCCGACAATCCGGAACTCGTGGACATGACGCATCGATTCCGCGTGGGTCTGGCCCTGACCATCCCCGTCTTCTTGATGGCGATGGGCGACATGATCCCCGGCAATCCGCTTCAGCGCGTCATGGCGCCCAGGACTCAAGGCTGGCTGGAGATGGCGCTTTCGACCCCGGTGGTGCTGTGGGCGGGCTGGCCGTTCTTCCAACGTATGTGGGCCTCGTTCGTGAACCGAAGCCTGAACATGTTCACGCTGATCGGCATCGGCACCGGAGCCGCCTATTCCTTCAGCGTGGTGGCGACACTCTTCCCCCGGGCCTTCCCCGATTCGTTCCGCGGCCACCACGGACAGGTCGACCGCTACTTCGAAGCGGCCAGCGTCATCACCGTCCTCGTCCTCCTCGGTCAGGTCCTCGAACTGCGCGCGCGCGGTCGCACCGGGACCGCCATTCGCGCCCTGCTTGGTCTGGCGCCCAAGACGGCACGACGCATCGCGACGGACGGAAGCGAAGCCGACGTGCCCCTCGAACAGGTGATGGTGGCAGACCGCTTACGGGTGCGCCCGGGCGAGAAGATCCCGGTCGACGGCAAGGTGGTCGAAGGGTCGAGCTCGGTCGACGAGTCGATGATCAGCGGTGAACCTATCCCCGTCGAGAAGCAGAAGGGCGACCCGGTCACGGGCGCCACCATCAACGGCACCGGGGGTTTCGTGATGCGGGCCGAACGCGTGGGTAGCGACACACTGCTGGCCCAGATCGTCAAAATGGTGAGCGAGGCGCAGCGGAGCCGGGCGCCGATCCAGCGCCTCGCCGACGTGGTCGCGGGGTGGTTCGTCCCCACCGTCATCGGCGCTTCGGTCGCCACCTTCCTCGCCTGGGCGTTCTTCGGCCCCGAGCCGCGGCTCGCTCACGCCCTGGTCAACGCGGTGGCCGTCCTGATCATCGCGTGCCCGTGCGCTCTTGGACTTGCCACGCCTATGTCGATCATGGTGGGCGTGGGTCGCGGCGCATCGGCGGGCGTTCTCATCAAGGACGCGGCGGCACTCGAGACCATGGAGAAGGTCGATACGTTGGTGATCGACAAGACCGGCACACTGACCGAGGGCAAGCCGAAGGTCGTTTCCGTGGTCGCCTTGCCGGGGTTCACCGAAGATGAGGTCCTCCGTCTTGCCGCCAGTCTTGAACGCGGCAGCGAACATCCGCTCGCCGCGGCCATCGTGACGGGAGCCGAGGCCAGGGAGCTCAGACTGGTGTCGGCCGAGGGCTTTGAGTCGGTTACCGGCAAGGGCGTCAAGGGTACGATCGAAGGTCGCAGCATCGCTCTGGGGAACGCGGCGCTCTCGACCGATCTTGGAATCGACACCGCCGCGCTTTCGGCGCGCGCCGAAAGCCTGCGCGCCGAAGCCCAAACCGTCATGTTCCTCGCCGTCGACGGCAAGGCCGCCGGTCTGATTGGCGCGGCCGATCCGGTCAAGGCCTCAACGAAGGAGGCGTTGAGTCAACTCCGGATGGCGGGACTCCGGGTGGTCATGCTCACCGGCGACAATCGCGCCACCGCCTCCGCGGTGGCGCGCACGCTCGGCTTCAAGGACGAGGACGTCATCGCCGAGGTCCTGCCCGCGCACAAGGCGGATGTGATCAGGAGACTCCAGGCCAGTGGGAAGATGGTGGCGATGGCCGGCGACGGCATCAACGATGCGCCGGCTCTGGCCCAGGCCCAGGTGGGCATCGCCATGGGGACCGGCACGGATGTCGCCATCCAGAGCGCCGGTCTCACGCTGGTGAAGAGCGATCTTCTGGGCATCGCGCGGGCGCGGAATCTGTCTCACGCCACCATGAAGAACATCCGCCAGAACCTGTTCTTCGCGTTCATCTACAACTCGCTGGGAGTCCCGCTCGCCGCGGGAGTGCTCTATCCGTTCTTCGGTCTGCTCCTGTCGCCGATGATCGCGGCCGCGGCGATGAGTCTCAGCTCCGTGTCGGTCATCGGCAACGCCTTGCGACTCCGGAACGCAAGGCTTTGACCAGCGCCGGATCGATCTGCAGGCTGCCCGGTATTTGAGCTCGGACACAATCGCCGGCAAGCCGGTCTGACGAATGGTCTTGTTCCGCACCCCGAACCGGCTATTGTTCGGCCCCGAAACTCCTTGTTTTCGGTCCGTCAAACTCGGGGCGGTGAACCAAAGGAACGTCACATGACCAGAAGACGCGCGAACAAGCTCGTGCTCCGGTGCTTGGCCCTGCTCGCGGCTTTGGGCGCGGGCGCCGCCGGATCGAAGCCGGCCACGGCCCAGCCTGCCCCCGAGTTCAAAGGCGCAAGGGTCTGGCAGGACGCCGTGGTCATACCGTCCTACGAAGAGGGCCTGCCCGATCCGAATCCCCCCTTCGACCAGTTCCGATCGAGCCGGTTCAACTATCCGTACACCCTGCGCGACCATCTGACCGACCGCCGGGTGAACAAGGCGTGGCGGGCGATTTGGCTGGAGAACGAATACCTGAAGTGCCTCGTGCTGCCCGACCTGGGCGGTCACCTGTACCGCTGCACGGACAAGCGCAACGGTCAGGAGATGTTCTACGCGAATCCGTCGATCAAGTTCGCGGGCATCGCCTATCGCGGGGCCTGGGCGGCTCTGGGCATCGAATTCAATTTCCCCGTCTCCCACAACTGGATGACCGTGTCCCCGGTCGACTTCGCCACCACCACCGGCCCGGACGGCAGCGCCTCCGCCTGGGTCGGCAACATCGATCGGCCCTACGGCATGCAGTGGCGGGTCGAGTTGACCCTGCGGCCGGGTGCGGCCGTCCTCGAACAGAGAACCACTCTGTACAACCGGGCCGATGTCCGTCACCGTTTCTACTGGTGGACCAATGCCGGGGTCGAAGTGTGGGACGACACCCGGATCCTCTACCCCATGGAACACACGGCATCGCACGGCTTCACGTTCGTGGACACCTGGCCCATCGATTCGGCGGGACACGATCTCTCCGTGGTCGGGAACCACAAATACGGACCGGTGTCGCGCTTCGCCCACTTGAGCCGCGAGCCCTACATGGCGGTGTACCACCCGAAGACGAAATCCGGAGTGGTGCACTATTCGTCGCCCACCGACCTGCCCGCGAAGAAACTCTGGTCCTGGAGCAGCGATGCCGACGGTCTCGACTGGCGGCGGGCGCTCTCGGACAACAACAGCGCCTACGTCGAAATCCAGGCCGGATTGTTCCGGAACCAGGAGACCTACGGCTTTCTCGAGCCGCAGCAGTCGATCCAGTTCACCGAGTACTGGATGCCGATGCTCGACCTCGACGGCCTGTCCCGGGCGAATCCGGATGTTCTCCTGAACCTGTCGCGTACCCCGGAACCGACGGGTCGAGTGACTCTGAACCTGGCCCTGAACGGCCAGCGCGCCTTTCCGGACGCCACCTTGACCATCAGGGACGGAGGTCGTGAGGTGGCGAGGGAGACCGTGAACCTCACGCCCCAGAGCACCTTCAGGCGCGCATACCCGCAGCAACTGAGTGCTGGAAACTACAGTGTGCGGATCGTGGACGCCTCCGGTCGCGAACTGCTGCGACATACCGAAGGCTCCTACGAATTCGCCGACCTCAGCGGACTCAGCACCGGCCCCCAGCCCCCCACGCATCCGCCGGCACTCTCCGCCCGCACCGACGCGGACTTCGAAGGGCAGGGCCTGGCCGAGGAACTGGAAGGCCAGCGGTTGACGGCGCTCGACACGTATCGCGAGGGCCTGCAGAAGTTTCCGGACAGCGCGAATCTCCATCGTGCCGCCGGTCGCCTGCTCGTGGGGTTGAAGCAATATGACGCGGCCGTCCCCTTCCTGCGGAAGGCGCTCTCGAAGATCAGCAACGACCGCGAAATCGCCTATTACCTGGGCCTCGCCGAGCGTGACACGAACTCGATTCGCGCCCGCATGAACTTCGACGCCGCCGAGCAGTATGGACCGCATCGAACCTCAAGCCTGCTCAACCTGGCGGCACTCTCATCCCGCGATGGGGCGCGCGACGAGGCCTTGCGTTTCCTCCGTGAGGCGGTCGCGGATGGGCCGCTCTCGGTGCGCGCCGGGAGTATGCAGGTGGCACTCCTGCGCGCAAGCGGCCGAACCGCCGAAGCGCAGAAACGCCTCGACGAGTGGCGCGGCATCGATCCGACCAGTTCGCTGTTGCGATACGAAGCCGTCCGCCTCGGCGCGCCGGATCCAGGGCTATGGGAACACCTCGCCGCGGATCCGGAGCGGATCCTGGAACTGGTCGCGGATTACCTGCGCTTCAATCTTCTCGATGAAGCACTCGACCTGCTGACTCGCCCTTATCCGAACGGAACCGGTGTGGTGACCGAGCCCGGAATGGGGCACCCCGAGTCGTATCCCCTCGTCGCGTACTACCGCGGTTACGTCCGTTCGCTCCGGCACGGATCTCCGGACCGCGACTATGCCTTAGCCTCGACCCTCCCCACCACGTATGTGTTCCCGAATCGGCCCGAGTCGATGACGGTTCTCACCGATGCGGTCACCCGCAATCCCAGGGACGCCACTGCCCATTTCCTGCTCGGTTCGCTCCACCTGTCGTCCGGGATGACCGAGGCCGCGCTCAAGTCCTGGGAGTCTGCGCGCGCATTGGTCCCTGAAATTCCCACCCTTCATCGGAACATGGGCTTCACTCTCCTGCAGGGAGGCGAACTCGAGAAAGCCATCGCGGTGTTTCGGGAGGGAACGAGATACGACCCGCGGAACATCGGCATCTACACCGGCCTCGAACAGGCCCTGCTCCGCGCGGGCCGGCCGGCCGCCGAAAGGGCGGACGCGCTGCTGAGCTTCCCCGATCAGAAGACCCTGCCCGCGGCCCTGGTGTACAAACTCGCCCTGGCCCTGGCGGAGGCCGGACGGTTCGACGAGGCCGATCGACAGTTCGCCGGTCGCTTCTTTCCTCGCGAGGAGGGCGGGATCAATGTGCGACAGATCTGGCTGGACGTCCGCCTGCGCCGCGCCTCGAACCTCACGAAGACCGGCGACTGCCGAGGGGCCATGGCGATCACGAGTGGAATCACCAGGCCGGTTGCCGGACTCTCGTTCACCCGCGACGGACTCGAGGCCATCCTGGCCGGACCGCCGTTCCGCGAAGCGATGGACGCCGTCCGCACCACGTGCGGATCGGCCGCGCCCCTTCAGGACGCCGACGTTCCCTACGGCGTGGACTGGTGGGATGCGGACAAGTATGGAAACCACCGGGCGGTGGTGCGGGTCGCAGCAGCGGCGCCGGCGGTGCGCGTCCACCTAAGGTGGCGAAGGCCGGATCAGGATCCCCACAAGAAGAACATCGTCGTGGTCCAGAGTTCGAGCGACGGACGCGTCTTGAACGTGGCGCGGGTGGCGGTCTCCCGTGAATCGGGCGACCTGGTGTTCGAAGCGCCCTCCTCCGGCGATTACCACATCTACTACATGCCGAATCTCGTGTCCGGCCGCGCGAACTATCCGAAAGTGACCTATCCCGAACCCGAGGCCACCGCGGATGTCGCCTGGCTCACCCACAACCATCTCTCCGCCGAGGGTCTGGCAACCGGGGCCTGGCGGCAGCTGCCCGAAGCGATCGTGGTGGAGATGCAGGCGATCGATGCGCTGAACGGCTTTTACCCGATGCAGGTCATCGCCACCCGGGAGGAGACCGCCGAGCTCCAGTCCAGACACGCCCGGGCGAACTACCTGGTGTTTCCCGAGGACCGTGCCAATCCCATCAAAATGAAGGCCGACCTGCCGCTCCGCTGGATCCGGCGGGGAGCAAACGGCGCGCTCAGCGGCCTGGCCCAGCGCGGCGAGTTCTATGCGTTCCAACTGGGCATCTACGCGGTCCGGCAGACCGTGGAGGACATCCGGGTGGAGTTTGGCGCGCTCGCGCGCAAGGGCGGCGGAAGCATTCCCGGGAAGGCGATGCGCTGCTTCAACCTCGGCGGCATCGACTCGGCGGCCCGACCCTTCGTCCGCGAAGTGCGAGTGGAGAAGGGAGACGTGGAGCCCCTCTGGTGCGGCGCCCTTATCCCGGAAGCCGCGACCGCGGGCGACTACACCGGCGAACTCGTGGTCGCGCCACGCGGCCTCCCGCGCACGACCCTCCCCGTCCGCTTACGCGTGCTCCCCACCGTGATCGCCAACCACGGTGACAACGAGCCCTGGCGACTCTCACGTCTGCGCTGGCTCGATTCGACGGTCGCGGTGGACGACGACCTCGTGGCGCCCTACACCAAGGTCACGGTCACCGGGCAAACCATCGGCATCCTTGGCCGGTCCGTGACCCTCAACGCGATGGGCTTCCCCTCCGCGATCGAGAGTCATTTCGCGGAAGAGATGACTCATCTGACCCCCGAGGGTCGGGCCGTGCTGACCGGTCCCGTCACCCTGGTGGCCGCGGGGTCCGACCCGGGAATAGCCCCTTGGGAAGCCTCGGGCCTCACCTTCACCAAGAGACGGCCGGGAGCCGTGGCCTGGAAGGCCAAGGCCCGAGGGGGATCGCTGACTCTGGATACCGAGGCGCAGATGGAGTTCGACGGGACTCTTGAATACACGGTCCGCCTCGGCGCGACTGCGAAGACGCCGGTGGACGACATCCGGCTGGAGATCCCCGTCGCGAAAGACGTGGCCCGCTATCTGATGGGTCTCGGACAGAAGGGGGGTGTTCGTCCCGACACTTTCGAGTGGAAGTGGGATGTCGCAAAAAACAACCAGGACTCCGCGTGGATCGGCGACATCAATGCCGGGCTGCAGTTCACGCTCAAGGACGACAAATACGTCCGGCCGCTCAATACCAACTTCTACACCATGAAGCCGCTGGTCGCACCGGCCTCATGGTTCAACCAGGGGAAGGGCGGGTGCCGTCTGGCCCTGAAGGACGCCGCGTATCTGGTCAGCTGTTACAGCGGCGCGCGCACCGTGGAGCCCGGAACAGAGCTCTCCTTCAACTTCCGGCTGCTCCTGACCCCGTTCAAACCGATCGACCCGAAGGCCCAGTTCGCCACGCGCTTCTTCCACGCCTTCAAGCCGCCGACCGACGTCCTCAACACCGGTGCGAACGTGATCAACGTCCATCACGCCAACTCCGTGAATCCCCACATCAACTACCCGTTCTTCCGCCCCGCCGAGATGAAGGCCTACGTGGATCAGGCCCACGCCCTCGGCCAGCGGGTCAAGATTTACTACACCGTGCGCGAACTGACCAACCGGGCCCCGGAGATGTTCGCGCTGCGAAGCCTCGGCGACGAGATCTTCGCCCCCGGCCCGGGCGGCGGCTTCTCCTGGTTGCAGGAGCACCTCGGGTCCAACTACATCGCCGCATGGTTCGTCCCGGAGCTGAAGGACGCGGCGGTGGTGAACAGCGGCGTTTCGCGCTGGCACAACTTCTATGTGGAGGGTCTGCAGTGGCTCGCCCGGAACGTGGGCATCGATGGTCTTTACATTGATGATGTGGCCTTCGACCGGCTCACCATGAAGCGGGTGCGCAAGGTGCTGGACCGGAACCGGCCCCAGGCCTTGATCGACCTGCATTCCGCGAATCAGCACAACGTGCGGGACGGTTTCGCGAGCAGCGCCAACCTGTATCTCGAACACTTTCCTTATCTGAACCGGCTTTGGTTCGGCGAGTATTTCGACTACAACGCGGCGCCTTCCTACTGGCTCACCGAGATCTCGGGCCTTCCCTTCGGCCTGATGAGCGAGATGCTCGAAGGCGGAGGACAGCCGTGGCGGGGCATGGTGTTCGGCATGACCGGCCGGCTGCCGTGGGCGGGTGACCCCCGGTCGATGTGGAAGGCCTGGGACGAATTCGGCATCGCGGACAGCCGGATGATCGGGTTCTGGGTCGGGACGAACCCGGTAAAAACCGGGAGAGCCGACGTGCTAGCCACCGCCTACGTGCGCGCCGGCCGGACCATGGTGGCGATGGCGAGTTGGGCGAAAGAGCGCACGGACGTGGCCCTGAGTATCGACTGGAAGGCCCTTGGTCTCGACCCGGCCAGGGTACGGATCACGGCGTCTCCCATCGAGGGTTTTCAGGAAGGACGGACCTTCGACCCGGGACAACCCCTTCCCGTTGAACCCGGGAAGGGCTGGCTGCTTGTGCTTCAGCAGCCCTGAGGGTTCCTTCGTGCCGGCCCGTTCCCTAAAGGGCTCTCGGGCTCCGGAGTGGAGATGTCCGGGAGGAGGGGAGAGGATTTACATGCTGCGAACCCGGAGGCCGACCGTGATCGATCGGCCGCGGGCGGGCGCAAACTGGAACTGCTCGCGGTAGAACGTGTTGGTCAGGTTCTCGACGTTCACGGTGAGACCCACCGTCTTCTTGTCCTTCCGCCAGTCATAGCCCGCGCCGATGCGCTGGATGGTGAAGCCGGCGAGGCCGGCCAGATCCTGATAGATGAGGAAGGGAGAATCCTTGAGGGTGGCGGCCACGCGCTCGACCTCCTTCTCGTACCGCAGGGAGTACTCGCCCCAGAAACGTTCCTTCCTGTCGGTGAGGCGCAGACCGGCCAGGATCTTCAGGGGCGTGATGTTGTCCTGGGGCGTTCCCGCGATCGACTTCTTGGTCAGCGGATTCGTTCCTTTCAGGACTTCGCCTTTGTTGTAGGAGGCGTTGCCGAAAAGAGAGGCGATGGTCGGGCCCTGCTTCCAGGAGACCTGCACGTCGCCCTCGAGGCCCTGAATCCGGATATCCGCGTAGTTGATCGCCTGCGAGATCGAACTCGACGCGGTGAGTGCGGTGATCTCGGTGGAGATGAAGTCGGTGTACTTGTTGTTGAAGTACGAAACCGACCCCTGGAACTGCGACGAGCGGAACTTCAGGCCGAGGTCGACGTTGTCGCCCTTCTCCGGACCGACCGTGATGTTGGGCGCGATGCTCCCGATGGTCGCCGGTCCGGCGAAGAGAAGCTCCTCCAGGTTGGGATGGCGATAGCTCCGGCCATAGTGCGCGATGAAGCTCAGTTTGTCGCTCTGCTTGAACACCAGGCCGACGTCGCCGGTGAAAGCGGTGCGGCTGATGCTGTCGCCGCTCGGGTTGGGCAGGGTGGCGGGATCGATGGGCGGCTTGGCCCCCGCGATGACCGGGGCGATGTTGTAGCCCGTGGTGGCCTCGGTGTTGACCTTGTAACCGTCGAGCCGCAGGCCCGCGACCACGCGGACCTTGGTGGTGATGTCCCACTCGTCCTGCGCGAAGGCCCCGAAGTCGCTGAAGGTCGCGTTCGGAACGCGGGTCGGATTGGTGACGACGGGGCCGCCGAGGGGGACGAGAGACGGAAAGACGACCGCGGCGGGGCCTCGGGAGCCCAGGACCACCTGGCCGACGAGGTTCGTCTGGGTGGAACTCGTCCGATAGTCCGCGCTGTCGTCCTGGTAGTAGGTGAGGCCGGCGGTGAGGACGTTTCGCGGAGAAGCCAGGAAAGTGCCCTGCACGTCGAAGCCCTGCGTCTTCACCTTCTGCCCGGTGTCGCTGTTGATGACGAGCCGGAAAACACTGATGGGGAAGAAGGTCGCGGAAGGAGCGGGGAACTGGACGGGGATGTTCACGTTGCGCAGCAGGCGATCCTGCTTCTGGTAGTAGCCCGTGACCGAGAGATGGGAGAACCAGGAATTGATGAGGCGGGCCTCGTAACGCGCGGAAACCTTGTCGAGCTTGCTGTAGGGAAGGACTATGCCCTGGAAGAACTGCGGCGGGACGAAGTCGGGGAAACCTACCTCTTCGGCCTCGCGGTGGAAATACTTCACTTTCAGGGTCTGCTTGTCGTTGAAGGCGACCACGCCGTTGCCGTTGACCGTGGCGCCGTCCATGTTCGAGGTGGGAATCTCGGTCGAGGTTCGCACGAAGGGAGCATTGAAGGCCTCGGGGAAGGCCTTGAAGTTGAAGCCGAAATTGCTGTCGATGGTGTCGACCTGCTTGAGGGTCCCCTTCGCGAACAGCGGGCGGGAATCCTCGAGGACGGCGCCGTCCTCGCCGCCGCTGCTGTAGTTGTCGAAGGATTCCTTGCCCAAGGAGATGTTGAGGGCGTACCGGGGCGCCGTGACTCCCACCCCGAGGTTGCCGCGCAGTCCTTTCTCGTTCGAGCTGTAGTAGCCGTTGGCGTTCGCGATGAATCGGGTCTGGTCGGAGAAGCTGGGCTGCGCGGTCAGGATGTTCACGGTACCGGAGAGTGCGTCGGTCCCATACAGTACGGAACCCGCGCCGCTCACCACTTCGACACTCTCAATGCTGGCGGCATCGACCAGGCCCACTTCGACGCCCGCCCGGTCAGTGGCGGTGCGCGCGTTGTTCAAGCGCTCGCCGTCGACCAGAATCAGGACGCGGGTCGAGTCGAGGCCGCGGAGCCGCGGACGCATCTGGAAGGGGCCGCTGCCCACCGGGGTGACTCCGGTCGCTTCGATCATCAGTTCTCCCGACGAGGCGGGGTTGGTGGCCGCCATGGTCGCCTCTCCGAGGCTCTCGGCCCGAAGCGGGACCAGCAGCGCGTCTCGCGCGCTGCGCGACGCGGTCACCGTGACCTCGCTCTGAAGGTTGCCCACGGCCAGGACGAAGTTCACCTCGGCGGTTGCCGAATCCGCGGCGAGGGAGACGTTCCGCGCCGCCTGGGAGAACCCGGGGACATGCGCGATCACGCGGTAGATCCCCGCGGGCAGGCCGCTGAAGGCGTAGGCGCCGGCCGCGTCCGTGGCCACCGAGGTCCGGTCGCCGGTCGCCGCATTCTCGAGCGTGACTTCCGCTCCCGGGAGCGCACCGCCATCTGTGTCGCTGGCCTTGCCCTTGATCTCGCCCGCCGACGCAGCGCCCGCGATGGCGACGGTGAAGAGCATCAGTACGATTCGGCAGCAATCCGTAAGTCGAGGCTTCATCGGTTTTCTCCTGGTTGGTGCCCGCCCGAAACCACCGGGCGCGACCGTGATTGGTTGACCGGACCCTAGGACACCGAGTCGGAGGTGTCAACCGGGGGGCTCTCCCCCGGACTCCTATCAGCGGATTCAGATTGCCCCCGCCGCGGCGCGGGCCAATAGAAGTCTGGCGAATCGAAGTCTGGGATCACCTTCCCCGCCCGCTTGACTGGGTGTGCGACATGGTTGTGGGGCGATCCTGCAAGACCCGGTGGATGCCGGTGGCTGAGCTTGTCGAAGCCACCCCCAACGCCGATCCCTTCGACGAGCTCAGGGACCGGATGCGATCGGCTTCCCCCGAACGTCACCGAGTACTTCAATACGGACCTCCCTCAGCGACCGCCCGACCGCCTCGTTACTATCGGACCGCCTCGCCTGGCGCGAACTGACGCTCTCC